>BEIA01000096.1 GCA_002898715.1 bacterium HR24 | reverse complement strand
GGCGGCACCTACAGCCTCCCCGAGTTCGTGCTGGACATTGCGGCCCTCGCCGAAGCCATCACCGACGGCCCTCTCACCATCATCGGCCACTCGCTGGGGGGAGCCATCGCCCTGCAGTATGCCGGTGTGTTTCCAGAGCGCGTGTCCAGGGTCGTGTCCATCGAGGGCTGGGGGCCTCCCCAGATAGACATGCCTCCCGCTCACCAGCGCATGCGCAACTGGATCGCCCAGATGCGTGAGCTGGAGCGGCGGGTGCCCCGCCGCTACCCTACCCTGGAAGCGGCGGCCAAGCGGATGAAGGAGGCCAATCCCCACCTGACCGAGGAGATGGCCTGGCACCTCACCGTCCATGGGGTGCGCCAGAACGCCGACGGCACCTACTCCTGGAAGTTCGACAACTACGTGCGCCAGCGCTCGCCTTACGGTTTCAACCTGGCCGATGCCCAGGACATTTGGGCCCAGATACAGGCGCCGGTGTTGCTCGTCAAGGGCAGCGAGAGCTGGGCAGCCGACCCTCGCCAGGGCGGGCGCGTGACCGTCATTCCCGACTACCGCGTGGTCGTCATCGAGGGCGCCGGGCACTGGGTCCACCACGACCAGCTCCGGCGCTTCCTGGAGGTGGTGCGGGAGTTCCTGGGCAGGTAAGGCCGCTGGTCGTCTACACCATCGGTCATTCTACCCGTAGCCTGGAAGAGTTCCTCGCTGCCCTGAAGGCCCACGGCATCGGGCGGCTCGTAGACATCCGCCGGTTCCCCTCCTCCCGCCGCCACCCCCACTTCGGCGCCGATGTCCTCGCCAGTGCCCTGGCCAGGGAGGGAATCGAGTACCTGCATCTGCCTGAGCTCGGGGGGCGCCGACGCCCGTCCCGCGGCCCTTCGCCGAACCTGGGCTGGCGCAGCCCGGGTTTTCGCGCCTACGCCGACCACATGCTCACGCCGGAATTCGCTTCGGCAGCCCAGCGGCTGCTCGACCTGGCGCGAGAGCAGCCTACGGCCATAATGTGTGCCGAGGCGGCCTATGTCCGTTGCCACCGCCTGCTGGTAGCCGACTACCTCACGGCCCGGGGCATCGAGGTGCGGCACATCGTGGACGCCCGCCGCTGGCAGCCTCACCGGCTGACGCCGTTCGCCAGGGTAGAGGGCGGTCGCGTCACGTACCCGGCCCTGCTGTAGCCTCAGAGCTCCCGCTGGCCGTAGTAGGGAAGCACCGTCCTGCCCTGGTCCTTGGCTGCCTGGGGCGTCGGCGCGGCGGGCAGTCCCATCATGGCCAGAGTGACGGGTGCGATGACCTCGGGGTCGATGAGGGCATTGATGCAGGCCACCTGCCCTGTAGCCCAGGCCCGCTCCAGGGCCGGACCTATCTCCTGAGGTCTGGTCACCAGCTCAGGGTGGACGCCGAATCCCGCCGCCGCCTTCTCGTAGTGCACCAGCCCCAGGTCGGTGGCGATGGTGCGCCCCTGGAACATGATCTGCTGGCCGTGGCGGGACATGCCCCACGCCTTGTCGTTGAAGATGACGCAGGCAAAGGGCAGGCCGTGGCGCACAGCTGTGTCGAACTCGGCGAAGTTGAGCCCCACCGAGCCGTCGCCGATGACCAGCAGGACGCGGCCCTCGGGGTGGGCCAGCTTGCAGGCGGCGGCGAAGGGCAGGCCCACCCCCAGGCAGCCCAGGTAGCCATGGGAGAGAAAGCGGCCGGGTCGGCGCATGGCCACCGCGTCGCCGATCCAAGAAGCCGCCTCGCCGCCATCGGCCACCACCACGTCGTCGGGGCCCAGGCGCTGGGCCAGCTCGTGGGCCAGCCGGAAGGGATGGATGGGCACATCGTCCCGCTCCAGGGCCGAGGCGAAGGCCCCCTGCCGCTCCCGCTGGGCCTGCTCCAGCACCTCCAGCCAGCGCGTCCGCTCTGGCCACCGACGCCCCCTGGCCGCCTCCAGCGCCTGGCGCAGGAACTCGCGGCAGTCGGCCTCGATGCCGAGCTGGACATCGCGGTTGCGGCCGATCTCTTCGCCCTCGATGTCCACCTGAACCACGGTGGCCGAGGCCGGGATGACGCTCTGGCGCCGCCCGCCGGTGAAGAGGCCCAGCCGCGCCCCCAGGACCAGCACCACGTCCGCCGGCCCGGCCTCCCGCTGCACCAGCCCCGAGGAGAAGAGGGCGAAGCCGCCGTAACCCAGAGGCGTGTCCTCGGGAACGGCGCCGCGGGCCTTGGCGTTCATGAACACCGGCACCGACGTCACTTGCGCGAACTCCCGCAGCAAGTCGGCCGCGCCGGAGAACCACACCCCGCCTCCGGCCAGGATGACGGGCCGCTCGGCCCTGGCCAGCAACTCCAGCACCGCCTCCACCGCCTCGGGCCGCGCAGCGGGCGGGTGCTCGGGACGGAGCGCCTCGGGCCAAGCCACTTGCTCCTCATCCCGCCCCGCAAAGAGGACATCGATGGGCAGCTCCAGATAGACAGGGCCGGGCCGGCCGGTGGTGGCGTGGCGGATGGCCATGGCCACGTATTCCGGTATGCGCTCCGGGTGATACACGCAGCGGGCCCACTTGGTGATGGGGCGCATCATCTCGAGCTGAGGGAAGCCCTGCAACGGGAGCGTGTCCTCGTCTCGCAGGGGGCTGCGGCCTCCCAGCACCAGCATGGGCACGCAGTCCATGAAGGCGTTGGCCACACCGGTCACGGCGTCGGTCACGCCCGGCCCGGCGGTGACCGCGCACACACCCAGCCGGCCGGTGGTGCGGGCCCAGGCGTCGGCCATGTGGGCTGCAGCCTGCTCGTGCCTCGTGTCCACGATGCGGAACCCGAGGCGGTCGCACGCCTCCAGGATGGGGTCGATATGGCCGCCGTGAAGGGTGAAGAGTTCGCGCACGCCGGCCGCCTGCAGCACGCGGGCCACCATCTCGCCGCCGTGGACACGGGCCATGGTCGTCCTCCTGCCTGGGCTGGCACTACATGAGCATAGGCGCGCCGCCTCTGTCAAGCGCGCCCCGCCCTGCCTCTCGACACCTGGTAGTCAGGCCAGACGCGGGGAACACGAGTCGCCCTGTCGGCCCAGGCCGGTGGGGCCGCGGGCCACCCCCTCAGCGGGCAATGGTGCCCACGATGATGGGCCGTCCGGTGGGGCGGGGGCTGCCCCCCTCTGGCTCCACCGTCACCATGATGGCGGAGGGACGCCACCCGGCAGGGAACAGTGACAGATCGAAGGCGTGGTAGACGATGCCCTCCTCCCCCGGACGGAAGGTGCCCACGCCCCGCACGTCGTCCCCACTGACGAACCACAGCTGGTAGGTGCTGCCGGCAGGGGGAGGCGGCAGAGCTGTCCCCACGATGAAGCCCCATCGCTTCTGGGTGCTCCAGTAGTAGGAAAGGTTGGCTGTCAGCTCGGGCGACTGGGAGAACATAGGGATACGGGCCAGGTCAGGAATGGTGAAGAGCTGCATCAGTTCCTGGTGCTCGCGCACCACTGACTGGGCGTGGGACAGCTCGGCGGCTAGCTGATCCCGGTCGTCCCGGGCCATCCGCCACTCGACGAAGAAGAAGGCGGAGAGGGCCACCGCCGCGGCGGTCAGGCCGCCCAGTCCAGCCCAGGCCAGCCTGCCAGGCACCGGCCGTGCCTCATGCCTGCGCTCCGCTGCCGCCATGACGCGGCGTCGCAGCCTGGGCGGCGGCTCAAGCACGGGCACGGCCAGCCCCAGGCGGGCGGCCACCTCGCGCGAGCCGGCGAGGTAGCGAGAGCAATCGGCGCAGCTGGCCAGGTGCTCCTCCAGCGGGACCGCCTCTTCGGGGTCGAGGGCGCCCAGGGCGAGCAGGTCCAGGACGTCGCGTGCTCCGGAGCAGTCCAACCCTCAGTCCTCCTCCAGCAGCATGGCCCGCAGCTTCTGCATGGCCAGGCGGATGCGGGTCTTGACCGTGCCCAGGGGCAGCCCGGTAGCCTCGGCTATCTCGCGATGGGTGAGGCCGCGGAAATAGGCCAGCTCGATGGCCTCTCGTTGCTCGGGCGGCAGGTGAGTCAGGGCGGCCAGCACCTGGTGACGCTCCAGGGCCCACTGAGCCTGCTCCACCGGGTCCTGCGTCTCTACCTGGGCCCCGGCCGGCGCGCGCAGGAAGCGCTGGCGCCGCCCCTGGGCCCGGAGCTGGTCTATGGCGCGGTTGCGCGTCAAGGTCAGCAGCCAGGTCAGGAGCTGGCCGCGGGAGGCCACGTACAGTTGGGGCCTGTCCCACAGGCGCAGGAAGATGTCCTGCACCACGTCCTCGGCACGATGAGGGTCTCCCAGGAGGCGGCGGGCCAGGGAGTAGACCACCGAGCCGTAGCGGTCGTACACAGCCTCCAGGGCCCGTGGGTCTCGTTGCGCCACGGCGGCCATAAGCTCCTCATCGGAGGCGTCACCGTATGCAGGGCCCATGCCCGGGCTCTCGCGCCCCCTGGGGCCTGGTGGTTCCTCCATTGTCTCTTACGCCCGGGGGCCGGGCCCCGGATCCCTCTCAGCCCGTGTGTGCCATCCGCTGCTGGATCTCGCCGATGGTCAGGACCTGGCCGGTGAAGCTCCGGTCCTGGGCCGCCAGCCACAGGGCGGCCTCGGCGGCCGTCTCCGGCTTGTCCCAGTCCGAGTAGTCCTGGTTGGGGTTGAGGTAGGTCCACCCCTCGGTGACGATGTTCAGCTCGATGCGCAGGCAATTGACGGCGACGCCCTTGGGCGCTAACTCTACGGCCAGACCGCGGGTGAGCTGCTCCACGGCAGCCTTGGCCACTGAATAGGACAGCAGGCCGACCTGCACTGCCCGCTCCACGTCCACCGCCCCCGAAGAGACGTTGATGATCTTTCCGCCGCCCTGGCGGACCATATGGGGCAGGAAGGCCATGCTGCACAGCACCGTGCCGCGCAGGTTGACGTTCATGACCAGGTCCCAGCGGCGGGGCGGCGTTTCCATGAAGGGCGCGGGATAGCTGACGCCGGCATTGTTGACGAGGATGTCCACCCGGCCGAACTCCTCCAGGGTGCGGCGGGCCAGTTCCTCCACCTGGGCCTCGTCGGCTACGTTGCAGGGGATAGCCAGGGACCGTTGCCCCATCTCCTGGATGAGGCGGGCCGTCTCTTCGATGGTGCCGGGCAGCTTGGAGGGCGCTCCCTCGCTGGAGCGGGCGGTCACCACCACATGGGCACCCTCGCGGGCGAGCGCCAGGGCGATGGCCTTGCCGATGCCTCGGGAGGCGCCGGTGACGACGCAAACGTTGTCCTTGAAGCGCATGGGGCTGGACCTCCCTGCTCTGGGCTGGCTATATGATACGCCTCCGGCCGGGCGCTGTCCAAAAGGGACGCCCTTTCTTTAACCTGTCGCTCATCTCAGCACCATTAAAATAGGGGCTGTGCTGAGGCATACCTTCCTGCACCTGCACGGGGTGGGGCCTCGTACCGAGGCCCGCTTCTGGCGAGAAGGGGTCCTGACCTGGGAGGACGCCCTCCGCCACCCGCTGCCCTGGCTGGCCCCCTGGCACCGGGAGCTGCTGCGCGCCGAACTGGAGGAGTCCTGCCGCCGCCTCAGCCTGGGCGATGCCCTCCACTTCCAGGCCCTCCTGCCCGCTGGCGAGCGGTGGCGGCTGCTGGCCGACTTCTGGGGCCATGTGGCCTGCCTCGATATCGAGACCACCGGACTGGCCTGGGGCTTCAACGTCATCACCGTCATCGGCATCTACGACGGGCAGGAGTACCGGGCCTTCGTGCGCGGGCACAACCTGCACCTGTTCCCAAGGGAGGTGCGCCGGTACCGGCTCATCATCACTTACAACGGGCAGCGCTTCGATGTGCCCTTCATCGAGGCTGAGATGGGCCCGGTGCTGACGGGCATCGCCCACCTCGACCTGATGTACGTCCTGCGTCGGCTCGGGCTCAGGGGCGGCCTCAAGAGGGTGGAGGTGGCCACAGGCATGGCCCGCCCTTCAGCGCTGCAGGGGCTCAGCGGCTACCATGCCGTGCTCCTGTGGCAGATGTACCGCCGCGGCCACAGGGGCGCCCTGGACACCCTGGTGCGCTACAACGCCGAAGATGTGGTCGGCCTCCTGCCCCTGGCCGCCTACGCCTACAACCTGATGACCGCCCCCTTGCCGCTGTCGGTAGCGCCCCTGCCCGTGCCCGAGCGGCCCGAACTCAGCCTGCCCTACGACCCCGCTCTGGTGGACTGGCTGCTGGAGGGGGAAGAACGAGAGGAGGAAGTAGTGTGAGGCCAATTCTCGCGTTCCTCGTATTGCTGGCGCTCGTCCTGGCTGCCTGCCAGGGCAGCTCCTCGAACTCCGTCGCCACCCCGCAGGCTTTCGGGCGATCCGGCCCCGCCAGCCAGGAGGCGCCCGCCGGTGAGTTGTCGGTACCGGCCCTGGTGGAGCGCCTGCGGCCCAGCGTGGTGCACATCCTCACCGAATCGGCGAGCATCAGCGTCTTCGGTCAGCCAGTCCCTCAGCAGGGCGTCGGCACGGGCATCGTCGTCGACTCCGACGGCTACATCGTCACCAACAACCACGTGGTGGTGCAGCCCAACACGTGCGACTCGCCCGCCCAGAACATCACGGTGACCCTATCCGACGGCAGGCGCTTCCCGGCCCGTATCGTGGGCCGGGACCCGCTCACCGACTTGGCCGTGCTGAAGATAGAGGCCAGCGGCCTGACGTCGGCCACCCTGGGCGACTCGGAGGCGCTGCAGATCGGCGAGGATGTGGTGGCCATCGGCAACGCTCTGAACCTGCCCGGCGGCCCCACCGTCACCAAAGGGGTAGTGAGCGCCAAGGACCGCACCATCCAGGAGGACCAGTGCGGCGTGACCATCCCGGGGGCCATCCAGACCGACGCGGCCATCAACCCGGGCAACTCGGGCGGGCCGCTGGTGAACATGCGCGGCGAGGTGGTGGGCATCACCACCGCCGTTATCCGTGGCGGGCAAGCGGAGGGAGTCGGGTTCGCCATCTCGACGGCCACTGCGCGCCCCATCATCGAGGCACTGATGCAGCAGGGACGGGTGGAGCGGGCCTTCCTGGGGGTGGCGCTGGTGGACGTCACCCCCCAGCTCGCCCGCCAGTTCAACCTGCCTGTGGAACAGGGCGTCGTCATCACGCAGGTGGTCGCCGGCGGCCCTGCCGCCCGCGCTGGCCTGCGCCCCAACGACGTCATCGTGCGCATCGGCGGGCGAGAGGTGCGCAACTCGGGCGAACTGTTACAGGCGCTGACCCAGTTCCGCGCCGGGCAGACGGTGCAGGTGGAGTTCTACCGCAACGGC
>BEIA01000095.1 GCA_002898715.1 bacterium HR24 | reverse complement strand
CCCAGACAGCCGGGAGGTTGGCTTAGAAGCAGCCATCCTTTAAAGAGTGCGTAACAGCTCACCGGTCGATGCCGCCCTGCGCCGAAAATGTAGCGGGGCTCAAGCCCGCCGCCGAAGCCGCGGGCCCTGGCAAGCCTAGCCTTGCCGGGGCGGTAGGGGAGCGTCCTGTCCAGCGTCGAAGGTGGGCCGCGAGGCCTGCTGGAGCGGGCAGGAGTGAGAATGCCGGCACGAGTAGCAAGAGGCAGGTGAGAATCCTGCCCACCGAATGGCCAAGGTTTCCTACGGAAGGATCGTCCGCGTAGGGTTAGGCGGGACCTAAGGCTAAGCCGCACAGGCGATGCCGATGGACAGCCGGTCAACATTCCGGCCCCGCCGCCGTGGCGCTACGAGACGGAGGGGGGACCCAGGAGGGTAGGTCGAGCGGGCCTACTGGACATGGTCCGTCCTTGGGCCGTAGGCGTCTGGGGGTAGGCAAATCCGCCCCCAGGTCAAGCGGAGGGCCCGAGGCGAGGGGCGACTACGGTCAAACCGAGTCGGCCGAGCCCACACTGGCAAGAAAAGCCTCGCCGTCCAGTCACGGCGGTGCCCGTACCGGAAACCGACACAGGTGGCCTGGGGTAAACGCCCTAAGGTGGACGCGTGACTCCCCGTCAAGGAACTCGGCAAGCTGACCCCGTAACTTCGGGAGAAGGGGTGCCCTCTGGGGTGAAGGCCCTCGCGGCCGGAGCCCTGGGGGGTCGCAGCGAAGCGGCCCTGGCGACTGTTTAACAAAAACACAGGTCTCTGCTAAGGGGAAACCCGCAGTATAGGGGCCGACGCTTGCCCAGTGCCGGAAGGTTAAGGGGAGGGGTGATGAGCCCCAAACCGAAGCCCCGGTGAACGGCGGCCGTAACTCTGACGGTCCTAAGGTAGCGAAATTCCTTGTCGGGTAAGTTCCGACCCGCACGAAAAGCGTAACGACTGGGGCGCTGTCTCGACGGGGAGCGCGGTGAAACTGCAGGGCCCGTGAAGATGCGGGCTACCCGCCGCGGGACAAGAAGACCCCGTGGAGCTTTACTGCAGCTTGGCGTTGGCGACGGGCCAAGGATGCGTAGGATAGGTGGGAGGCTGAGAACCCCCGGCTCCGGCTGGGGGGGAGCCGCCGGTGAAATACCACTCTTCCTTGGTCTATCGCCTAACCCGCTGTGCGGGGACAGCGCCTGGTGGGCAGTTTGACTGGGGCGGTCGCCTCCTAAAAGGTAACGGAGGCGCCCAAAGGTCCCCTCAGGCTGGATGGAAATCAGCCGTTGAGTGTATGGGCAGAAGGGGGCTTGACTGCGAGGCCTACAAGCCGAGCAGGGGGGAAACCCGGGCCAAGTGATCCCACGGTACCGCGTGGGAGGGCCGTGGCTTATCGGATAAAAGCTACCCCGGGGATAACAGGCTGATCGGGCCCAAGAGTTCACATCGACGGCCCGGTTTGGCACCTCGATGTCGGCTCGTCCCATCCTGGGGCTGGAGAAGGTCCCAAGGGTTGGGCTGTTCGCCCATTAAAGGGGCACGTGAGCTGGGTTCAGAACGTCGTGAGACAGTTCGGTCTCTATCCGCGGTGGGCGTTGGAGGCTTGAGGGGGGCTGGCCCTAGTACGAGAGGACCGGGCTGGGCGGACCGCTGGTGTGCCGGTTGTCCCGCCAGGGGCAAAAAGCCGGGTAGCCATGTCCGCACGGGATAAGCGCTGAAAGCATCTAAGCGCGAAGCCCTCCCCAAGATGAGGCCTCCCACCCCCTCGAGGGGGTAAGGCCACGGGAAGACCACCCGTTAGATAGGCGGCAGGTGTAAGCCGGGCAACCGGTGTAGCTGAGCCGTACTAATGGCCGAGGGCTTGACCACTACACCACCGCCCTCACAACCAGGCCGGCCTGGGCTATAATGGATATAGGCGACGCGGGGTGGAGCAGCGGCAGCTCGCCGGGCTCATAACCCGGAGGTCGTGGGTTCGAATCCCACCCCCGCTACCATCCCTCCTCTCCCTCATTCGGTAGCATACATGGGGCCCTTGGTGGCCAGAGCGAGGCGGACCCACCCGTTCCCATCCCGAACACGGCAGTGAAACGCCTCAGCGCCGACGATACTGGCGGGGCAACCCGCTGGGAAAATAGGCCGCTGCCAGGGGCCCCTCTTTACTTTAGCCTCCACTCACCCCTAGGCGAGAGCACCACAACCACTTATAATTAGCCCAAAGGCCTTGCAGGCCAACCTATCGCGGAGGCGAGACCCCTTGCCCGCACCTCCCCAGCCAGAAGAGACCGCCCCCGAGGCCCAGGAGAGCATGGCCCAGCTCCTGGGCAGCCAGACCAGCTACCCCTACCTGCGCCGGGGCGATATCGTCGAGGGCACCATCGTCGGCTTCAGCCGCGAGGGCGTCCTGGTCGACCTGGGCGCCAAGACCGAGGGCGTCATTCCCCGTGGCGAGATGACCTGCCTCGGCCCTGGTGGCGAGTCCTCCCTCAAGGTGGGCGACCAGATCAGCGTCTACGTCCTGCGGCCAGAGACGGCGGAGGGCCAGATCCTCCTCTCCCTGGATCGGGCCCGGGGCGAACAGGGCTGGCAGGTTCTCCAGGAGCGGCAGCAGCGGGGCGAGGCCTTCCAGGCCCCGGTGGTGGGCCACAACCGTGGCGGCCTCATCCTCAACGCCGAGGGCGTGCGCGCCTTCCTGCCCGTCTCCCAGCTCGTGCCCGACCCCGATCTGCCCAGCCGCGACCTCTCCCGCTGGGTGGGGCGCTGGCTGACCGTCAAGGTGCTGGAGCTGAACAGGCGGCGGGGGCGCGTCATCCTCTCCCAGCGCGCAGCCCTGGAAGAGCAGCGGAGCCACATGCGGGAGCAGCTCCTGCACGACCTGCAGGAGGGGCAGGTGCGCCGGGGAAGGGTGACCAGCATCCGCGACTTCGGCATCTTCGTCGACCTGGGCGGCATCGAGGGGCTGGTGCCGGTCTCCGAGCTGAGCTGGGAGGCGGCGGTGCCGCCGCCCCACTCCGTCTGCCGCGTGGGCGACGAGGTGGACGTGTTCGTCATGCGCATCGACCAGGAGACGGGGCGGGTGAGCCTCTCCCTGCGGCGTGCCCAGGGCGAGCAGTGGGAGGCCATCGTCGGTCCCCTGAAGGAAGGGGACGTCCTGCCCGGGCTGGTCACCAAGCTCACCAACTTCGGCGCCTTCGTCCGCCTGGGCGGGCGAGTGGAAGGGCTGATCCATATCTCGGAGCTGGCCGACCGTCACCTCCAGCACCCTGGCGAGGTGGTGCGGGAGGGCGACATCGTCCCGGTGAAGGTGCTGCGCATCGAGCGGGAGCGCCGCCGCCTGAGCCTTTCCCTGCGGCAGGCGCGGCCCGAGGCCGAGGCCCAGGGGTGGGCCTTCGACCCCAGCGGCGCCGTCGCCTTCGTTCCCCCCGAGGCCCGTGCGGCTATCCAGCCGCAGAACGGGCCCCAGGGGGAGTAGAAAATTCGGCCCCGCTCGGGTATCGTATAACTGTGGCGGTGATAGTCTATGGCCGATCGCTTCGAGAAGTTCACTGAGCGTGCGCGGCGCGTCCTCACCCTGGCCCAAGAGGAGGCCCTGCGCTTCAACCACAACTACATAGGCACGGAACACATCCTCCTCGGCCTGGTGCGGGAAGGGGAGGGTGTGGCGGCCAAGGTGTTGGCCAACCTGGGCGTGGACCTGAACAAGGTCCGCTCCGCCGTCGAGTTCATCATCGGCCGCGGGGACAAGGCCGTAACCGGTGAAATCGGCCTCACCCCCAGGGCCCGCAAGGTCATCGAGCTGGCGGTGGACGAGGCACGGCGCCTGGGCCACCACTACATCGGCACCGAACACCTGCTCCTGGGGCTCGTGCGCGAGGGCGAGGGCATCGCCGCTGGCGTCCTGGAGAGCCTGGGCGTCAGCCTGGAGAAGGTGCGGGCGGAGGTCTCCCGCGTCCTGTCCCAGAGCATGCCCCAGCAGGGCGGGCCCCAGTCGGGCCGCGCCTCGGCCCGCACGCCCACCCTGGACCAGCTGGGCGTAGACCTGACTGCCCTGGCCCGGCAGAACAAGCTGGACCCCGTCATCGGGCGTGACCGGGAGATCGAGCGCGTCGTCCAGATCCTGTCGCGGCGCACCAAGAACAACCCCGTCCTCATCGGCGAGCCGGGTGTGGGCAAGACGGCCATCGTCGAGGCCCTGGCCCAGCGCATCATCCGGGGCGAGGTGCCCGAGATGCTCCAGGGCAAGCGCATCGTCACCCTGGACATCGGCGCCCTGGTGGCGGGCACCAAGTACCGGGGCGAGTTCGAGGAGCGCCTCAAGAAGGTCATCGAAGAGCTGAAGAGCGCCGGCAACTGCATCCTGTTCATCGACGAGATGCACATGCTGGTAGGCGCCGGCGCCGCCGAGGGGGCGGTGGACGCGGCCAACATCCTCAAGCCCTCCCTGGCCCGCGGCGAGATCCAGGTCATCGGCGCCACCACGCTGGACGACTACCGCAAGCACATCGAGAAGGACGCCGCGCTGGAGCGGCGCCTGCAGCCCATCGTGGTGAACGAGCCCTCGGTGGAGGAGACGCTGGAGATCCTGCGGGGCATCAAGCACCGCTACGAGGAGCACCACGGCCTCAACATCGCCGATGACGCCCTGAAGGCGGCGGCGGAGCTGGCGGCGCGGTACGTTCCCGACCGCTTCCTGCCCGACAAGGCCATCGACCTGGTGGACGAGGCGGCGTCGCGGGTGCGCATCCGTCGCTCGTACGCGCCGCCCTCCCTGCAGGAGGCGCTGAAGGGCCTCGAGAGCCTACGCCGGGAGAAGGAGCAGGCCATCGCCCAGCAGCAGTACGAGTACGCCGCCGAGCTGCGCGACCGGGAGGTCAAGCTCCAGGACCGCATCAAGCAGCTCGAGGCGGGCTGGCGCAGCCAGCGGCAGGAGGACAAGCCCACAGTCACCGCCGAGGACATCTGCGAAGTGGTGTCCATGTGGACGGGCATCCCGGTGACTCGCATCGCCTCCGAGGAGTCGCAGCGGCTACTCAAGATGGAGGAGGCGCTGCACGAGAAGGTCATCGGGCAGGACGAGGCCATCCGCACGGTGGCTCGGGCGGTGCGGCGCGCCCGCGCCGGGCTGAAGGACCCCCGGCGGCCCATCGGCGTGTTCATGTTCCTGGGGCCCACCGGTGTGGGCAAGACCTACCTGGCCCGCGCCCTGGCCGAGTTCATGTTCGGCTCCGAGGACGCCATGATCCGCCTGGACATGAGCGAGTTCATGGAGAAGCACAACGTGTCCAGGCTCATCGGCGCGCCGCCGGGCTACGTGGGCTACGAGGACGCCGCCCAGCTCACCGACACGGTGCGGCGCAAGCCCCACTGCCTCATCCTGCTGGACGAGATCGAGAAGGCCCACCCCGACGTGTTCAACATGCTGCTCCAGATCTTCGACGACGGTCACCTGACCGACGCCAAGGGGCGGCGGGTGGACTTCCGCAACACCATCATCATCATGACCTCCAATGTGGGCTCCGACCTCATCCGCAAGGAGCAGGTGCTGGGCTTCGCCACCAAGCGCGACGAGGCCCAGACCTTCCAGGAGCAGTACGAGCGGATGAAGGACAAGGTGCTCCAGGCCATGAAGCAGGTGTTCCGGCCCGAGTTCCTCAACCGGCTGGACGCCGTGGTGGTGTTCCACCCGCTGACCAAGGAGCACATCCGCCAGATCGTGGAGAAGGAGATCCGCGAGATCGAGCAGCGGGTGGTGCTCAAGGGCATCGCCATCGAGATAACCGATGCTGCCAAGGACTGGCTGGGCGAGAAGGGGTTCGACCCCGTGTTCGGCGCCCGGCCCCTGCGGCGCGTCATCCAGAACGAGATCGAGGACCGGCTGTCCGAGGCCATCCTGGAGGGACGCTTCCGGGAGGGCGACACCGTCCGCATCGATGTACAGGACGACGAGATCGTCCTCCTGAACGTCTCCCAGCCGGCGCTGGCCTGAACCCCGGCCCCCGATGGGCCAGGAGAGGCAATCGGTGGTAGCCCGCCTGCAACAGGCGGGCTACCTGTTTTTGCCGCTGGCGCTGGCGGCCCTCCTCTTCGTCCCTTCCCTGGGCGACTGGTTCATGATGCACGACTTCATCCACATCCGGGGCGCGACGTGGACCCCCGTCTCGCGGTACGTGGAGACTGTCCTCGACCCGGGGGACGGCGGAGAGAGCATCTTCGTCACTGGCAAGCTGTACCGGCCTGTCTATTACCTGGCGATGCTGGCCGAGGCGAGCCTGTTCGGCTTGGACCCCCTGCCCTATCACTTGGTCAACGTCGGTCTGCACGTGCTGAACGTCGCCCTGGTGTGGTGGCTCGCCCGCCGCCTGTTGGGACGGCCTGCCCTGGCGGGACTGGCCGCCCTGGGCTACGCTCTCCACCCTCTGGCGGTGGACGCCGTGACCTGGATCTCGGCCATCACCGAGCTGCTGGTGACGACCTTCACCCTGGGGGCCCTGGCGCTGTGGGTGGAAAGCTATCGCTTCGGGGGGGCTCGGCCGGCCCTGCTCCGGGCGGGCGCGCTGGTTCTGGCAGCAGGCGCGATCCTGAGCCGCGAGCCCGGGGTGGCGGCACCGCTGGTCCTCGCTGTTTACCACCTCCTGCGCCTGGGGCACGAGGCGTGGCGACGGCCGCGGGCGTTGCTGCCTGCCTTGCTGCCCGTGGCCTTGCTGGCGGGATACGTGGGCCTGCGCCTGCCCACGTTCCTGCAGGCAGCGGCGGGCGAGTCTTCCGGCCTGGGCAGCCTGGGGTGGCACGTGCCCCAGAACCTGTTCCTTTACCTGGGCTGGACGGTGGTGCCCGTGTGGTCGGGCGGGCCAGCGTGGGACGTGGCCAGGGGTGCAGGGGCCATTCTCGTGCTGAGGGTCATGGAGGCGGTCGTGCGCCGGGGCGAGGGGCCGGGGCGCTTCCTGCTGCTTTGGTGGCTGCTGTTCGCCCTGCCCTACGCTACGGGCGAGCCGGCGCTGCAGGCGGGCCGCTATAACTACATCCTGCTGGCCCCGCTTTCCATCCTGGGCGCCCAGGTGTTGCGGGACGTCGCCGTCTGGCTGGCGCCCCGCCTGCCCAGCCTGAGGCCACTGCCTCAGGCTGCCCTCTGGGCGGGGGCGCTCATCGCCCTGGCCGTGCCGGCCGTGTTCCTGCATGCCTACCACCAGCGCACCCTGCACGAGGTGGCCGATTCGGGCCACGACCTGTTGATGGCACTGCAGGCCCAGTACCCTCGGCTGCCCGCCGGCGCCACTCTGTACGTCGACAATGCCCCGCCGGCCCTCATCTTCGACGGCGGGCCGTTCTATCTCGACCCGATGGTGGACCTGTTCTACGGGGTGGACGTGCGCGT
>BEIA01000094.1 GCA_002898715.1 bacterium HR24 | reverse complement strand
ATGAGGCGGTCGCCCAGGGCCTGGACCGAGTTGCCGGTGGCGCTCACCACCCGCTCGGCCTCTTCCCTGGCCTCCCGTTCCGTCGGCCGCAGTACGGCCCAGAAGACCAGCGACTTGCGTATGTCCTCCGGGTCGCGTCCCACGTCGCGGCAGTGGGAGGCGAGGGCGTCCAGCTTTCGCCGGTACGCTTCCATGGGCATCATGAAGGTGTTCCAGCCGTCGGCGGACTCGGCCACCACCCTCAGGGTCAGCTTCTCGCCCTGGCCGCCGACCCAGAGGGGTATGTGGGGCCTCTGCAGCGGCTTGGGCTCGCAGAACGCCTCGCTGATGGTGTAGTAACGGCCGTGGAAGGTGGCCCGCTCCTGGGTCCACAGGGCCTTTATCACCTTGACCGCCTCCCCTAGCATGCGGATGCGGCGCCCCGTGCTGGGGAAGAGGATGCCATACTGCCTGTGCTCAAGCTCGTACCAGGCGGCGCCCATACCCAGTTCCAGCCGCCCGCGCGACACATGGTCGATAGTGGCGGCGATGTTGGCCACCACCGCCGGGTGCCGGTAGGTGTTGCCGACGACCAGGATCCCGCAACGGACCCGCCTGGTCTGGGCGGCCAGGGCGCTCAGCAAAGCCAGCCCTTCGAAGCAGGGGCCCGCCGGGTCGGACTGGATGGGCATGAAGTGATCGAACACGGAAGCCCAGTCGAACCCCAGCTCCTCGGCCTTCTGCCACAGGGCCAGGTAATCGTCGTAGGTCGTGTTCTGGGGCCCGGAATGGATGCCGAACCTGACCTGCCCGGCGAAGAGCTGCATCGGCTTTCTCCTCGGGTCGGGGCGGTCGCTCCGTCAGGGGCGCGGCAGCCCCAGCCCCTTCTCGGCGATGATGTTGCGCTGTATCTCCGACGTGCCGGCAGCGATGGTGCTGGCCACGCTGGTCAGGTAGCCCCGAGCAATGCGGCCCTTAAGCCGCGCATGGCGGTCACCCTCCCGCACCTGGCCGTACAGCCCCAGCACCTCGGCCCCGCTGCGGTAGAGCCGCTGGTTCAGCTCCGAGTGGTAGACCTTGGCCATGGACGATTCGTACAGCGGCACGCCGCCGCGCGCCTGGATGGAGGCCACCCGGTAGGACAGATAACGCCCCACCTCGATCTCGATGGCCAGCTCGGCCAGACGGTGTCGCACCCGAGGCTGGCGGAGCAGCGGCCCGCCGTTGGCCTCGGTCTCGCGACAGTACCTCAGCAGTTCATCGAACGTGCGCTTGGCGCCCGCCGCCGAGGCGATGTTGGAGCGCTCGAAGTTCAGGGTGGTCATGGCCACGTACCAGCCCGAGTTCTCTTCGCCCACCCGGTACCGCACCGGCACCCGCACGTCCTCGAAGAAGATCTGGTTGAAGCCCTTCAGCCCGGCCATGTTGATGATGGGCACCACCCGGATGCCGGGGGTGTCCATGGGCACCACGAAGAAGCTGATGCCCTTATGTTTGGGGGCGTTGGGGTCGGTACGGGCCAGGAAGAAGCACCAGTTGGCCCGGTGGGCCAGGCTGCTCCAGACCTTCACGCCATTGACGACGTACTCGTCACCGTCGCGCACGGCCGTGGTCTGCAGGCTTGCCAGGTCCGAGCCGGAGTTGGGCTCGGAGAAGCCCTGGCACCACACGATGTCGCCCGAGACGATGCCAGGCAGGAGCTCGCGCTTCTGCTCCTCGGTGCCGTGGACGATGATGGTGGGCCCAGCGTACGTGACACCGATCTGGCTCGTGTTGGGGGCGCGGAAATAAGCCATCTCCTCGGCCAGGATCACCTGGCGCATGAAGTCCAGGCCCAGGCCCCCGTACTCGGGCGGCCAGGCGGGTGCAGTCCAGCGGCGCTCGCCCAGCTTGCGAGTGAAGGCGCGGGCAAATTCCCAGGTCTCGTCCTCGCCTGCCTCGAAGGGGTCGTAGTCCCAGTCGGGAGGTAACTCGCTCTGCAGGAACCGGCGCACCTCCTGGCGGAACGCCTCCTCCTCGGGGGTAAAGCGGAAGTCCATAGCTCCCCTCCCTGGCAGGGCTGCGGTTGTCTCCCCTATTATACGCCGGAGACGCCCCGGGGCGGCCGCCGTTCCTCCCCCGTCCGCCTCAGTCCCTGGGCAGGCCCAGCCCTCGCCCGGCGATGACGTTGCGCTGGATCTCCGACGTCCCGCCCTCGATGGTGTTGGCCACCGAGCGCAGGTACATGAATTCGATGCGGCCCCGCAGCGGCGCCCACTTCTGGCTGCGAGCGAGCTGACCGTACAGGCCCAGCACCTTCATGCCCGTGTTGGCGATGCGCTGGTTCAGTTCCATGGAGAAAAGCTTGGTGGCCGAGGCCTCGTAGTTGGGGATGATCCCCCGGTTCTGCATGGTCACCACTCGATAGGAGAGGAGCAGGGAGATCTCCGTCTCCACCCAGCGCTCGGCCAGTTCGTAGCGCAGGGACGGCAGGTGGGAGACGCGCTCCTGTCCGGAGCCCCTCGCCTCCTGCACGAAGCGCGCCAGGTCTTCCACGCTCTGCTGCTGGCCCACCGCCGAGCCGATGTTGGAACGCTCGATATCCAGCGTGCGGACGGCCATGTACCAGCCCTGGTTCTCTTCGCCCACCAGGTTCTTGGCCGGCACGCGCACGTTCTCGAAAAACACCTGGTTGAACTCATGAGTGCCGGCCATGTTGTACAGCGGCTGGACAGTGATGCCCGGGTAGGGGTTGCCCTTCTCGTCCTTCATGGGGACGATGAGGTAGCTGAGGCCCTTGTGCTTGGGGGCGTTGGGGTCGGTGCGGCAGAGGAGCAGCATGTAGTGGGCCATGTGGGCCAGCGTCGTCCAGATCTTCTGACCGTTGATAACGTACTCGTCGCCGTCGCGCACGGCCGTGGTCTGCAGGCTGGCCAGGTCCGAGCCGGCGTTGGGCTCGGAGAAGCCCTGGCACCAGATGTGCTCCCCAGAAAGGATCTTGGGCAGGTAGGTCTTCTTCTGCTCCTCGCTACCGAACAGGATCAGGGTGGGCCCCACCACCGCGACTGCCAGCCCGCCGATGAACAGCGGCGATGGCGCCCTCAGGCGGGCTGTCTCCAGGTTGTATATGAACTGCTGCATGATGGTCATGCCCGCCCCGCCGTACTCCTTGGGCCAGGCGGGTGCGATCCAGCCTCGCTGCGCCAGCTTGCGCCGCCACTGCACCAGCGCCGGCAACTGGTCGAAGAAGCTGACGCCACCGGAGCGGAGCTCGGGCGGACACTCGCTCTCGATGAACTGTCGCACCTCCTGGCGGAAGGCCTCCTCCTCCGGTGCGAAACGAAAGTCCATCGCTTCCTCCTCGCGCCTCAGCTCATAGGCTGCACTAATAGTTTTCGTGAACGGTTATGACTACGGCACAATGATACCGCCGCCTCCCCCGCACGTCAACGTTAACGGTCGCTTGCCTTTCCGATGACGGCTGCGGGCCCGCCAGTAGTCGCGGGCGAGCGACGCCGGTCGCGACGGGAGGCTGAGGGAGGAGAGGGCCGGCCCTGCTGACGGCTCTCGGCTCGCGCCGAAGGCCCCCTTGCGAGGAAGGCCCCGCGCGCGGTTGACACGGCGGCCAGACCCGGTACGATGAGGACATCCCCCGCGGGGCCTCGGGGAGGGGACCAAGAGGGGAAAGTGGGGCTGCGCTCCGGCCCTGCCCCGCGTCCGTAGCCGCAGCCGGAAAGGAGCAACATGGCGCGCATCGACGAGATCGCCGAAGGCATCTACCGCATCTCGACATTCCTGCAGGTGCCGGCGCCCGATGGGGGGATCACCTTTAACCAGTACCTGATCCTAGACGAGGAGCCGCTGTTATGGCATACCGGCTCCCGCGGCATCTTCTCTGAGACGCTGGAGGCGGTGCGGAAGGTGCTGGACCCGGCCCGCCTGCGCTACATCTCCTGGTCCCACTGGGAGTCGGACGAGGCCGGAGCGCTGAACGAGTTCCTGCAGGTGGCCCCCAATGCCGAGCCCGTCTGCGGGCTCGTGGGAGCGCTCGTCAACGTGGGCGACTTCTCCAGCCGCCCGCCGCGCATCGTCAACGACGAGGAAGTACTCGTCCTGGGCCGGAGAAGGCTGCGCTTCCTGGTGACCCCGCACGTTCCCCACAACTGGGACGCCATCCTCGCCTTCGAGGAGACGGAGGGCATTCTGCTGGCCAGCGACCTTTTCACCCACTTCGGCGACCCGCCGCCGGTGGTGGAAGGGGACGTGGTGGGGCCCTCCATGGCCGCCGACGCCTTCATGCGCCAGGAATGGCGGACCACCTATTATCCGGTGGGCCCGCACACCGCCCGCACGTTCGACCGCCTGGAAGCGCTCCGCCCCCGAGTGGCGGCCTGCATGCACGGGGCAGCCTTCGCCGGCGATGTGGTGCGCGCGCTGCGCGACCTGCGGGGAGAGCTGTACCGCGGCCTGCAGACCTAGGCCGGGGTTACTCGGCGCCCTCGCGCTGGCGGCGCTCCCGCTCGCGCGCCTCTTCCTCTTCGCGGCGCTCGCGTTCCTCGGGCGCCTCTTCTAGCTGGACGGCGCCTTCCTCGTCGGTGCGGAGCCGGGCCTGGAAGCGCTCAGCCAGCAAGCCGTACCACTCGCCGCCCAGGTAGTGCAGGGGGCGGAAGGGCCGCTCGCCCACCAGCCAGGTCTCGTCGAAGGCGTCCCGCTCCGCCTGCACCGCCACCACCCGCCCCACGAAAAATGTATGGTCGCCGAGGCGCAGCGCCTCCTCCAGGCCGCACTCGATCCAGGCCAGGCAGAACTCGAGCAGAGGCGCCTCGATGCGCGAGGCCGGGAACGTGGGCAGGCGCGAGATGTCCAGCTTGGCCACGTCCCGGCCCGATACCACGCCAAAGTAGTGGGTGTGGGCCAGCAGGTCGGGGCCGGGAATGTTCAGCGCGAACTCCTCGGCGAAGCGGATCAGGTCATGGGTCTGGCGCGAGGGGTGCACTGCCAGGCCAATGAGAGGCGGGCGCCGCGAGACCGGCGTCACCCAGATGGCAGGCATCACGTCGGTCTTGTCCCGCCAGCGAGTGGTCACGAGGCACACGGGCCCGCCGATGACCAGCCGCAACGCGTCCAGGACATCCAGGTCCCTGCGCATCTCGTCTCACCCGATAGCGATTATGGGACAACCGCCCCGACAAGCCAACGCCTAGAGCCAGCGCCGCCGCCGGAAGAAGACCACCATCGCCAGCCCCAAAGCGGCCATGACCCCCACCACCGCCGGGAAGCCCCAGCCGCTCTCGAAGGGCGGCCATACGCGCTGGGCGAAATTCATGCCGTAGATGCCGGAGATGAGAGTCAGGGGGAGGAAAATGGTGGCCACCGCCGTCAGCACCTTCATCACCTCGTTCAGGCGGTTCGAGACCACCGTCAGGTACGTGTTGAGGGCGCTGTCGGTCAGGTCGCGCAGCGCCTCGATCAGGTACTCCGTCCGCACCAGATGGTCGTAGATGTCCCGGAAGTAGATGTGCGCCTCGGGGCGGACGAGATGCGGGAAATCGGGCCGCGACAGCCTGGCCAGCAGCTCTCGCTGGGGGACGGTGAGCCTGCGCAGGCGCAGGGCGTTGCCGCGCAGGCGCAGCACGCGCTCCAGCAGCCCCGCCGCCCTGCCTTCCAGCGCCTCTGCCTCCAGTCGGTCTAGCGACTCCTCCATGGCATCGATGCATGGCAGGTACTCGTCCACGAGCCGGTCGAGGATGGCGTGCAGCAGCCACTCGGCGCCGCGGCGCAGGGGCAGCCCGTCCTCGAGACACCGCTGGCGGATGGCCTCCAGCGACTCCAGGGGGCCATGGTGGCAGGAGACCACGTAGTGGGGCCCCAGGTACAGGCACACCTCCTGCGTGGCCACATCGCCGAAGGGCTCATAGCCGGCCAGGGCGTGAAAGACGATAAAGATGTACTCGTCATGCTCGTCGAGCTTGGGCGGGTTGGGCTCCGGCGTCAGCGCGTCCTCGATGGTCAGGGGATGGAAGCGGAAGACGCCGGCCAGCACCTCTTCCGCGCCGTGCGTATCGGCGGAGGTGTCCAGGTCGGCCCACAGGCGCAGGCCCGACGCCAGCGCCTCGCGCAGGGCGTCCAGGCCCTCCAGCGCCCGGGCCGGGCCCTCGTCCGCCACCGTCAGCACCCTCAGCGCCTCCACGGCCAGTGCTATTCTACCCCGGCCGCTCCCGCAAACTGATAAAATCGTTATGTCATGGCTGGGCGCGTGCTGGTGGGCACCTGTTCATGGACCGACCGCACCCTGCTGGAGAGTGGCTGGTACCCGCCCGAGGCCCGCACCCCTGCCGACCGCCTGCGCTACTACGCGCTGCACTTCCCCATCGTGGAGGTCGACAGCTCCTATTACGCCCTGCCCAGCCCCCGCAACGCCGTCTTGTGGGCCCAGCGCACCCCCGAGCACTTCGTATTCGACGTGAAGGCCTTCGCCCTGTTCACCCACCATCCCACGCCGCCCAAGTCCTTGCCCAGGGACATCTACGAGGCGCTGCCGGGGCAGCTGAAGGAGAAGCGCAACCTCTACTACCGCGACTTCCCGGACGACCTGGTGGACGAGATGTGGCGTCGCTTCGCCGAGTCCCTCCTGCCCCTGGACTCGACGGGCAAGCTGGGCGTGGTCCTCTTCCAGTTCCCGCCCTGGTTCCGGCCGGGGCGCGAGTCGCGCGAATACATCGCCTCCCTGCGCCAGCGCCTGCCCCAGTACCGGGTGGCCATCGAGTTCCGGCAGGCGGGCTGGCTGGCCGAAGAGCGGGACCGGCAGCAGACGCTCCGCTTTCTGCGCGAGCACGGCCTGCCCCTGGCCTGCGTCGACGAGCCCCAGGGCTTCTCTTCCAGCGTTCCTCCCTTGGCCGAGGTCACGGCCCCCGTGGCCATCGTCCGCTTCCACGGCCGCAACGCCGCTACGTGGGAGGCCAGGGGCCTGACCACCGCCGAGCGCTTCAACTACCTCTACTCGCCGGAGGAACTGGGCGAGTGGACGCCGCGCATCCGCCGCCTGGCCCAGGAAGCGGACGAGGTCCACGTCCTGTTCAACAACTGCTACCGCGACTATGCCGTCCGCAACGCCCGCCAGATGGCCCAGGCGCTCGGCCAGAAGGTGGAACGACAGGAGCCCCTGCTCTGAGGGTGGTCAGCCGTACCGCTCCCTGTTAAACTCCCTAACCGGTGAAGGTCTTCGCCTTCCACAGCGAGGTCTGGCTGCCGCTCCCGCCCCGAGACGTGTTCCCGTTCTTCGCCTCCGCCCACAACCTGGAGAGCATCACTCCGCCCTGGCTGAGCTTCCGGGTCCTCGGCCAGCGACCGGCAGAGATGGGCGCCGGTACCGTCATCGATTACCGCCTGCGCCTGCACGGCCTGCCCCTGCGCTGGCAGAGCGAGATCACCGTCTGGGAGCCGCCAGACCGCTTCGTGGACGT
>BEIA01000093.1 GCA_002898715.1 bacterium HR24 | reverse complement strand
CGTGCGCGGAGATGCCGAGGGCCTGCCCGATGGCGCGGGCGGTGCGGGCGTGGTCGCCCGTGACCATGACCACGCGGATGCCGGCCCGCTGGCAACCGGCGATGGCCTCCTTCACCCCCGGCCGGGGCGGGTCCAGCATCCCCTGCAGCCCCAGGAACACCAGCCCCTCCGGCTCGGGCAGGTGTTCGGGGTCGGGCGGCGGCCCCTCCAGCGGCCGATAGGCCATGGCCAGCACCCGCAGGCCCCGCGAGGCCATCTCGTCGGCGGCCCGCTGGACAGCGCGCGCGTCCAGGGCACAGGGCCCGTCGCTGCCGAGCGCCCAGTCGCACATGGCCAGCACCCGTTCGGGAGCGCCCTTGACGTAGAGATGACAGACGTCCCCTTTGCGGCGGACGCTGGCCGAATAGCGCCGCTCCGACTCGAAGGGCAGTTCGGCCAGGCTCACGTGCTCGCGGCGTTCCGCTTCCGGGTCCAGGCCGGCGCGCAGCGCTGAGACCAACAGGGCGGCCTCGGTGGGATCGCCCTGGAATTCCAGACCGCCACCGGACACATACACGTGCGCTTCGTTGGTCAGGACACCGGCCAGCAGGGTCAGATACAGCGGGGAGCTCTCGGGCGCGGGGTCGGTGCCGTCGGCGGGCGGCGACCAGGTGCCCTCGAGGGTCCACACCTCCCGCACGGTCATGCGGTTCTCGGTGAGGGTGCCCGTCTTGTCGCTGCCGATGGTGGTGGTGCTCCCCAGCGTTTCCACCGCCGGCAGGTGCCGGACTATAGCCCTCTTGCGGGCCATGCGCCGCACCCCCAGGGCGAGGGTGATGGTGAAGACCACGGGTAAGCCTTCGGGGATGGCTGCCACGGCGATAGCCACCGCCAGCAGGAACATTTCGGTGACACTCTCGCCCAGGGCGACGCCCAGAGCGAAGGTGACCAGGGCGAATACGCCTACGATGATGCCCAGGGTGCGGGCCAGCGCACCCATCCGCCTTTGCAGGGGCGTCTCCGGCTGCGCCTCGGCCCGCATCTGGGCGGCGATGGCCCCCAGCTCCGTGGCATAGCCGGTGGCCACCACGTAGCCTCGCCCCCTGCCGGTGGTCACTATCGTGCCTGCATAGACCATGTTCGCCCGTTCCATCACGGGCGTGGGCGCGGGAACCGGGGACGACCGCTTGGCTACAGGCAGCGACTCGCCGGTGAGCAGCGACTCGTTCACCTCCAGGCCGTGGGTCTCCACCAGGCGGATGTCGGCCGGGACGCGGCTGCCCGACTCCAGCAGCACCAGGTCGCCGGGCACGACGGCCTCACTCTCCAGGTCCCACTCGCGGCCCTCGCGCACCACTCGCGCCCGTGGCGAGACGAGGCGCATCAGCGCCAGCACCGAACGCTCCGCCTGCCACTCCTGCAGGAACCCTATGCTGGCGTTGACGGCCAGGGCGGCGGCGATGACGCCGGCGTCCACGTATTCCTGCAGGAAGACCGTGACCACCGTGGCCAGGAGCAGGATGTAAATGAGAGGGCTCTGGAACTGATGCAGCAGCACCAGCAGAGGGTTGGTGGGAGGAGCCTGCTCGATGCGATTGGGGCCATAGGTGCGGAGGCGGCGGGCGGCCTCCTCCCGTGTCAGCCCCTCGGGCCCGGTGCGGAGGGCGCCCTCCAGCTCAGCCCTGTCCAGCGCGTGCCAGGGGCGCGCCTCCTGCCGTCGCTCGGCCGGGGTAGCGCCCTGCCGCCCCTTCCGCCATCGGGCCCGCACGATTACCCGACACTGCCGCCTTCGCCCGTGCTCATGCCCATGCTACCAGACCGGGAGTCGGCGCCGGCAGCGGGCACCACCAGCACCGGCATGGGGCAGCGGCGCAGGACCTCTTCGGCGACGCCGCCCAGCCAGCGGGCGGGGCCCGACCTGCCCCTGCTGGTGATGACCACCAAACAGGGGCGGTCACGTTCGGCGAAGTGGAGCACGCCGCTCCCCGCAGGCCCCAGAGCGACTCGCCACTGGACCTGCAGCCCTTTGGTCTGCAACCTTCTGGCCTGGGACTCCAGGTAGTCCGAGGCCAGCTTCTCCAGACGTCGCTGGGCCGGGCTCTCCGTCTCCCACAGGATGATGGAATTCTCCCCCAGGGGCACTACGGCCGGCGCGGGCAGCAGGGTTACCAGGTTGATGGGAATTTCGAGGCGCCGGGCCAGCTCCTCGGCATGGACGAGGGCGGCCTCGGCCACGGACGAGCCGTCCAGCGGCACCAGCACGCTTCGGAAGCGGCGCGGGGCCGTCCACAGTCGGCCCTGCCGGTGCGCCTTCACCACCAGGACAGGGATGTGACTGGCCGTGGCCACCCGGGCTGCCACGCTCCCCAGCGACACCCCCGGGACCAGGCCCCTGCCGCGGCCGGTCAGGGCTATGAGGGACGCTGCCAGGCGCTGGGCGCTCTCCAG
The DNA here is from genome assembly GCA_002898715.1 of bacterium HR24. Lineage (GTDB taxonomy): Bacteria > Chloroflexota > Dehalococcoidia > SM23-28-2 > HRBIN24 > HRBIN24. The sequence continues at coordinate 5,008 of BEIA01000093.1, read as the reverse complement.
GATGGCCGGGGCCGCCCGACCGGTGAGGACATGCGTGGACACGGCCAACCCACGTTGGCGCAGGGCCGTTGCCAGACCTTCGAGGTATTCGCTCGCCAGCGCAAGCGCCGACTCTTCCCGTGACAGGGCCTCTGCCTGCACCTCCCCGTCATCATGGTCCACGTATCGTTCGACCACATGTAGCAGCATCACCGCAGACGAGAAAGCTTCGGCCAGGGTAGAGACCGGCCTCAGGACAGCCTCCGACCGGTGTGACCCGTCCACCGGCACCAGGATCCGCTCCAAGGGCATGCGTTACCTCCATTCCGAGCCATTCAGGGGCAAAGCCCCTTCTGGCAGGGCGCAGAGAAAGTCCACAGCCCGAGGTTAGCACCTCAGGCGGTGCTCGTGCATTCATCCTCGACGGGGAGGCCGGCAGGCGGGGGCACCCCAGCTGAACCCCCCGCCCGCCCTTGTCAGCGACGGAGAGGCCGGTGCGGCGGCATCAACAAGCACGGCACCGGAGACCTCAGGAAGACGGCCATAGCGACGGAACCCGGCGTCTCCCCGACCCCGAAGGCGCGACCACAGCTGCCGAGGACGACCATGGCCGCCCGCAGCAGGCCGGCCGCCCTGACGATGGAAGACGCCGGGCTGCCCACCATGACACGCGCGCTGACCTCAATGCCCTCTCGCGAGAGCGCTGCGGCCTCAGCGCTCAGCTCCCTGAGTACCGCTTCGCGCAATTGTCTCAGGATCTCGGTCACCTCGGGCCGTCTCGGCAAGCGGACCGTCTCGACAGGTATGACTTGCAAGAGTACGATTCGCCAGCCTGAGGCCCGCGCCAGCTCGGCAGCCAGGGGGAACGCAGTCCGGCAGGTCGGCGATCCGTCGTAGGCGAGCAGAAGCCAACGGGCATCGGGACGCGGCCAACGAGCGGGCAAGGCCAGGGCAGGAACGCCCGCTCGCCATGCGGCCTCAAGGGCGAGCATCCGCGAGCGGCGGCGGGCATCCGCCCCCGCCTCTGGATCTATAGCCACCAGGATGTCGGCGGACGAGAGGGCGTCGGACAGAACGTCCGGCATCTCACCGCGGAGGACCTGGGTGCGTACATGTGGGCTGATGGCGCTCACGCCCTGACGCAACCACTCCAAGTGCGCATAAGTGGCCGTGTCCTGCAGGGCTACGTCGCGGTGGCCACGGCTGCCCGCCGGGCAGAGCGACTCGTCGGCGTGCTCGGCGATGACCAGCGTAGCTCCTAGACGGCGAGCTAGCTCTGATGCGAAGGCCAGAGCGCCTTCTTCAGGGGTTTCGTGCTGGGCCAGGACCAGGACGTTGCCACCCATCGTTGCTACCCCCTCCCTTGCTATTCTCGGCCCGGGGCCGTGCTTTGGGCAGTGACGAAGGTCACCCGAGCGTTCCGTCTTTCGGCCCGCCATACGGCAGCGAGTGTGGGGCGAATTCCCACAGCCATGTACGGTAGCGGCCGATTCACCGCCAGCTATCGTTGTCGCACCCTGACTCCGAGGTGGGCAGGGGTTCCCAGGCCGCTCGCGCCCGCAACAGTGGCTCGCCCTCCACTGTGGCCCCTGCCCACTCGTAGTGATCCTGCCGGCAGATGGCGGGAGGGGACAGGTCGTGGCGGTAGTACCGGGCGTGCAACGACGCCCCCGCACGACGGCGCGCGGGGCACCCAGCGTTCGCACTCTGGACAGGGGGCCTGCGTGTCCTGGAGCTGCTGGCTCGAGAGCCTGGGGGCCTCACGGCCAGCGAGCTGGCCCGCAGGGTGGGTACCCACCGCACTAACCTCGACCGACTGCTAGTCACACTGAGGCAACACCGGCTCGTGTGCCGCGACCCCGACGGCCGCTACCTGCCAGGGACGGGGCTGCTCGGTCTGGCGAATGGCCTTGCCCCTGACCTGCGCTCGGCTGCAGCGCCGGTGCTGGCAGGGCTGGCGGCGGCCACCGGCAGCAGTGCGTTCCTCGCTATCGCCGACGGCGACGATGCCGTCATCGTGTCTGTGGCCTCGCCAAGGGAGAGCCCCTGCTATGTGGCCTATCGCGTGGGCCTGCGACATCCCCTGATGCGGGGTGCATCGGGTATAGCCATCCTGGCCGGCCGCCCCGCTCTCCCGGACGAACGACCGGAGGTGGCTGCCGCCAGGGAGGCTGGCTACGCGCTAACGCTCTCGGAGCCGGAGGCTGGGGTAGTCGAGGTGGCAGCGCCCGTCAGGATCGGCGAGCGGCTTGTCGACGCCAGTGTGGGCGTGGTGACCCTCCCCGGGCGCGACACCGCCGCCCTCGCTCGCCACGTGATGGCGGCGGCGCAGGCCATCGCCGACGTCCTCTGCTAGCCTTCGAGTCCCTGTGCCGTCCCCTCGATGACTTTTCTCGGCGGCGCCGAGCGCCCGGTCCGTCGGCGTCGCTTCGTCGGGGAAACCCCTACGAGCTGTAAGGCTGCGCCCGATAGACCGGTACGATGGCGCGCCCTACGTTCGAAGTCGAACGGAACTTGTAACGAGGGTCACAAAGTGTCCGGACTCGGGAGGGGGCACGCTGGACGGCACCTTCTGGCCGTCGTGGTTACCTGGGTGCTCCTGACGGCTGTCGGCGAATATTTGGCTTTCGCCTTCCGCTTTCACCCCAAGCCAGGCAGCGATAAAGGGGAGGAGATCTACACCGCGTTTCATATCCTAGTCTACCTGGCGATTCCCGTCTTCGCCGGAGTGGTGGCCGCCCTGTCCTACAGCGTCCTCTCTTTCCGTGGCCGCACCGGGGACGGCGTCCCCTTGCTGGGTAGAGGGGCAGTGCCGGCTGCCTGGTTGGCCGTCACGTCCGCCCTCGCCCTGACCGTGATGGTCTTCCCGGGGCTCATCGGTACGGCCAGGGTCATGGGCGGCCGCCCCCAGGACGCGCTGGTGGTGGAGGTGGTGGGCATCCGCTGGACGTGGCTGGTCAACTACCCCGACCTGGGGCTGCGCGACCAGCGAGAGCTGGTCCTGCCAGTGGACCGAGACGTCGAGATCAAGGTGACCGCCAACGACGTCGCCCATTCCTTCTGGGTGCCGCGCTTCATGCTCAAGATCGACGCCATACCGGGCACGGTCAACTCTGTCTGGTTCCGGGCGACGGAGGAAGGCTCGTATGAGGACGACCCACTGCTGCGCTTACAGTGCGCCGAGCTGTGCGGCACCGGACACGGACGCATGGCCATCCCGGTGCGGGTCGTAGCCCAGGACGAGTTTGAGGCCTGGGCCGCGGAGCAGGCCAAGCGACAGACGGCGACTCCTTCCCCGCCTGCCCAGGCCGGCCGGGATGCCGGGCAGGCCCAGGTGCTGACTCTGGTGGCCCGCAACAACGCCTTCGACCGCAAGTCCCTCGCCGCCTCGCCCGGGCGCCCGGTAGCCATCGTCCTCGAGAACAGGGATGCGGGCGTTCCCCATAACGTCTCCGTCTACCGCGACAAGGACTTCCGGCAGCCGGTCTTCAGCGGAGAGCTGTTCAGTGGCCCAGGCAGTAACACCTATGAACTGGGCGTATTGGAGCACGGCACCTACTACTTCCGCTGCGATGTCCACCCTGACATGAAAGGCACCCTGACGGTCCGCTGAGGGGGCGAAAGAGATGACCGAGGCAGTAGCGACCGAGGCGAAGGTCGGGCTGTGGGAGGCCCTCCTCTACGTGCGCAGGGGCTTGCTGTGGGGACTGGCGGGCTTCGGCATCGGGGCGGGGCTGGCGGCCCTCTTCCGCGTCGTCACCGGCTCGAGCGCCTGGTGGATCGAGCACAACGTGACGGTGGGCTACGTCTTCGGCCTGCTGGGCTGGCTGCTGGGCGTGGGCATGTGGGAGCGCTGGGCGCGGGAGTGGCTGGGGCTGCCCACCGCTCCAGACCCCGCCGGCTGGCGCCGCTACTTCGCCTTCACCACCGACCACAAGGTCATCGGCGTCCAGTATCTGGTCACGTTCGTGGCGGTCATGCTCATTGGCGGGCTGATGGCCATGCTGGTGCGCTACCATCTCACCAGCCCTCAGGGCGCCCTCATGGACGACGGCGTCTACAACCAAGTGATGAGCCTGCACGGGATCCTGATGATCGCCGTGGCGGTGGCGGTGGTGCTGGGCGGGCTGGGCAACTACCTGGTGCCGCTCATGATCGGCGCCCGCGACATGGCCTTCCCCCGCCTCAACGCTCTCACCTACTGGCTGGTGCCGCCGGTGGCCGTGTTGCTGCTCACGGCCCAGGCGGTCGGCGGCTGGGACTCGGGCTGGACGGCCTACCCGCCCCTGTCGGTGGTGAACGCGCCCGGCCAGCTCCTGTTCGCCCTGGCCATCATCACCTTCGGGCTTTCGTCCATCCTGGGCGGGCTGAACTTCCTGGTGACCATCGCCTTCATGCGGGCGCCGGGCATGACCTGGGGCAGGCTGCCCATCTTCGTCTGGTCGGTGTTCGCGGCGTCCATCCTCTCGCTGACCTTCACCCAGGCCTTCGCTGCCTCCCAGCTCATGGTGATGCTGGACCGCATCGCCGGCACCTCTTTCTTCCGTCCGGAGACGGGCGGCCACCCGCTCATGTACCAGCACGTGTTCTGGTTCTACTCCCACCCGGCGGTCTACATCTTCGTGCTGCCTGGCTTCGGGCTGCTCCTGGAGGTACTGGCCCACTTCTCGCGCAAGCCCCTGTTCGCCTATCGCTGGGCGGTGGGCGGTTTCCTGGGCATCGTCGCTCTGAGCGGCCTCGTGTGGGCGCACCACATGTTCGTGACCACCGGCGATGCAGCTTTCCTGGGGGCGTTCCTGGTCACCACCGAGGCCATCTCCATCCCCACCGGCCTGGTGTTCCTGTCGGCGCTGGGCACCGTCTGGATGGGCAGGCTGCGGCTGGAGACGCCCATGCTCTTCGCTCTGGGAGCGGTGTTCAACTTCCTTATCGGTGGGATCACGGGCATCTTTCTGGCCGATGTGCCCACGGACATCAACCTGTCGGACACCTACTTCGTGGTGGCCCACTTCCACTACACCATCATCGG
>BEIA01000092.1 GCA_002898715.1 bacterium HR24 | reverse complement strand
GTCGGCCCACCGTTGGCGAGCGGGCCGGGCGACGCCGGACGAGGGGACGAGCACGCGGGCGCTCCTCCGCCGGGCAACTACGAGTGAGAGCGAGCGGGGGGCCCGCAGCCCTGGCGAGGAGGTGACTTATCGGGCAGGCGAATGCAGGAGTCCGCTCATCGTTCGGCCGGGCCGGTAGCAGGGCCACGGCCAGGTGGGAGGGAGGTGCGACCTTCAGGCAAGCATGGTAGAGGCGTGTATGACACGCCGCGGGTAGCGGCTTACCGAAATCTCTATTCCGAGGGGTCAGGATATGCGTAAGGCTTTACTACTACTGGCGGTTTGGCTCGTCAGCCTAACGGTGGTGGCCTGTGCTGGAGAGGAGGCCACCACCCCCGGCACAGGGACACCCACGGGCGCCAGCGGGCAGCCCATAAAGATCGGCCTCGTTCTTCCTTTTGTGGGGGTGTACGCTTCGCTGGCCGAAAGCCAGGCCAACGCGGCACGCCTGGCCGTGGACGAGATAAACGCGGCTGGCGGCGTCCTAGGCAGGCCGCTGCAGCTCATCATCCGCGACGACAAGCTGCAGACCGACGAGGCGGCCCGGCAGGCCCAGTCCCTCATCCAGCAGGAGAGGGTGGACATGATCGCCGGCACCATCCACGCTGGCGGTAATCTGGCCATCAACAGCGTGACCAAGGCGGCGGGGGTGCTGTACTTCGCGACCTCGGCCACGGACACGCTGCGCAAAGAACGGGGCGAGTACACGTTCCACACGGCGTGGGCCCAGAGCGCCGCGGCCCCCTTCGTGCTGGACTGGGTGTCCAAGAACCTGGGTCGCCGCTGGTGGGTGATCTACCCGGACTATGCCTATGGCCACGAGTGGAAGGCCATCCTGGACAGGACCGCCAGCCGGCTGGGCGTGACCATCGTCGGCGAGACGATGGCCCCCCTGGGCACTACCGACTTCAGCTCTTACATCCCGTCTATCGCCAGGGCCAACCCCGAGGTGGTCTACGTGTTCTCGGCGGGCGGCGACATGGTCAATTTCTTCAAGCAGGCGACGGCCTTCGGGCTGTTCGACGCCGACACCAAGATCATGGCCGGCATCACCGACCTGACTATCGACAAGTCGGCGGGGTACGACCTGATCGCCAACACCCACGCCCTGCTGCCCTTCTACTGGGGTGCCTCCAGCCAGTACCCGTCCACCGGGCGGTTCGCCCAGGCATACCGCGCCCGTTATGGCGTCCCGCCCGATGGCTACGCGGCCATCATGTACGACACGATCAAGGTCTATGCCGAGGCGGTGAAGAAGGCCGGCACCACCGACCCGCGCCGGGTGGCGGCGGCCGTGCCTGGCTCTTACGACTTCACCGAGCCTATATTCGTCCGTCAGTGCGACGGTGAGATCGCGCGTACCATGATAGTGGGCCGGGGCAACACAGCCGACCAGGCCCGCCAGGCAGGCGACCCAGAGTGGGCCCTGCGGCAGGTGGTGGCCAGTGCGGCCGGCGCCGAGTCCATGCTGCCGCCCTGCGGCCAGTAGTGTGAGGCTGTCCGAGGCGGGGGCCCTGCACGCGAGGGCCCCCGCCTCCGGGGGACGACCGGCAAAGGGGAAAGCGAGCCCGATAGAGGCGAGGTGGCGATGGAAGAGGTAGCCAGTCAGGTGCTGGTGGGCCTGGCCAACGGAGTGATGCTGGCGCTGCTGGCGGCGGGGCTGTCCCTCATCTTCGGGCAGATGAACGTGGTCAACTTCGCTCACGGCGCCATCTACGCTCTGGGCGCATATCTTGGATTCCTGATGGTGGACAGGTTGGGGGTGTTCTGGCTGGCGCTGGTGGGGGCGCCCATCGGCCTGATACTGGTCGGCATCGTCACTGAGCGCTGGCTCTTGCGACCGCTCCTGGACCGGACTGGGCTGGAGCCGCTGCTCATGACCTTCGGCCTGTCGTACGTGATCACCGAGAGCATTCGGGTGGGGTTCGGGAAGATAGGCAAGCCGGTGGACATACCTGGCGAGCTGTCGGGAACCATACCCCTGGGGTTCATGGACTTCTCCAAGTACCTGGCGGTGGCGGCGGCCATCGGCGTGGTGCTGCTGGTGCTGACCTGGCTGCTGCTTGAGCGGACGGACCTGGGGCGGATCATCCGGGCGGTGGCCCAGGACAGCGCTATGTCCATGGCGCTGGGCATAGACGTGATCCACGTGCGTCGCATCGTCTTCTGTCTGGGGCTGGCCCTGGCGGCCCTGGCGGCGGTGCTGTCGGCCCCGCTGCGGGGGGTGCATCCCGACATGGGGCTGGAGATCCTGGTCACGGTGTTCGTGGTGGTGGTCGTGGGCGGGCTGGGCAGCTTCGGCGGCTCGGTGGCCGGCGGACTGCTCATCGGCCTGGTCACCAGCCTGGTCTCCATGGAATGGCCGCAGTGGAAGGATGTGGCCATTTTCATCCTCATGTCCCTGGTGCTGCTGGCGAGGCCGCGGGGCCTCCTGGGGAGAGAATGATGGAAGAGGTTCAGAAGGACCCGGCGACGACGGAGCAGCGGGCCCCGGCTCGCGGCGTCGCGGGCGCAGCACGGGTGGCCGAGCGGGGGCTGCGGCTAGGGCCGGCCGAGCTGTGGGCGCTTCTCGACCGCAACCCCGTGGCCATCATTACCCTGTGCATGGTCATTGTGGGCCTGGTGGGGCCGGACCTGAACCTGGCCACCCACGTTCTGATCCTGGGGCTGCTGGCCACCAGCCTGAACATCATTTTCGGCTACGGGGGCCTGCTCTCTTTCGGTCACTCCACCTTCTACGGCATAGCCGCCTACACGGCGGGCAATGTGCTGGTGAGGCTGACCGATAACTTCTGGGTGGCACTGGTATTGGCGCTGGCGGTGACGGTAGCCATGGCCACGGTGCTGGGCTGGCTGTGCCTGCGCCGGCGCGGGGTCTATTTCTCCATGCTCACCCTGGCCTTTAATCAGATCCTGTTCTACGCCGCCTACTCGCTGGCCAAGGACTGGACGGGCGGCACCGATGGGCTGCGGGGGGTGCCATCGCCCACGCTCGGCTTCGGCTTCGAGGCCAACTCCATCCGCGACCCCGGCACCTTCTACTTCTTCGTGCTGGCGGTGACGGTGGTGTCGCTGTGGGCCATGCACCGGGTGGTGCTCTCCCCCATGGGCAAGGCCTTGCAAGCGGTGCGGGAGAGTGAGACGCGGGCCCTGGCCACGGGCATCGACAGCACCAGGGTGCACTGGATCGCCTTCGTGCTGGCGGGGGCCTTCGCCGGCGTGGCCGGGGTGCTGCACAGCACCTTCTTCCACTTCGTGGGGCTGGACGCCATCAACTGGCCGTTGTCGGGGGTGGCGGTCATATCGGTGCTGCTGGGCGGTCGGGGCACCTTCGTAGGGCCTTTCCTGGGCACCGGCATCTTCCTCGCCTTCCAGGAATACCTGAGCCGGATCACATCGGCCTGGCTGCTGGTGCTGGGGGTGCTGGTGGTACTGTGCGTGCTGGGCTTCCCGGAGGGCATCTGGGGCAACATCAAGGGCTGGCTAATGCGCGCCGTGGGCCGGCGGTGGCAGGCGGCCCGGCCGGAGAGGGTGGTGGAGTATGGCTAGAGACGGCGACCAGGTAGTGCTGGCCGTGGAGGGGGTGAGCAAGTCCTTCGGGGGAGTGGTGGCCCTGAGCGGAGTGGACCTCCACGTCGAGCGTGGCACCGTCCACGCCGTCATCGGCCCCAACGGCTCTGGCAAGACGACGCTCATGAATATCATTTCGGGGCGGCTAAAGCCCGACAAGGGCGCCGTGTACCTGGACGGCAAGCGCATATCGGGACGGGCGGAGCCGCAGGTGTGTAAGCTGGGGGTGGCCCGCTCCTTCCAAATCACCGACATCTTTTGGAACCTGACGGTGATGGAGAACCTGCGCATCGCCGCCCAGGCCAAATGGAAGCAGTTCAACTTCTGGTCCAAGGCCGACGCGCTGCGCGATGCCGCCCAGACGGCGGAGAGGGTGCTGAGGGCCGTCGGCCTGGAGGCCAAGGCCCACCTTCTGGCCAGCCAGCTCTCTCACGGCGAGCAGCGGGCCCTTGACGTGGGCATCGCCCTCGCCACGGGGCCTCGGTTGCTGCTCCTGGACGAGCCCACCGCTGGCATGAGCCTGGGCGAATCGGAGGCCATGATGTCCCTGGTGCGGCGGCTGGCGGAGCACGTGACCGTACTCCTGGTGGAGCACAAGATAGACCTGCTGCTGAACGTGTCCGACTATGTGACGGTGCTGCACCGGGGCAGCGTGCTGGCCCGGGGCCTGCCGGGGCAGATAAAGGAACTGCCGGAGGTGGTGGAGGCCTACCTGGGGCACAAGTAGAGCGGACGAGGCCGCACGCCGGTGAGCGGGGGCGACGAGATGAACGATGGCGAGGTCCTGACCGTCAACGACCTCCACGCCTTTTACGGCCCGAGCCACATAGTGCAGGGCGTCTCTCTGTCGGTGCGGCGAGGGCAGATAGTGGCCCTTCTGGGGCGCAACGGGGTGGGCAAGACCACTACCCTGCGCGCTATCATGGGCCTGGTGCCATCGCGCCGGGGCAGCGTGCGTCTGGAGGGGAAGGAGATCGTAGGTCTGCCTACCCATGAGATCTCGCGCCTGGGGCTGAGCTACGTGCCCGAGGATCGGCGCGTGTTCCGGGGCCTTACGGTGTGGGACAACCTGCGCCTGGCCATGCTGGGGCGCAGGTTGGGCAACGAGCGCGGGCAACTGGAAGCTATCTACGAGCTCTTCCCTATCCTGCGAGAGAGGGGAGGACAGGAGGCGCGGACCCTCTCCGGCGGCGAGCAGCAAATGCTGGCCATCGCCCGGGCGCTCATCGGCGAGCCCAAGGTGATCCTGGTGGACGAGCCCACACAGGGGCTGGCGCCCACGTTCGTGGAGCGCATCGCCGATGCGCTGGCCAAGGTGAGGGAACGGGGCATATCCATACTCCTAGTGGAGCAGAATGTACCCCTGGCGCTGCAGATGGCCGATGTGGCCTACATCATGGACAAGGGCCGCATCGCCCTCTCCGGCCCTGCCAGCGAGGTCAGGGAAAGCCCCCTCCTGAAGGAGCTTATCTCCGTCTGAGGCCCGGGTGGCCGTCTCTCAGCTGTAAAAAGGGGGCCGTGCACATCCGCACGGCCCCCTATCTGGTCACTGGCTGGGCCTACTTGATGGCCACGGCGTTGGGAGGCGATGCGATGCCGCCCACCAAGTACAGTGGCACCGATACGACCATGCACTCGTACACGCCGTCCTCGGCGCAGTCGGCCGCCAGGGCTTCCAGGTTGAACTGCTCGCCGATGGGCAGCCCCAGCAGGGCCAGGGTGCGGTAGTGGAGGGCTCCTTCGTCTCTGGGGTCCCAGGGCCAGGGCTCAACGGCCGGGCAGTCGGTGGCCAGGGCGGCCACGCGGTTGTCCCAGAGCCAGGCGGCCAGCTCGCGGCTGGACTCCAGCCCGCAGGCGCGCAGGTTGCGCAGGTCGGCCATGTGCTGCTTGGCCTCGGGCGAGGACTTCAGGTAGTGCTGTAGCCAGCCGGTGCGCACCAGCAGGATGTCGCCCGGCTGCAGCTGGGTCTTCTGCGCCGCCAGCGCCCCCTGCAGGTCGGCCAGGGAATAGGCCACGGTCTCGCCCGGGTCGACAGGCCGCCCCTGGTCTTGCCGGTACTTGAACACATCGATGAGGACGCCCCTGCCTACCACCCGATTGGCCCACAGGTGTATGCCCAGGCGCTCCTTGTTGGCCACCTGCTCCGGGGAGGCGCCGTTGTAGAAGCCGTGGCGGAGATGGCCCACGTGCCCGAGGCCGTCCCACTGGGCCCCCTCCTGAGTGTTGTAGGCGTCGAGCTGGTCGTCGAAGGCAAGGAAGCCATGGGGGCGCCAGTCGATGATGGTGTGCTGTACAGGCCGGCGGTTGAAGAGGGGAGGGTCGGCATAGCCGATGGGCGTGTCCAGGCGGAAGACCTTGCCCTTCCTCACCAGCCTGGCGGCCGCCACCACCCTCTCCTCGGTCAGGAAATTGAGGCAACCGAGCTGGTCGTCGTCGCCGAAGACGCCCCAGTTGGACTCGGGCGGGGCGCCCTCCTTGACGGGCAGCTGGTCGAACTTGGGGATGCGGTCCAAGTCCATCGCTCCTTACCCCCTGTGCTCAGGATATGACTCCGCTCGATTGGAGGCTTTCCAGCTCTTCCCGGGAGAGGCCCAGCAGGCGGCAGAACACGTACTCGTTGTCCTGACCCAGGGTGGGCGCCGCCCGCCATACCTCGCAAGGCGTGCCCGACATGCGCCACGGTATGCCTGTGTGCTTGCGCACGCCTACCACCGGGTGCTCCTTGAGGGAGAAAAAGTTGCGCGCGTTGAGGTGTGGGTCTTCGGCCACGTCCTTGTTGGAGTGGACGGGATAGGCGGCCACGCCCGCTGCCTGCAGCTTGCGCGTGGCCTCGTAGGGCTCCTGGGTGGCCGTCCATTCCTCCACGGCCCGCTCCACCTCGTCCTCGTGGGCCTTGCGGGCCTCGAAGGTGGCGAAACGGGGGTCTTCGGCCATCTCCGGCTTGCCGATGACCCGGCAGAGGGCCCGCCACTCAGCGTCGCTGGCGCAGGCGATGCTGAGCCAGCGGTCCTCGGGCAGGAGCCCCTCGGGCAGGCCATCCTGGGCGGGCGCACAGCGGAAGATGCCGTGCGGGCACATCATAGGGTCACGGTTGGCCAGCCGTTCGGGCTGGCGGCCAGTCATGGAGTAGGCGACCACGGCATCGCCCAACAGGGCTACGGCCGCCTCCCACTGGCTCAGGTCTACGTACTGGCCCTGGCCCGTGCGCTTGCGGTGCCAAAGGGCCACCAGGGCAGCATAGGCGCCGTGCCAGCCGCCGTTGGGGTCGGGATAGGACATGCCCACGTGCATGGGCTGCTCCCACCCCGGGTAACCGGTCATGGTGGAAAAGCCTGAGAGGGCCACCAGGTACGGCCCGTAGGAAACGTAGTGACTCAGGGGGCCCTTGCGGCCGTGGCCCGACAGGCTGACCATGATGATGTCGGGCTTGACGCGCCGAAGGTCCTCGTATCCCAGGCCCCAGCGCTCCACTACACCGGGGGCGAAGTTCTCGATGACGATGTCGCTGATGGCAACCAGGCGCTTGACCAGTTCGGCCCCTTCGGGCCGCGACAGGTCTATCTGCACGCTGCGTTTCCCCTGGTTGTACTCGCCATAGTAGCCTGCCCGGTCGGGGCCGGGCACACGGTCAGCCATGGGGCCGGCCGTACGGGTGACGCACAGCCGTCGGGTGGACTCGACCCGGATGCTCTCGGCGCCCAAGTGGGCGAGGAGCTGGCCGGCGTAGGGGCCGGCCCAGGCGGTGGTCAGCTCCACCACCCTGACGCCAGTGAGAGGGCCTTTACGGTGCTCAGCCATGCCGTTCTACACCACGCCTTCCTGTCGCAGGTTGTCGAGCTCGGCCTCGGGCAGCCCCAGCAGGCCGCAGTAGACCTCGCGGTTATGCTGGCCGAGGGT
>BEIA01000091.1 GCA_002898715.1 bacterium HR24 | reverse complement strand
GGACGGCGTCTTCGTGGGCTCCGGCATCTTCAAGTCCGAGGACCCGGAGCGGCGGGCGGCGGCCATCGTCAAGGCCGTCACCCACTACAACGACCCGGCCGTCCTGGCGGAGGTCTCCCGCGGTCTGGGCGAGCCCATGAGGGGCCTGGACGTGCGGGCGCTCGCCCCCGAGGAGCGGCTGGCCGTCCGCGGCTGGTAGGGCTCCCACCCTTGAGCGGCCCGTCTGCGGGGGCCGCAGCTCTCTCACGGAGTGGGTGCGGGGGGTGTCCCCCCGAACGGCCGCCTCGTCCCTCCCGCCCTGCGCGGAGCAGGGCGAGATGTAGCGCTGCCACATGAGCTCTCTGCCCCCGCAGGGGCTGGAGCGGCCTCCCCCCCGCCCGGTAGAGACGAGCGCTCTCCTCCAGTGGGTGGAGCGTCAACGATGCCTGCCAGTCCCGCCAGGTGCTTCCCACTCGGCCAGCCTGGGATGGTGGTGGGCGGGCTACCTGGCGACGATGCCGAGCACCCCTATGGCCATCACGTAGGTCAGCCCCAGCAGAAAGGCCAGCCAGAGCGCGCGGCGCCACGCTCTCTCCATCGGCCGCCTCCTCGCTGGAGGACCAGGGCGGGCAGGGCGTCCGCGTTTCCTCCCGTCACGGGCCTGGAGAGCTCTCACTTCAGCTCAATGATGGTGGTGTCCGAACCAGCCGACGCCGGCCACCAGAAGCACGAGGAGCAGACCCAGGAGAAAGAGCGGGTGCAGCAGCACGCCCAGCCCGCCGAACAGCGCCAGCAACAATATGAGCACGAGCAACAATAGCAGCATCCGGTGCCTCCTTGTCCCGCCCGCGGCCGGAGCCGCTGAAGGCGAACGGTCAGGGCCGTGAGGCCTCTGCGGTGTTCTGGGGCCTCCAGGCCCGTCTACGGGGTCTCTTACCCTCTCAGCCTAAGCTCTATCCCTATGCGAGGGCATAACAGTGGCAGTCGGGGCGGTTACAGGAACATTGCAGCGCCCGGCCTGGGGCGAGTAGAGGCTCAGGTCTCCAGGTGGCGACGAAGGAACTCGGTCAGTTGGTCAGGGTCGAAGGGCTTGGCGAGAAAACCATCGCCATCGTGGTCCATCGGCTCGCCGTAGGCGCTCATCAGGAGCACCGGCACCCGGGCGAGGTCAGGGTCGCTCCTGATCCGCCGCACCAGTTCCAGGCCGTCCATCCCCGGTAGGCGGACGTCAGCCAGCACGATGCGGGGACGCCTTTCGGCCATCGTCTCCAGGGCAGTCTCGGCGTCGGGGACGGCTACCACTTCCAGCCCCAGCTCTTGGACGACCATCGTGACCAGCCTTAGGATCGCGGGCTCGTCCTCGACGATCAGGATACAGCTCATAGCAAGAGATCAACTCGCTCCTTCGTGATGGCCTCCTCCTTCAAAAAGATTAGCCCTCAACATTATATCGTGCCAGGGATGTATCATCAGCTAACGAAGCGCCACTCTGCATGACATACCCATAACAGCTCCCCATATTTCGCCCCCAGCGGACGTCCTCACCCCGGACGGCGTCCCTCTGGGCCAGACCGTCCCTCGGCAGAGCGAGGGCCTCCCGTGGGGTGCGGCCGGCCCGCCCGCCGGGGGCCGCAGGGGCCATCTCGTGCTACTATTAAGGCAGCGAGCGGGCGGGTGCCCTCCGGCATCAAATGGGAAGCTTTCTCATCCACCGGTGGCCGGCGAGCGAAAAACTTACGGGGATGAAGAATCGATCCTTCTGGGGCTGCGAGAGCGCGATCCCGCGGCCTTAGAGGCCCTTTACGACCGATACGCTCGCAGGGCCTTCGGACTGGCGTTCAAGGTCCTCGGTGACGGGGTAGCCGCGGAGGATGCGGTGCAGGAGGCGTTCCTGACGGTATGGCGGCAGGCGGCCCGCCTCGACCTGGCCCGGGGCCGCGTGGGAGCGCTGCTCCTCACCGTGGTCTACAGGCGGGCCATCGACCTGCTGCGGGAGCGCAGGGGCCAGCTCCCCCTGACCGACAACACTGCCGACGTCCTCTCCCGGCCAGGCGGGGAGCCGGACTGGGCCTCCCTGTCCGTCGACCGGCAGGCGGTGCGCCGCGCCCTGGACTCCCTCCCGGCCGAGCAGCGCGAGGCCATAGAGATGGCCTTCTTCCAGGGGCTCACTCATGTCGAGGTCGCCGAGGCGCTGGGGCTGCCGGTCGGCACCGTCAAGAGCCGGCTGCGGCTGGGGATGGAGAAGCTGCGCTCTCTGCTCAAAGAGGTGGAGTGACGGTGGACTGCCAAGAGATAGAGGAGCTGGCAGGGGCCATCGCCCTGAACGCCCTCTCGCCGGAGGAGATGGCGCTGGTGAGGGAGCACCTGGCCTCCTGCGAGGCCCATCCGCACCTGGCCGAGCTCAGGGCTGCGGGGCATGCCCTCCTGTGGATGGCTCCCGAGATGGAGCCGCCGCCCAGGCTCCGCGACCGCCTCCTGGCGGCAGCACGCAGCGAAGCCCCGGCGCGGCCCGCCCCCTCTCTCCCCCGGTGGGGGGTAGTGTCCTGGCTGAGGGCTGTCACCCCCTACCGGCTGGCCGCGGTGCTGGCCGTGGTGGCCTTGGCCCTCCTGGGCTGGAACATCTACCTGCAGCGCTCCCTGGCCAGCGAGGACGTCTCCGTCTTCGTCATCAGTGGGGAGAGGGCCCACGGTCAGCTCATCTATCTGTCGCGGTCCAGGACGGCGGTGATGGTGGTAGAGGGGCTGCAGCCTCTGCCGGCCGGGATGGCCTACCAGGTGTGGGCGATGAGGGATGGGCAGCCGACGAGCGTGGGACTCCTCCACGTGCAGGAGCCGGGCCCCGTTACGGCCGCCATGGAGATGGACATCGCAGGGGTGCAGGAGCTGGCCGTGACGGTGGAGCCGGAGGGTGGCAGTACCAGCCCCACCAGCCCGCCCGTCCTGAGACTCCAGCTCTGACCTCAGACGGACGGCCGCACGGATATGGGGGCGGGGGCCTTACGCCCCCGCCCCAGGTCAGGAGAGGAGGGAGACGGCTAGGGTAGGTCTCGTCTTCGCCCCGTGAGGACGCTCGTCGCTGCACCGCCCAGGGCCAGCAGCAGTCCCCCCGCTGTCAGCAGGTGGTCGGTGCTGAGCAGGTGCCCGGCGCCGCTGTGGACGTGGACGTGGGCCTCCCCGGCGCCCTCGATGCCGCTGGCGCCCGCATGCATGAAGTAATCGCCGTATGCCCCGGGCACCAGCAGGGCCAGGCCAGCGATGATGGCGCACCGCCCCGCGAGGAGCCCCAGCGGGACGGGCGCCACATTGGCCGGGCCGGGCGCCGCCGCAGGGGCCAGGAGCAACAGCGCCGCTCCTGCGGCCACCACGTACAGGCCCGGCCCGCCGTCGGCGAAGTAGAAGACCGCTTCAGGGCTGGAGAGCAGGTCTCTCAGGTTCCAGAGGTCGCGAAGGGCGACGGCGGCGATGATCGCTCCTGCGGCGGCCACCGCCCAGCGCAGCGCGGGCAGGGATGGCCTGACCCCGGCCAGGAGCGAGGCGACGACAGCCGCCACCGCCAGGCCGATGAAGAACCGGCCGTGGCCAGAGACCCCGTTCGGCTGGTAAAGGCCGTCGTAGAAGGTCGCCCATGGAAGGTAACAGCCTACCACGACGGTGACGGCGCCGGCGACGACCAGCAGGTGGAAGGGAAGGCCCCTCCACCTGCTGGCGCCCCTGGCGCCGGTGAGCCGTCTGGCAACGCCGATGAGCTGTACTGCCATCGCTACCTCCGGCCCTCTAGCGTATGCCGAAGAACAGGTACAGGTTGGTGGGGATGTCGGGCGTGGCGTCGGCCTGGTTGGCCTGCACCTGCCGGAGCACCTGCAGCGACTTGCCGGCCTGGATGCGGTCCCAGGCAGCCCGGGTCTTGACGCCCACCACTACCGCCTCCCAGGGAGTGTCGGGCGCGGTGCTGAAGCCTGCCTCCGTGGGGTCGACGATGTGGCTGTGGGGCGGCAACGGGATGACCTGGCCGAGGCCGATGCGGCTCACGTCTACCTGGCGAGGGTGGGCGGGGCAGCTGCCGGCCGTGGGGCAGTGCAGCTCGATCCCCTGTGTCTCGTTGAAGAGCGGTATCAGCACCCACACCTTCGGGATGGGCTCCCGCGTGCCGGGCGGGGTGGCCCCCTCCTCGCCGACGATGCAGGGCTCGCCCTGGCCGCAGAAGAAGTTCTTGGTGTAGAAGACGGTGCCGGTGTTGCCGGCCGCCCAACCTGGAGTGGTGCCCAGCTCGCGGGCCATGGGAGTGGGCGTCCGCGCCGGCGTCGTGGCGGGCTGGGTCGTCTCCTCGCCACCGCCGCAGGCCACCGCGGCCAGGGAGAAAGCCACGGCGGCAGCGGCCGCTATCCATAAGGGCCACCGTCGGCCCTTGCTCGCTACGTTGCTCATAGCGCACCTCCTGCTCGATTCGGTCTGGCCTCACCCAGGAGCTCCTGGCCGACCGTTTCACCGATATTTCGCAGGCGCTGGCCTGGCGGATCACCGCCCGGGCCTCAGTGGAGGAAAATCAGCGGCCTGCGGTCAGCCGCTCCGGGGCGGCGGGCCCCCGTCTGGAAGTCTCGGGGCTGACCGCCCGCGCTGCCACGGCGAGGGAGCGCGGGACGTTATTGTTATTAAGGATGAGCGCGGCTAAAATCTTGCCCAGGTGTGGACGGGGCGTCCGGCCCGCTGCCATCCGGGCAGTGTGGGGAGAGCTTCCGGCGCCAGTCGGAGCGTGAAGTGGAGCAGACCGGGCTGCGGGCAGCTTTGCTGTGAGTGGTCGCACGGGCTTCGGCACCCCTGACTCCTCCTCCGAGACCCCTGCGGCCAAGGTCCCGTCCCGCGCCGACGGGCGCCGCCGCTGGCGTCCTCATCGTCAGTTCCTGGACCTGGCGCTGCGGGCCGGGCGCTTCGGGGCCTGGGAGTGGGACGCCAGCACCGGAGAGATGCGCTGGACGGAGTTCCTGGAGGTCATGCACGGCCTCCGCCCCGGCCAGTTCCCCGGCACCTTCGAGGCCTTCCTGGCCCACATCCACCCGGACGACCGGCAGACCGTCCACGAGGCCTTCCAGGTGGCCCTGGAAGAGGGCTCCCTTTGCCTGCAGTACCGCATCGTCTGCCCGGACGAGAGCATCCGCTGGCTCGAGTGCCACGGCCGGGTCACCCGGGGACGACAGGGACCCGAGCGGCGGATGATCGGCGTGTGCGTCGACATCACCGAGCGTAAGGAGGAAGAGGAGTCCCTGGCTGTCCTCGCCCAGGTGACGGACCTCTTCTCCTCCCCTCTGGACGCCAGGGAACGGCTCATGGCCCTTGCCAGGCTGCTGGTGCCCCGGCTGGCGGACTACTGCGAGATCTGCCTCCTGGACGAGGACAACGCCTTCGTCCCGGTGGCCTGGCGGGGGCGCCGCGGTGGGAGGACGGCCCGCGTCCAGGGGCTCTGCCCTCCTCACCTGCGCTCCTCTCATCCTGTAGCCCGGGTGGTGCGCACCGGACGCCCCGTACTCTACGCCAGCATCGATGGCGAGGCGCTGGAGGCGGCCTCGCGCAGTCAGGCGCGCCTGCTGAAGTCGCTGATGGCGGCGGGATACCATTCGGCCGTGGTGGCGCCGCTCATCGCCGACAAGCGGGCTACCGGCGCCATCGCGGTGGCGCTGGACGGCTCCGGCCGGCGCTACGGGCCTCGGCACCTGGCGCTGATGCAGGAAGTGGGCCGTCGGGCCGGCCTGGCCCTGGAGAACGTCCGCCTCTACAACGACCTGCAGCGCGCCATCGAGTCCAAGGACGAGTTCCTGGGCGTCATCTCTCACGAACTGAGGACGCCCATAACGACCATCTACGGCGGGGCCCGCATGCTGCGGAGCCGCGGCGCCCGCCTCGGCCCCGAGAAGAGCGCCCAGGTCCTGGCCGATATCGAGCTGGAGGCGGAGAGGCTCTTCCGTATGGTGGAGGACTTGCTGGCGCTGGCCCGGCTGGAGCTGGGACAGAGGGTGGAGGTGGAGCCCGTGCTGGTGGAGCGGGTGGCCAGCCGCATCCTCTCCGCCTACGGCGAGCGCTTCCCCGGCCGGGCCTTCGAGCTGAGGGTAGAGGGCGAGAGCAGGCCGGCGGCGGCCCAGCCCGTCTACCTGGAGCAGGTGATACGCAACCTCCTCAACAACGCCCTCCGGTACAGCCCGCCCGACTCGCCCATCGAGATGGTGGTGCGCTACGCGGAGCAGGAGGAGGAAGAGGTGGTGGAGGTGCACATACTGGACCGGGGGCCAGGCGTGCCCGAGGAGGACCTGGAGCTGATATTCGAGCGTTTCTACCGGTCCAGCGCCAACGCCTCCCGCAAGGCGGGCAGGGGCATCGGCCTCACCGTCTGCAAGCGGCTGGTGGAGGCCCAGTCGGGCCGCATCTGGGCGCGGCTGAGAGAGGGGGGCGGCCTGGACGTCGCCTTCACTCTGCCCATCTGGCAGGAGGACGATGGCGAATGAGCGTCCAGCCTCTGGTACTGGTCGTCGACGACGAGCCGGGCATCCTCCGGCTGCTCAAGCAGGAGTTATCGGCGCAGGGCTTTCGGGTCATCGGGGCCAGCAGCGGCGAGGAGGCCCTGCGCCTGGCCGAGGAGCACCGGCCTGACATAGTCCTGCTGGACATCCTCATGCCGGACATCTCGGGCCTGGAGGTGATGCGGGGCCTGCGGCAGCGGAGCAACGCCCCGGTCATCCTGGTCACCGCCCGGGACACGGACACGGACAAGATCCGCGGCCTGGAGCTGGGCGCCGATGACTACATCGTGAAGCCCTTCAACCCCGAGGAGGTGGCGGCACGCGTCCGGGCGGTGCTCCGCCGCGCCTCCGGCCTGCCCCCCGGGGGACGCCGCCTGCTCTCGGCCGGTGGGCTGGAGATCGACCTGGAGCGGAGACTGGTGACGCGGCAGGGGAAGCTGGTCCCCCTGACCCGCACGGAGTGGCAGCTCCTGCAGCACCTGGCTGCCCATGCCGGCAAGGTGCTCACCAACCGGGAGCTGCTGAGCAAGGTGTGGGGGCCGGAGTACGGGGACGACGTCCAGTACCTGAGGGTGTGGGTGGCCCGCCTCCGTCGCAAGCTGGGGGACAGCGCCGCCAGGCAAGCCATCATCAAGACCATGCCGGGGATAGGCTATATGCTGGAAGCGTCCCCTGTGTCCCCGGAGCGGTAGACGCCGCCGTCAGCCGAGAGAGGAAGCAAAAGCGAGGCGCGGCGGAGGCCGCGCCTCGCTACGTGGACGCCCATGCCCTGGCTGCCCCCGGATAGCAGGCGGTAGTGGGCCTCACCCCCACCACCGCCCCTGCAGCGTCACGAGACCGTTCTACCGCCTGCTACCTGGAGGCAGCCTTCATCGGTCAGGAGACAGGGTGGTCACGGTCGCCATGCCTCGCCACTCGTTCGCGGCCGGCGACCGGCCCGAGCGTCACCGCCCGCAACAGCATCAGCAGCGCTATCGCCGCCAGCAGATAGACGATCATGGCTATCGCTGTCTCGGGCTCGAAGACGCCGCCCTCCACCTGGCGAGTGGTGGTGATGCCCCGGAAGGGCGCCACCAGGGCGTCGGTCAGATCGTATACGAAGTCCACGAAGGCG
>BEIA01000090.1 GCA_002898715.1 bacterium HR24 | reverse complement strand
CGTTCAGTACTCCAGGCCGGGCTGGGCCCGGATCCCCTGCTTGAAGGGGTGCTTCACTTCGCGCATCTCGGTCACCAGGTCGGCGAAGTCCACCAGCTCCTGGGGCGCGTTGCGGCCGGTCAACACCACATGCACGTGGGGAGGGCGGCTGGCCAGGGCGTCTATGACCTCGCCCACGTCCAGCCAGCCGTAGCGGATGGGGTAGGTGATCTCGTCCAGGACGACGATGTCGTACTCTCCCGAGCGCAGGCGGCGCACCGCCTCCTCCCAGCAGGCGCGGGCCATTGCCTTGTCCCGGTCGAGGTCTTTCGAGAGCCAGGTGAACCCCCGGCCCATGGGGATGACCTCCACGCCCATCTTTTCGGCGGCCTTGTGCTCGCCGAAGCGGTGGTGGGACGCCTTGATGAACTGCAGCATCACCACTTTCATGCCACGGCCCCAGGCGCGCATGAGGATGCCGAGGGCGGCAGTGGTCTTGCCCTTGCCGTTGCCGGTGTTGAGGACGACCAGGCCGCGTCTGCCCTTAGCCTCGACCACGCTCCGCCTCCGGCTGTCGTGGGAAGAAGAGCACTGTGAGGTCGCCGAAATCGTCGCGTCGCGCCAGCTCTCCCAGCGTGAGCGCTACGGCCCGCTCTCCCTCCAGTGTCAGGCGCTCCAGCACCGTCACGGGCAGGGTCGGGGAGAAAGCGTCGGCCAGCAGGCGGCGGGCGATCTCCGCCGGCATCAGGTCGTACGGCCGGGGGAAAGCGAACACGTGGCGTTGGCCGCGCCGGAGGGCCTCTGCCAGCTCGGCGAAGGCCTCCTCGCCGCCCTCGCGCCGGTGGAGGCTCACGAAGAGCGATTCCTCCATGGCGGCGCCTACGCGGGCGCAAGCGACGGCCAGGGAGCTCACCCCCGACACTATCTCCACGCAGGGATAGGCGCGGCGCACCCTGGCCACCAGCTCGCCGGCCGAGACGGAAGGGTCGCCCCAGGCGCAGACGACGCAGCGCTCGCCCCGCCGAGCCGCCTCGGCCAGGCGCGCCAGCCCCTGCTCCTGGTCGCGATAGGTCAGGGTGACCAGCTGGCCCCGCACGTGTCCGCGCACCACGTCCAGCACCGTAGCGAAACCGGCCACCAGGTCGGCCTCGCGCAAGAGGCGGAGGGCCTTCAGGGTCAGAAACTCGGGGTCGCCCGGGCCGACGCCGACTACGTGCAGCGGCCTCACGTCCTACCCTCCCCTGCGCAGCCACGGGGCGTCAGCATCAGCCCGTCCCGGGCGCTGGTGCGCGAGCTGCCCACGATGAGCGTCGTCTCCATGTCCACGACGGACTCGTCCAGGTCCCCGAGGGTGGCAATGGCCACTCGCTGCCCCGACCGGAACGCGCCACGCACGACGCCGACGGGCGTGTCGGGCGGGCGGTGGCGCAGCAGCAGGCGCCGGGCCTCGCCCAGTTGCCAGGTACGGGCGCGGCTACGGGGATTGTGGAGCACCAACACAAAATCGGCGGCGGCGGCCGCCTCCAAACGCCGAGCGATGACATCCCACGGCGTCAGCAAGTCGCTGAGGCTGACGACGGCGAAGTCGTGGCCCAGGGGCGCCCCCAGCAACGCGGCGCAGGCGGTCAGGGCCGGCACCCCGGGCACTACCTCCAGGCGCGGGCGCTCGGCCCCAGGCAGCTCCAGCCAGGCCTCCACGGCGGGCGAGGCCATGCCGTATATGCCCGGGTCCCCGCTGGACACCAGGGCCACGCGTTCGCCCTGGCAGGCCAGGGCCACCGCCTTCCTCGCCCGCTCCACCTCCTGCCCCAGGTCATAGGCGAGGGCGGCCTTGCCCGCCAGCAGGCGCGACAGCATATCGAGGTAGCCCCGATAGCCGACCACAGTTGTCGCCTCTTCCAGCGTCCGGCGGGCCAGGGAGGTGAGCAGGCCCTCGTCGCCTGGGCCGATGCCGACGATGCTGAGGCGGCCCGTCATGCCTGCGCCTCCATGCGGGCGACGGCTACCGTCACGCGCCCATTCTTGGCCCTGGGAACGACCAGTCTGGAGGCACCGGCCACCGCCAGCGCCGAGGCCTCCGACACCGAAGGTAGGCCCAGGAGCCGCTCCGATGCCGACGGCGAGACCAAGGAGGCCAGCCGTTGTACCGTTTCGGCGGGCACCGCTTCGAGGGGCACTCCCAGGACGGTGGCGGCCTCCTGCAGGCCTGGCTCTCCCGCTTTGTCGGCGATGGTGGCCAGGCAACGGAGGCTCGCTGGCGCAAGGCCGTTCTCCGACAGCACCCGCAACACGAACGACGCCACCTCCTGTCCCGACACGCCCCGGCGGCAGCCCACGCCGGCCACCAGGGTAGGAGGCCGGTAGAGCAGCACCGGCCCGGCGAGCGGGCGCGGCGGCAGGGCGCGGTCGCTGACCACGATGCATGGCAGTCCCGAGCCCAGCGCCTCGTCCAGCGAGGGCATTTCCTTCACGCCCGGCGGGGCCTCGTCCCAGGGCCTTTCGCCAGCGTCCTGGTAAAAGCCCACCGGCCCGCCGTTGATCAGGGCGGCGGAAACGGGGGCCATGTGTTCAGCGCCTTCCAGCCGCCAGCCTCGCTCGCTGCCCAGCAGGTCCAGGGCCGGCAGGCCCAGGGCGGCGCTGGCCGAAGTGACTACTGGCGTGGCACCGAGGGCAGCGGCCACCTCCCGCGCCAGGGACTCGCCGCCGCCCCTGTGTCCCGAGAGCAGGCAGACAGCGAAGCGTCCCGCCTCGTCCAAGGTCACCACAGCCGGGTCCCTGTCCTTGCCCGAGAGGAGCGGCCCCACCAGGCGCACGGCTACACCCACGGCCACGAACAAGACCAGCGAAGGGTAGCGACCGAACACGTCTCGCACCAGCGGCCGCAGGGGCAGGGAAAACGCCCGGCAGGGGCCAGGCACCTCGCTCGCCCAACGCCGGTCGACATAAACTTCGACCCCGCGCACGCGGCCGGCCAGGACGGCGGCCATCTGCGCACCCCTTCGGGTGATCGCTATGACGGCGATGGGGCGTCGGGCCGCCGGGCCGGTCATCCTCTCCTGCCCTTGCGGAACAGGTGGCTGAAGGCGGGGTCGTAGAGGCGCGAGGACGGCCCCTGCGGCCCCTTCAGGGAGGGGTCCAGGGCACGTCCCACCAGCACGATGGCCTGTCTGGTGATGCCCGCTTCCCGCGCCAGGCGGGGGATATCGGCCAGGGCCCCTCGCAGGACCTGCTCGTCGGGCCAGGACGCGCGGTAGACCAGGGCGGCGGGTGTCGCCGGCCCGTATCCCCCCTCGACCAGGGCGGCCACGGCCTCCCTCAGGCGGGCCGCTGAGAGGAAGAGCGCGAGTGTGGCCCCGTGCCGGGCCAGCATCCGCAGGTCTTCCCCCTCCGGCATGGGCGTCCGCCCGGGGGCGCGGGTGACGATGACCGTCTGGGAGACGCCCGGAGCGGTTAGCTCGACTTTCAGGGCAGCGGCGGCGGCAAAGAGGGAACTCACCCCGGGTACGACCTCGTAGTCTATGCCTGCCTCCTCCAGCACTCGCATCTCCTCCAGCAGGGCGCCGTACAGGGACGGGTCGCCGCTGTGCAACCGCGCCACTGTCTTGCCGGCGGCGGCCGCCTCCGTCATCAGGCGCGCGATCTCCTCCCGTGTCAGGGAGGCGCTGCCATGCACCTCGGCGCCTGGCCGGCAGAGGGCCACGACCTCCGGCGACACCAGGGAGTCGGCCCAGACCACCACGTCCGCCTGGCCCAGAAGGCGCACTGCCCGCACGGTGAGCAGCTCCGGGTCGCCCGGGCCAGCGCCGATGAAGTACACCTTGCCGCCCACGTCTACCTCCGCACGATGAGCACCGAGAAATAGTCGCGGACGCGGCCGTCCAGCGCCTCCGGCCCGCACAGGACCTGCTCCTCGGGCAGGGTGGCGCGTCTCACCAGCACTGCCCTGTCCACGAGTCCCCGCGCTTCCAGTTCGCGACGCACTGCGTCCAGCATCCGGTTCACCTTCAGCAACACCAGGGTGTCGGACGACTCCAGGCAGGGGCCGATGTCCTGGGGATGGTACAGGGCGGGCAACAGGGCGATGCGCTCCCTGCCAGCCGCCAGGGGTACGCCGGCCCTGGCCGCCGCCGCCGTCACCGAGGAGACGCCCGGCACCACCTCCAGCGACACCTGGGGATGGTGCCGGCGCAGGTGCTCGTAGACGTAGACGAAGGTGCTGTACAGCAAGGGATCGCCCTCGGTAAGGAAAGCGCAGTCCATCCCCTCGGCCAGGCGCTCCAGCACGCGCCCCAGCGCCCCCTGCCAGGTGTCGGTAGTGTGGGGCTGGGACATGGAGAAGGGGAAAGGCACCAGCTCCTTGCCGGCCAGCGACACGGCCCCGGACGCGATGGCCAGGGCCATGCTGCCCTCGCCGGCGGTGGACTGGGGGTAGCACACCACCGGCACCCGCTCCAGGACGCGGACGGCCTTCAGGGTCATCAGCTCCGGGTCGCCGGGCCCGACGCCGATGCCGTAGAAACGCCCCCACCTCTCGCTCATTCCTCTCCCCTCCAGGCAGAGACGACGAACACCGGGTTCAGGGACTCGAAGGCGGTGAGTCCTGCCAGGGGCCGGGACCGCGCCACGTTGACGGCCGATACCTGCCAGTGGAATCCGAGGCAGGAGAGGGCGGCGCGGGCCACCTCCAGGTTCTCCAGGCTGGCCAGGTCCACGACGATGCGTCCCCGGGGGCGCAGCCTCCCCGCGACGCAGGCCAGGACCTCTGCTAGCCTGCCGCCACTGCCGCCAACGAACACGGCATCGGGGTCGGGCAGGCCGGCCAGTGCCTCGGGTGCCTCGCCCTCGACGACCGTCAGGTTGGGGCGGGGGAAGCGGGACAGGTTGCTGCGCAGGGCGGCCACAGCCTCGGGCCGCCGCTCTACCGCGTAGACGTGGCCGTCCCGCGCCACCAGCGCCGCTTCGATGGCCAGGGAACCGCTGCCAGCGCCCACGTCCCAGACCACGGCATCGGGCCGCAGTCGCAGTTTGAACAGGGCCACGGCTCGCACCTCTTCCTTGGTCATAACGCCCGCAGGGCAGGACTCCAGCTCCTCGTCGGGGATGCCCAAGAAGGGACGTCGGCCGCTCATGGCGTCTCCCCCCTGCCCAGAAGGGTCCCGTCTTGGTCGAAGCACAGGCATTCCACTGCCAGCCGGCCGCCGACATAGGCGCGGGCAGCCTCGCACACTTTCTGGCAGAGGAGGTCGAAGTATCCTGCCAGGCCGTGGGACAGCACCAGCTCCTGGGCGTGGCGGGCGCTGGCTGCCTTCCGTACCGCCTCCACCAGGTTTTCGGGAGCCCCCAGGGCGAGGGCCAGGCCGGCGAGGAAGTCGGTGTCCACCTGATTGCCGGCCACGTGGGTCACCATCTTGCCCTGCGCCACCTTGGACAGCTTGCCTATCATGCCCGCCAGGGTGACCCGGCGGACGCCACGCTGGGCCGCCCGCTTCAGGCCGGGGCCGAAGAAGATGCCCGCCTCCACGAAGGCCATCTCGGGCAGGTGGGTGAGGAGGCGGCGAGCGAACTCCTCGCTCTGGGTGCCCGTGCTCAGGACGATGTGTTCGAGACCGTTGGCGGCAGCCACGTCTATGGCCACCTCCACGCTGGCCCGCCAGGCCGCGGTGGAGTAAGGGACCACGATGCCGGTGGTGCCCAGGATGGAGATGCCGCCCACGATGCCCAGGCGCGCGTTGGTGGTCTTCTTGGCGATCTCCTCGCCGCCCGGCACCCATATCTGCACCGTCACCCCGCGCTCCCGGCACAGCGGCCCCAGCGCCTCGCGGGCCGCCTCGGCGATCATGCGCCGCGGCACGCGGGTGATGGCCGCCTCGCCCACGGGGATGCCCACCCCGGGACGGGTTACGGTGCCCACGCCCGGCCCGCCGCGGATGACCACCGCCCCCGGCTCACCGGCCCAGGTGACCGTGGCGCAGATCTCGGCGCCATGGGTCACGTCGGGATCGTCGCCGGCGTCCTTCACCACCGAGCAGGTCACCCGCTCGTCGTCGATGCACACGCGGTGCACGGACAGCGTGGCCTCGACCCCGGCCGGCAGGCGCAGGGTCACCTGAGAGGGTGCCTGGCCTGTCGCCAGGGCAGTGGCGGCCGCCTTGGTGGCAGCCGCGGCGCAGGTGCCGGTGGTGTAGCCGCGACGCAGCCCCCGCCGTTTCACTTCGGGCAACCCGCCAGGACCTCCCTCACCCTTTGGGCCAGCATCTCCACCAGTGTCGCGTCGATGCCGATGGGGCCCGAAAGCAGTATACGCTTGCCCGGATGTCGCTCTCGCAGTGCTTCCACGGCCGGGACTACGTCCTGGGCCCATATCTTGCCCCGGAACAGGAGGCAGGGGAGCACCGCTACCGTCTCGGCCTGACCCAAGAGGGCCGCTCCCGCCTCGGCTATGGTAGGCGGCCCCGCTCCCGACTGGGCGACGGCCACGGCGCAGTCGCGTCCCAACGCCCGCCCTACCTCGTTGGCCAGGTCGCGGGCCCAGCCCATGTCGCCGCCATTGAAGCGCGTGTACGCCTTCACCAGCAGCAGTCCCCAGGGCCCGGGGTAGCCTTCGAGGAGGGCCAGGGCCCGCTCCGCCAGTAGCGGCGACAGCGATGGATGACGGGCCAGGGGCCTGCCGGTTACCACGTCCAAATGGGGCCACTCTCTGCGTAGCCCTTCGGCCAGGGCTTCGGCCTCGCGCCAGTGCTGCCCCTCGCCCAGCAGCAGCGGCTGGACGACCAGCCTGTCCACGCCGGCCGAAACCAGCGCCCGGGCAGCCTCCGGCAGCGTGGGCCTCAAGGCTTCCAGATAGGCCACCGTCACCGGCGCTCCGCCCAGGGCGCAGGACAGCCAGCGGGCGGCCCTGACTGCCCCCAGCGGCGTCTCGTCGCCGCGACGGCTACCGTGGGCCAGGAGTACGATCCCTGGCCGTCTGCCCTTCCTCGGCAAAGGCGACGTGCAGGGGACCAAAGGCACCTCCTACGATGAGCCAGAAGAGGGCGAGCCCCCCGGCCGACAGCGCCCGGAAGCGGGGCACCAGGTCGGCGAGGGATGACGGGACGTCATCCTCGGGACGCGGCACCAGCAGAAACATCAGGGCACAGGCGGCCACGTACAGCCCCAGGGCAGCGGCCCATGCCCACGGCCGACGGGCCCCAGCGACCCTTCCCAGCTTCCACGCCACCAGCAGCGAGAGAGCCGACAGGAGGGTGAAGACGAGGTACCCCGCCTGACGCGACTCGACGGTGCCTTCGTCGCCCACGCCGGGCGGGTTGGCGGGGAACTTCAGGAAGGGGAAGATGGCCACCGCCCACAGGGCAGCTATGGCCAGGACGGCCCCTTTCTGCCACGGATGCCTTCCGGGGAGGTCGCGCTCCAGTAGGGAGTAGGCCCCGGCGAATATCAGCCCCCAGGACACGCCGTAGAGCAGAAAGCCGCCGAACAGGCCCAGCCTCTGCACCGAGCGCGGGAACACCTCCTGCACCGGCCCCAGGGCCGCCTCCCGACCGATGGCCTCTTGCAACACCGGCTCCGTGGCCAGGAAGTGGTAGAGTGCCACCAGCATCCCGGCCAGCGCGCCGGCGCCCAGCGCCGCCTTCAGGTTCTGGGCCAGCGGCGAGCTACTCATGGCCTAGTGACAGGGGAACCCGGCCGTGTGGCGGGCGTCGTGGAAGAGCTCGTGGAGCCAGTTGGAGCGCA
>BEIA01000089.1 GCA_002898715.1 bacterium HR24 | reverse complement strand
CGATGAACTCGAACTCGCCCAGCTTGCCTGCTTCGGCCTCGAACACCCGGATGAACGTCTCGCCGATGACCTTGCGCTTCTCCTCCGGGTCGGTCACCCCCCGCAGGCGCTCCAGGAAGGTCCTGGTGGCGTCCACATACACGAGCGGTATGCCCAGGTGCCGGCGGAAGGTGTCCTGCACCCGCTCCGGCTCCTCCCTCCGCAAGAGGCCGTTGTTGACGAAGATGCAGGTGAGCTGGTCGCCCACGGCCCGGTGGACCAGGGCGGCCGTCACTGCCGAGTCCACACCGCCCGAGAGGGCACAGAGGACGCGGCTCTTGCCCACCGTCTCCCGTATGCGCTCCACCGCCTCGGCGATGAAGCTCCCCGGCGTCCAGTCGCCCCTACAGCCACACACCCGGTACAGGAAGTTGCGGATGATCTCCTTCCCCAGGGGCGTGTGGGCCACCTCGGGGTGAAACTGGAGACCGAACAGGCGCGAGTCGTCGGCCATCACTGCCACCGGCGAGTTGTCCGAGTGCGCCAGGGCGCGGAAGCCCGGCGGCAGCTCCGTCACCTGGTCCCCGTGGGACATCCAGACAGGGAAAGAGCGGGGCAGCCCGGCGAAGAGGGGCGAGGCCCCGTCGTCCACCTGCAGCAGGGCATGGCCGTATTCCCGTCGCTCCGACGGCGCCACGCGCCCGCCCAGCTGGTGGGCGAGAAGCTGCATGCCGTAGCAGATGCCCAGCACGGGCAGGCCCGAGGCGAACACGTAATCGGGGGCCGTAGGCGCGCCGGACTCATAGACCGAAGCTGGGCCCCCCGAGAGTATGAAGCCGCGGGGCGAGAGGCGCGCCACCTCCTCCCAGGTGGCGCTGGGTGGCACCAGCTCGCAGTAGACGTTGCACTCCCGCACCCTGCGGGCGATGAGCATGCTATACTGGGAGCCGAAGTCCAGGACGACCACCGCCTCCGGGCGGGATCGCGCCGCTGGCGGCTCCGGGGCAGGTGCCTGTCCCTCTCGCTCGCGGGCGATCTCGAGGTAGGCAGAGACCTCCACGTCATCGGACGTGGCGAGGCGGTGGCTGGAGGGAGGGCCGTCCTGGGACATGGCAGGTCGTTTGGTTCCCATGCTAGCCCCGCGACGCGAACCTGTCAACGACCAATACTCGTTAGCAGTAAACCCCCCGGGCCGTAGTCAGCGGGAGGGCCGATGTCCTCGCTGCGGGGCGTGAGGGGCGCTGCCCTGGCAGCGGCCGTCGGCCTGGGGGCGGCGGCTCTGGTCTACCGCGCCCTGCGGGGACGGCCCGGGCCCAGCAGGCGTCGGCTGCGGCTGGTGGGCCTGCGCGAGGAAGTGGAGGTACTGCGCGACCGCTGGGGCGTGCCCCACATCTATGCCCGCAACCTGTGGGACCTGTTCTTCGCCCTGGGCTATGTGCAGGCCCAGGACCGCCTCTGGCAACTGGACTTCCACCGCCGGCTCGCCACCGGCTGCCTGGCCGAAGTGCTGGGCGAGGAGGCCCTCGCCTACGACCGTCTCACGCGCCGCGTAGGCCTCGGGCGGGTGGCCCGGCGCGACGTCGACCGGCTGCAGCCGGAGGCGAGGGAGGCGCTGGAGGCCTTCGCCGCCGG
The DNA here is from genome assembly GCA_002898715.1 of bacterium HR24. Classification (GTDB taxonomy): domain Bacteria; phylum Chloroflexota; class Dehalococcoidia; order SM23-28-2; family HRBIN24; genus HRBIN24. The sequence continues at coordinate 6,183 of BEIA01000089.1, read as the reverse complement.
TGTCAACGCCTGGCTCTCGTCCGGCCCCCTGCCCGTGGAATGCATGATACTGCGCTACCGTCCCCAGCCGTGGCAGGTGTCCGACTCTCTCGCCGTGGGCCGATTCATCGCCTGGACCCTTTCCGGCAACTGGGACAGGGAGGTGCTCCGCGCCTGGCTGATGGACCGCTACGGCCCCGATGTGCTGGCCGAACTGGAGCCGCAGTATCCTCTCGGCAAGCCCCTGGTGCTGCCGCCGGGGGCCACGTCCCGCGGGGCCGGCCCCGACCTTCGCCAGGAGTTCCGCCAGCTCGCCCTGGCCGCCACCCGCGGCGGCCTGAGCAACAACTGGGTCGTGGACGGCAGCAAGTCCGTCACCGGCCGACCGCTGCTGGCCAACGACCCTCACCTGCCGCTGGGCCTGCCGTGTATCTGGTACGAGGCCCATCTGGAGGCCCCGGGCCTCAGGGCTGCCGGCGTGTGCCTGGCCGGCCTGCCGGGCATCATCATCGGGCACAACCACCGCATCGCCTGGGGAGTCACCGCCGCTATGGTGGACCAGGACGACCTGTACATAGAGCGCCTGGACCAGTCGAACCCGTCCCGCTACCAGTACCAGGGACGCTGGGAGCAGGGGGAGGTGGTTAGGGAGGAGATCCGGGTGCGGGGGCGCGAGGAGCCCGTGGTGGAGGAGGTGGTCGTCACCCGCCACGGGCCCATCATCAGCCCCTGCCTGCCAGGCGAGGAGCGCGCCCTGGCCCTGCGCACCGTATGCCTGGAGGAGCGCGACTTCGCGGGCAGCCTGGTGGCCATCATGCAGGCCGAAAACTGGGACCAGTTCCGCAACGCCCTGCGCGGGTGGCTGGCCAGCACCCTGAACTTCGTATACGCCGACGTCGACGGCAACATCGGCTACCAGATGGCCGGGCTGGTGCCAGTGCGCAGGAACGGCATGGGCCTGGCGCCGGTGCCGGGCTGGAGCGGCGAGTACGAATGGGAAGGGTTCCTGCCGTTCGAGGAGCTCCCGTTCGCCCTCAACCCGCCCACCCACTGGCTGGCCACAGCAAACAACAAGGTGGTGGACGACGACTACCCCCACTTTCTCAGCGCCGAATACGTGGACAGCCCTCGCATCGAGCGCATCGTGCAGGGGCTCACCGCCAAGGAGGCCCTGTCGGTCGAGGACTTCAAGGCCCTGCAGACCGACCTCTACTCGCTGCCGGGTGAGTGGCTCGCCCGGCTTATCCTCTCCCTGGAGCCCAGGGACTCGTGGGCGCGGCGCGCTCAGACCTTCGTCGGCGCCTGGGACGGCACCCTCCACCCGGAGAGCATCGCCGCGGCCATCGTCGAGTCGTTTTTCGTCAACTTGGTCAAGAGGGCGCTGGAGGAGAAGGTGGGGGCCATGGCCGACTTTCTCCTGGGCCGGCCGGTGCACCCCTTGCGCGACGCCGGCCACTTCTTCATCGACGCCGCCTCGTGGCTGCAGCGAAAGATGGAGGAGCGACCCGACTGGTTCCCCGGCCGCACCTGGCGCGAGGTGGCCGAACAGGCTCTGGTGGAGGCGGTCCGTGACCTGCGCCGCCGCCTGGGCGACGATATGACCCGCTGGCAGTGGGGCCGGCTCCACCGCCTCGTCCTCCGGCACCCCCTGGGCCAGGTGCGGGCGCTGGCGCCCATCTTCAACCGCGGCCCCTACCCGGTGGGTGGCGACGCCAACACCGTGGCCCAGGCCGCCTTCCTCCCCTATGACGGCTACGAGGTGGTGAGCTTCGCCGCCTCCTGGCGCATGATCGTCGACCTGGCCGACTTCAACCGCAGCCTGGGCGTGCTGCCTGGAGGCCAGTCGGGCAACCCGGCCAGCCGCCACTACGCCGACCAGCTCCAGCTATGGTTGCGGGGCGAGTACCACCCCATGCCCTGGGACCGGCCGCAGGTGGAGAAGCACCTGGAGTCCCATCTCACCCTCGCTCCCTGATGCTCCCCGACACCCCGAGACGGAGGCGAACGTGGCCAAGAAGACCGTCCGCGACATAGACGTGCGCGGCAAACGAGTGCTGGTGCGAGTGGACTTCAACGTACCCCTGGAGACCCAGACCGCCCGCGTCCTGGACGATGCTCGCATCCGGGCCTCCCTGCCCACGATCGCTTACCTGCAGAAGCAGGGGGCGCGCATCGTCCTCTGTTCTCACCTGGGGCGGCCCAAGGGCCGCGACGAGTCCCTGAGCCTGGCGCCCGTGGCCCGACGACTGTCGGAACTGCTGGGCCGCCATGTGCCCCTCGCCCCGGACTGCGTCGGCCCCGAGACAGAGGCCATGGTGGCGTCCCTGGGGCCGGGCGACGTGCTCCTGCTGGAGAACGTCCGCTTTCACCCCGAGGAGGAGAAGAACGACCCCGAGTTCGCCCGCGCCCTGGCCCGCCTGGCCGACGTGTTCGTCAACGACGCCTTCGCCGCCGCCCACCGCGCCCACGCCTCCACGGCAGGGGTCGCCGCCTACCTGCCGGCGGTGGCGGGGCTGCTCATGGAGCGGGAGATAGCCAACCTGTCGCGAGCTCTGGAGCCGGAGCGCCCCTTCGCCGCCGTCATCGGCGGGGCCAAGATCAGCACCAAGATCGGAGTCCTGCACAACCTGCTGCAGCGGGCCGACCGTCTGCTGCTGGGCGGTGGCATGGCCAACACTTTCCTCAAGGCCGAGGGCTTCCCGGTGGGCGACTCGCTGGTGGAAGACGACTACCTGGAGGAGGCGCGGCGGCTCATGGCCGAGGCGCGGGAGCGGGGTGTCCGGCTGCTCCTCCCCAGCGACGTCATCGTCGCCGACCGGGTGGCCGCCGATGCCGGCACTCGCCGCGTGTCCGTACGGGAGGTGCCAGCGGGCTGGCACATCGTCGACATCGGCGATACGACCCTGGACGTGTTCGCCCGCGCCCTGGAGGACTGCCGGACCGTCGTCTGGAACGGGCCCGTGGGCATCATGGAAATAGAGCCCTTCGCCCGCGGCTCGCGGCGGCTGGCGAAAATCATCGCCGGCCTGAAGGGGGCGGTCACCATCGTGGGCGGAGGTGAGACGGCAGCGGTGGTGGAGGCCCTGGGCCTCGTCGACAGCTTCACCCACGTCTCCACCGGCGGGGGAGCCACGTTGGAGTTCCTGGAGGGCAAGGAGTTGCCGGGGATTGCCGTCCTGGCAGACGCCTGAAGAGAATAAAGCCCCAAGGAGGGTCGCGGCATGAAAGTCGGCTTCATCGGTCTGGGCAACATGGGGATGCCCATGGCCCGCAATGTGCTGGCGGCGGGCCACCAGGTGCGCGCCTACAACCGTACCGCCGCCCGCGCCCACGAGCTGGCCAGGGAGGGGGCCGAGGTGGCATCGTCCCCGGCCGAAGCGGCCAAGGACGCGGAGGTGGTGGTGACCATGCTCTCGGACGACGCGGCCCTCGAGCAGGTGGTCTTCGGCCCCGAGGGCATACTGGAAGCAATGCCCGCGGGCGCCGTGCACCTGTCCATGAGCACCATCGGCGTGGCCACCGCTCGCCGGGCGGCCCAGGCCCATGCTCAGCGGGGCCAGGGCTACGTGGGCGCGCCCGTGTTCGGCCGGCCCGACGCCGCAGCCGCCCGTTCCATGTGGATCGTGGCCAGCGGCGCCCCCGAGCACATAGAGCGCTGTCGACCGCTGTTGGAGGCCATGGGGGCCGGGTTCACCGATGCCGGCCCCGACCCGGCCGCCGCCCACCTGGTAAAGATCGCCGGCAACATGCTCATCTCCGCCGCTATCGAGGCCGTGGGCGAGGCTATCGCCCTGGTGCGCCGGCACGATGTGGATCCCAGACTGTTCATGGAGGTAGTGGCCGAGCGGGTCTTCCGCTCCCCCATCTACGCCAATTATGGCCGCATCGCCCTGGAGGGCCGGTTCCAGCCAGCGGGCTTCAAGCTCCGTCATGGCCTGAAAGACGTTAAGCTGGCCCTGCAGGCGGGCGAGGAGAAGGCCCTGGCCCTCCCCGTCGCCAGCCTGGTGCGCGACCGCTTCCTCACCGCCCTGTCCTGCGGCTGGGGCGACGATGACTGGGCGTCCATCATGCGGCTCAACGAACCAGGGGCAACGCTGGCCGGCCGCCCCTAGCGACCCCGGCCGCCCATGCCCGATAATTGGTGCTGACGATGGACCTGGAGCTAGCGCGCGAGCTGAGCGTCGAGGCCGATTCCAAGATCGTGCTGCTGGTCATGGACGGCCTGGGGGGACTCCCGCACCCGGAGACGGGACGAACGGAGCTGGAAGCGGCCTACACCCCCAACCTGGACAGGCTCGCCCGGGAGAGCATGTGCGGTCTGACCGTCCCCGTGGCCCCGGGCATCACCCCGGGCAGCGGTCCCGGCCACCTGGCCCTGTTCGGCTACGACCCCGTCCGCTTCCAGGTGGGCCGCGGCGTGCTGGAGGCCCTGGGCATCGATTTCGACCTGCAGCCAGGCGATGTGGCCGCCCGCGGCAACTTCTGTACTGTGGACGACCGGGGCATCGTCACTGACCGGCGGGCGGGCCGCATCGACTCCGAGCGCTGCGCCCGGCTGGTGGCCAAGTTGCAGGGCATCCAGGTCGATGGCGTGCAGGTGCTGGTGGAGCCCGTGCGGGAGCACCGTTTCCTGGTGGTCTTCCGCGGCCAGGGCCTTTCGGACCGGGTGGCGGACACCGACCCCCAACGCGAAGGCGTGCCGCCCCTCCCTGCCACCGCCACCGCCCCGGAAGGGGAGCGCACCGCCGGGCTGGTGGCCCGCTTCGTGGAGGAGGCGGCCCGGCGCCTGCGCGACGAGGCGCCCGCCAACATGCTCCTCCTGCGGGGCTTTGCCGTGCGCCCCCACTGGCCCACCGTCCAGGAGGTGTTCCGGCTGCGGGCGGCCGCCGTGGCCTACTATCCCATGTACCGCGGCCTGGGCAAGCTGGTGGGAATGCACCCCTTGCCCTCGGGGCCGCGGCTGGAGGACGCTGTGGCCTCGGTGCGGGAGCACTGGGAACGCTACGACTACTTCTTCGTCCACTACAAGGCCACCGACACCGCCGGCGAGGACGGCGACTTCGACCGCAAGGTGGAGGCCATCGAGGCCGCCGACCGGGCCATCCCTGCGCTGGTGGAGCTGGACCCGGATGTGCTGATCGTCACCGGCGACCACTCGACCCCGGCCGTTATGTCCGGGCACTCCTGGCACCCCGTGCCCTTCATGATGCGGGCCCGCTGGGCCCGGGCCGACGAGTGCGATGCCTTCAACGAAGTGGCCCTCCAGCGGGGCATCCTGGGCACCTTCCCGGCCGTAGATGTGATGCCCCTCGCCCTGGCCCATGCCCGCCGGCTGAAGAAATACGGTGCCTGAGATGCGCCTTCCCCTCGTCGCCGGCAACTGGAAGTGTCACCTGCGCCTGGACAGCGCTCGCGCCCTCGCTTCTTCCCTGCGCGAGAAGCTGCAGGGCCTGGACGGAGTGGAGGTGGCCGTCTGCCCGACCTTCCTCCACATACTGCCGGTGCGGGACGTCCTCGCCGGCTCCGACATACGTATCGGCGCCCAGGACACCCACTGGGAGGACGACGTGGCCGCCACCGGCGAGGTGGGCCCGGCCATGCTGGCCGAGGCCGTACAGTACGTCATCATCGGCCATTCGGAGCGGAGGCACGTGTTCGGCGAGTCCGACGACGCCGTCCGTCGCAAGCTGGAGGCAGCCCTGGCCCAGGGCCTCATGCCCATCCTCTGCGTGGGCGAGACGTCGCAGGAGCGGGCCCGCGGTCATACCCATGCCGTGCTGGAGCGGCAGATGCGTTCCGCCCTGGAGGGCCTCGGCCGCGCCGACGGCCTGGTGGTGGCCTACGAGCCTGTGTGGGCCATCGGCACCGGCGTGGCTGCCACCGGCCACCAGGCGGAGGAGGCCATAGCCTTCGTGCGGGAGCTCATCGCCCGATACCTGGGAGACCAGACGGCGGAGCAGACCCGCATCCTCTACGGCGGCAGCGTCAGCCCCGCCAACATCGCCGAGTTCGTCACCCGCCCGGGGGTGGACGGCGCGCTGGTGGGCGGGGCGAGCCTCAAGGCCGATGCCTTCGTCCAGATAGTGCAGGCGACGGCGCGGGCGAGCAAGGGTGGGAGGTGAGGCGCTGTGGCCACGGAGGCCCTGCTGGAGTCCCTGCGCAAGAGCAGGGAGGTGAGCATCACCGTCAAGGGCCGCAGCAGCG
>BEIA01000088.1 GCA_002898715.1 bacterium HR24 | reverse complement strand
TTGTAGGTACGGATCTTCTCCGCCCGCTCGCCGCTGCCCACCTGCGAACGGCGCGTGGCCTCGATCTCCTCCTGCTGCCTGCGCTGCTCCATGTCCAGCAAGCGGGCGCGCAGGACCTGCATGGCTCGCTGGCGGTTGCGGTGCTGCGACCGCTCGTCCTGGCAGACTACCACCAGCCCGGTCGGTATATGGGTCACGCGGACCGCAGTAGCGTTCTTCTGGATGTGCTGACCGCCGTGGCCAGAGGCGCCGAAAACCTCTACCCGCAGATCCTTCTCGTCGATATGCAGGTCTACCTCGTCGGGCTCGGGCAACACCGCCACCGTTGCGGTAGAAGTGTGGATGCGCCCGCCGGCCTCGGTCACAGGCACGCGCTGCACGCGGTGGACGCCGCTCTCGTACTTGAGGCGCGAATAGGCCCCCTTGCCCCGCACCTCGAAGATGACCTCCTTGAAGCCGCCCAGGTCGCTGGGGTTGCTGGAGATTACCTCTACCTCCCAGCCCTGGCGCTCGGCGTAGCGGGAGTACATGCGGAACAGGTCGGCGGCGAACAGGGCGGCTTCCTCGCCGCCCGCCGCTGCCCGTATCTCCACTATGACGTCTTTCTCGTCCAGGGGACTCTTGGGCAGTAATGCCAGCCGGAGCTCCCGCTCCAGCCGCTCCATCTCGGACTGGGCCTGAGTGAGCTCCTCCCGGGCCAGGGCCGCCAACTCGGGGTCGGAGCCGTCCTCGATGATGGCCTCGGCATCCCGGGCAGCCTGCCGCAGTCGCTTGTACTCGCGGTAGAGTGCCACGGTGCGCTCCAGAGCAGCGTGCTCCTTGGCCAAGGCTTGGAGCCGCTCGTAGTCGGCGGCCACCTCGGGGCGGGCCATCTCGTGGGCCAGCTCCTCGAAGCGACGCTCCAGCTCTTCCAGCTTCTCCCACATGGTGCTCACCACAATAGCGCGGGCCCCCACTCGGGGGCCCGATGGCATTATAGCACGAGGCTAGGGGCGCAGACGGGAGACGACCTCTTCGGCAGGTAGCGTCTCCTGGTGGCCGTCGGCCAGGCGGCGCACGGTGACGGTGCCCGTCTCCACCTCCCTGGGCCCCAGGATGAGGGCATAGCGGGCGCCGCGGGCGTCGGCCTGGCGCATCTGGGCCTTCAGCGAGCGGTCGCCGGTAGCCACCACTGTGGCGATGCCCTGTCGCCGTAGCCTACTGGCCAGTCGCAGGGCGGATAGCCGCGCCTGGGCGCCCTGGTAGGCCACGAAGGCCTGTACGCCTCTGCCCTGGGGCACCGCTACCTCTTGCCGCTTCAGGTTGAGGATTATGCGCTCGATGCCGGTGCCGAACCCCACGGCAGGCGTCGGCGGGCCGCCCAGCTCCTCGATGAGGCCGTCGTAGCGGCCACCGCCGCCGATGGCCGACTGCGCGCCCTCTACCGGTGGGTGCACCTCGAATACAGTGCGCGTGTAGTAGTCGAAGCCGCGCACCAGCCTCGGCTCGAGTTCGTAGGGGATGCCCAGGGCGTCCAGGTAGCCCCTGAGCTGCGCGAAGTGCTCGGCGCACTCGGCGCACAGGTGGTCGGTCAGGGCAGGCGCCCCGGCGATGACGGGCTGGCAGCTCTCCTGCTTGCAGTCCAGCAACCGCAGCGGGTTGCGCTGGAAACGGTCGCGACAGTCGGCGCAGACCCTGTCCAACTTGTCGCTATAGTACTCGCGCAGCACGGCCACATAGGCGGGCCGGCAGTTGCGGTCGCCGATGGAGTTTAGCCGCAGCGTGAGGCCGGATAGGCCCAGCTCTCCGTACAGGCTCCACAACAGCTCTATCACCTCTGCGTCCAGGGCGGGGCTCTCGTCGCCGATGGCCTCGACCCCGAACTGGTGGTGCTGGCGGTATCGCCCCGCCTGGGGGCGGTCATATCTGAAAATAGGTGCGATGTACCAGAGGCGCACGGGCTGGGGCCGGGCGTGCAGCCCGTGCTCCAGGTAGGCCCGGCAGACGGGCGCCGTCCCCTCTGGCCTCAGGGCCAGCTCCTGGCCGCCCCGGTCCTGAAAGACGTACATCTCCTTCTGGACGATGTCCGTCGCCTCGCCGGTGGTGCGCACGAACAGCGCCGCCGGCTCGAACACGGGGGTGTCTATCCGACCATAGCCGAAGAGGCCGGCCAGCCGAGCGGCCGTGTCCCGCACCCAGTCCCAGTATGGCTGTTCCTCGGGGAGGATATCCTGGGTGCCGCGGGGGGCCTGGTAACGCAGCGACATCGGGGGTCTTCTCGTTGCACCAAGATGACGGGCCCGCTAGCTTTGAGGATACCGGAACGTCATGCCGGTGCCAAGGCTGAGGGGGCGGCCTCGCGAAGTAGTAGCCCAGGCGAGCCCAGTGGCTGCCCGACAGCGCCCGCTGGAGACCGCCGGTGCGCGGACGTCCGCATAACGGGAGCGGGCCGCCGGTCCCCATCCGCGAGGGGCCACTGGCGAGATGGACCCGCCCATAGGAGGTCAGGCATGGAGCTGAAGGGAGCGCGCGTCATCGTTACTGGCGCCTCGAGCGGCATCGGCCGGGCGGCGGCCCTCGAGTTCGCCCGTGCCGGCTCCCACGTGGTCCAGGCGGCCCGCGACCGGGCAGGGCTAGAATCGGCGTGCAGAGAGGCCGCGGGTTTTTCAGGGCGCTGCCTCGTGGTTCCGGCCGACGTCAGCGACCGCGCGCAGGTGCAGGCGCTGGTAGAGCGGGCCGTGGCCGAACTGGGAGGAGTGGACGTGCTGGTGAACAACGCCGGCCTGGGACTGGACGCCTCCGTGGCCGACGGCTCCGTGGACAATGTGCGCTACCTGTTCGACGTCAACTTTTTCGGGGCCATCCACTGCATACAGGCGGTCGCGCCACACATGCGCCGGCAGCGCCGGGGCGTTATCGTCAATGTCTCGTCCGTGGCGGGCCGCATCGCAACCCCTTACAGCGCCGCGTACGCCGCCACCAAAGCGGCGCTCATCGCCCTTTCAGACGCCATGCGCCTGGAGCTGGCCGAGGACGGGATCCGGGTGATTTGCGTCCTGCCCGGCTACACCGCCACCGAGTTCCACCGCAACAAGCTGCGCGAGCTGGCTACCCCCTCCCCTTCCGCTGCCCTGCGGGGGGTGCCGGCGCAGAAGGTGGGCCGACGCATCGTGCAGGCTGTCCAGCGCGAGGAGCGGACCGTCTATGTCACCGCGGGCGACCGCTTGGCCGTGCTGCTGAAGGAGCTGGCGCCAGGACTGGTGGACTGGGGTCTGAGACGGTTATGGCTAGGCTCCCGCCGCCCCAAACCACTCGGCCCATGAGACTGCTTTGGGCTGTGATAAACTTATTCTAGCCATGATGCCCCGTACGGTAGGGCCGGAGGACCTCCTGACCAAGGTGCGCGAGTATTTACCGCCCGCAGGCGTGGCCCTGGTGGAGCGGGCGCTGGAGTTCGCCACCCGCTGCCACGAGGGCCAGTTCCGCCGCTCGGGCGACCCCACCATCACCCACCCCCTGCATGCCGCCTACAGCGTGGCCGAGCTGCAACTGGACGCCGAGACAGTGGCGGCCGCCCTCCTGCACGACGTCCAGGAGGACTGCGGCGTCACCAACCATGAGCTGGAAAAGCGCTTCGGGCGCACTGTGGCCCGGTTGGTGGAGGGCGTGACCAAGCTGGGACAGATCCCGTGGCAGGCGCTGGAGGACAAGGCCGCCGACGAGCGGTTGCAGGCCGAAAACCTGCGCAAGATGTTCCTGGCCATGGCACAGGACCTGCGAGTGGTCCTGATCAAGCTGGCCGACCGCCTCCACAACATGCTCACCCTCTACGCTCTGCCGCCGGAGGACCAGGTCCGCATCTCCCGGGAGACGCTGGAGATCTACGCTCCCCTCGCCTCGCGGCTGGGCATCTGGCAGTTCAAGTGGCAACTGGAAGACCTGGCCTTCCGCTACCTGGAGCCCGACAAGTACCGGGCCATCGCTGCCATGCTGGCCGCCAAGCGGGAGGCCCGCCAGCGCTACATCGCCCAGGTGCAGGAACTGCTGAAGTCCGAACTGGCCCGCAACGGCATCCAGGCCGAGGTGCACGGGCGGGCCAAGCATATCTACAGCATCTACCAGAAGATGCAGCGCTACGTAGTAGAGGGCCGGAGCCCCAACGAGATATACGACCTGCTGGCGGTGCGCGTGCTGGTGGACACGGTGCCCGACTGCTACAAGGCCCTGGGCGTCATCCACGGCCTCTGGACGCCCATCCCCGGCACCTTCGACGACTACATCGCCAAGCCCAAAGAGAGCATGTACCAGTCCCTGCACACCACCGTCATGGGGCCGGGCGGTAGGCCGCTGGAGGTGCAGATCCGCACCCACGGCATGCATCGGGTGGCCGAGTATGGCGTGGCCGCCCACTGGCGTTACAAGGAGGGGAGCGGGGGCGATGCCCGCTACCTGGAGCGCCTGGCCTGGCTGCGCCAGCTCCTGGAGTGGCACCGCGAGCTGGCCGGCGCTGCCGAATTGGTGGAGGCCGTCAAGACCGACATCTTCCAGGACCAGGTCTACGTCTTCACGCCCAAAGGAGAGGTGAAGGAGCTGGCCCGCGGCGCCACGCCCATCGACTTCGCCTATTTGATCCATACCGACCTGGGGCACTCTTGCGTCGGGGCCAGGGTCAACGGCCGCCTGGTGCCCCTCAACTACCAGCTCCAGAACGGCGACGTCGTGGAGATCATCACCAGCAGGACCTCGCGCGGCCCGTCCCGCGACTGGCTGAACCCTCATCTGGGGTACGTGCGCACGAGCCATGCCCGCCAGAAGATCCGTCAGTGGTTCAAACGACAGGAGCGGGCGGAGAACATCGCTCGTGGCCGCGAGATGCTGGAGCGGGAGCTGAAGCGGCTCGGCCTGCAACTGAGCGAGGTCGAGGAGGAGGTCCTGCGCGTCACCCAGGCGCCGACGCTGGAGGAGCTGTGCCTGCGCATCGGCTACGGCGAGATGAGCAGCCAGCAGGTGGCGCTACGCCTCTCGCACCTCATCGAGCCGCCGGCCGAGCCCACCACAGCCCCCCCGACCCAGCGCCCCACATACACCGGCGGCGTGCGCGTGCTGGGGACTGGCGACCTCCTGACCCGCCTGGCCCGTTGCTGCCAGCCCGTGCCCGGCGATGCCATCGTTGGCTACGTGACCCGCGGCGAGGGCGTGACCATCCACCGCCAGGACTGTCGTAACATACTGGCCTTGGAGAGGGAACGCCTGGTGGAAGTGGAATGGGCCGATAGCGGCAGCGTCTACCCCGTGGCCATACGCATCGATGCCTGGGACCGGGTGGGCCTCCTGCGCGACGTGTCCACCCTGGTGGCCGACGAGCGGGTAAACATGACCGGCGTCCACACCGACGAGCACCCCGACGGCACCATCACCATTTATGTCACGTTGGAGACCAGGGGCATCGCCCAGCTCATGCGCTTGCTCAACAAGCTAGAGACGGTGCGCGGCGTCATCTCGGTAGAGCGCCAGTTCCAGCCCGCCCGACAGGCCACCTGAGCTCCCCACAATCCCCCGGCCAGCCCCGAAAACGCCGCGCTGTCAGACCGAGTGCTCCAGCACGACCTTCAGTCGCGGCGCCCGGGGATCCTCTAGCAGGGCCAGGGCCTCCCGGGCCCGTGCCAGGGGCAGCACATGGGTGACCAACGGCTCCAGCTCGACCTGCCGCCGTTCGATGAGTCGCAGCGCCGTGCGGAAATCGTCGGGCCGGTGGGCGCGGCTGAACAGGACTCGCACCTCCTTGTAGTACATCTGGTAGAAGGGCAGTTCGCCGGACGTGGCGGGGATAGTGCCGAACACCAGCACCTGCCCCCCGGGCCGCACCAGCTCTATGGAGCGGGCAAAGGTGGGCACCGACCCCACCGCATCGATGACCACATCGGCGCCGCGGCCGCCTGTCAGCTCTCGCACCCGTTCCAGCTCGGAGCCTGCCTCCAGGAACTCGTCCACCCCCATCTCGCGGACCAGGTCGCGCTTCCAGGTGGCCACGTCCACCCCGATGACGAGCCGCGCTCCTCGCAGCCTGGCTAGCTGGGCGTGCAGCAGTCCCGTCACCCCCATGCCCAGGACCACCATGGTATCCCCCGGGAAGAAGGAGACGAGGCGCTGACTGTGGACACAGGTGGTGAGGGGCTGCACCGTCACTGCTACCGAGTTGGGGACGTGGTCGGGCAGGGGGTACACGTTTCCCGTGGGGACGGCCATATACTCGCCGAAGCCGCCATCGGCGCTCATACCCGCCAGGCGGCCGTTGGCGCAAAGGTGGGTGAGGCCGTCCTGGCACTCTGCGCAGGCGCCGCAGTAGACCATGGGGTCCACCACGACCCGCGTGCCGGGCCGGAGGCGGCCGCTCTCGTCCGCCTCCACCACCCCGACGATCTCGTGGCCCAGAATGCGCGGGTACTGGAGCGGCACCGAGCCATGGTAGTACTTGACGTCGCTGCCGCAGATGCCGCAGTGAGTCACCCTCACCAGTACCTCGCCGGGGCCAGGGCGAGGCACCTGCAGCGTCTCGAGCTCCATCCTGTCCGGGCCCCTGAGCACCTGGGCCTTCATGACGCTGGTCGCCACCATGTCATACCTCCGGAAGTCGCTGCCGTCGGTCGAGCCTTACTTACTTAATAGTGGCCCCATGGCTCCCTGACAAGGCCTGCACGCGAGCTCCGGGCGAAGGGCGGGCCCTGGCTGGCAGCGTGAGCGTAAAGGTTGCGCCGCGGTAAAAGGACATGCTAGAGTCAGCGTGGGGGCCGGACCGTTGCGGCCGGCACCCTCTGTTTACGCTATGGCAGCCAGCGCATCGCGGGCAGAGGCGAGGGGGCCCGATAGCGACCCCCTCGCTCTCGATTTCCTGTTTCGCCCTCGCAGCGTTGCCGTCGCCGGCGTGTCTCCGCCCGAGCGGCTGGAGCGGGGGACTTTCGCCGGCGTGAGCCTCGCCTTTTTCACCGCCCTGGTGGAGATGGGCTTCCCGGAACTGTACCCCGTCAACCCCAAATACGGGGAGATCTTGGGGCGCCGCTGCTATGCCAGCGTCCGCGACATACCCGGGCCGGTGGACCACGTCATATCCTGCGTGCCCGCACATGCCGTGCCGGGCCTGGTGGAGGACTGCATCGCCAAGGGCGTACGCTCCATCCACTTCTTCACCGCTGGCTTCGGCGAGACGGGGGAAGAGGAGCGAGCCGAGCTGGAACGCCGGGTGGTGGCCAGGGCCCGTGAGGCTGGCATCCGCGTGCTCGGCCCCAACTGCATGGGCCTGTACGTCCCGGCCTCGAGACTCTCCTTCTCGCCCGAGTTCCCCCGCGAGTCGGGGCCCATCTCCTTCATCTCGCAGAGCGGCGGGCATGCCACCGACCTGGTGCAGGCAGCAGCCAGCCGCGGCGTCCGCTTCGCCAAGGTGGTGAGCTATGGCAACGCCAGCGATATCGACGAATCGGAGCTGCTGTCCTACTTGGCCCACGACCCCGAGACCCGGGTCATCTGCGCCTACATAGAGGGCGTCAAGGACGGTCGCCGCTTCCTCGCGGCTATACGTGAGGCCGCCGCCCGAAAGCCGGTGGTGGTGCTGAAGGGGGGACGCACCGCAGTGGGCGGCCGGGCCACCCTGTCCCACACCGGCAGCCTTGCCGGCTCCATGCAGGTGTTCGATGCCCTGCTGCGGCAGGTGGGGGCCATCCGCGCCGACAGCGTAGAGGAGATGGCCGACGCCTGCGTGGCCTTCCAGTTTCTGGGAGTCCCCGATGGCCCCCGCGTGGCCGTGGTGGGCGCCGGGGGCGGCTTCAGCGTCTACGCGGCGGACGAGCTGACCGAGGCAGGTCTGGAGCTCCCCGAACTCCCTTCCGAGAC
>BEIA01000087.1 GCA_002898715.1 bacterium HR24 | reverse complement strand
GCCGTCGGCCAGCCGCTCGATGAACCACTCGGCCTTGCCCTCCTCGAGGCAGAGGCGGGGGTGGACGCCGATATGCTCGGCGATGATGAACTCGGCCCGCAGCAGCCCCACGCCGTCCACGTGGCGGCGGGCCACCCGCTCGGCCAGATCGGGCTCGGCCAGGTTCACGTACACCTTGGTGCGGGTGGAGATGCGGCCGATGCGGGCGCGGCGTTCCTGCTCCGCCGCCCACCAGGCCAGCCGCTTCTCGGCCCGCCCTTCGTAGATGCGGCCGCTGGTGCCGTCCACCGTCACTACCTGGCCGTCCCGGAAGCGCTGGGTGGCGTCCTCCACGCCCATGACTAGGGGTATGCCCAGCTCGCGGCTGACGATGGCGGCGTGGCAGGTGCGGCCGCCGCGCTCGGTGATTATGGCGGCGGCGCGCTTCATGGCCGGCACCCAGTCGGGGGCGGTCATGGTGGTGACCAGCACGTCGCCCTCCTGGACCTTGGCCAGGGCGTCCTCGGGCTTGAGGGCCACGCGCACCGCCCCGCAGGCGATGCCCGGGCTGCCGGCGTTGCCCTCGGCCAGGACCGGCGCCGTCTCTTCCTCTTCCTCGGCGGCCTCGCTGGCGCCGATGAGGACGGTGACGGGGCGGGCCTGGAGGAGGTAGAAGCGGCCGTCCTCCTCGGCCCACTCGATGTCCTGGGGGCAGCCGTAGTGCTCCTCCACCTGGCGAGCGAGGGAGGCCAGATAGCGTATCTCGTCATCGTTCAGCTTGGGCAGGTCGCGCTCGTGGGTGGGCACGTCCACCCAGACGTTGGCCTCCCCGGCGGCAGCCTCGGGGTTGCGCACCAGCTTGCGGAGCTGCGGGTGCACGCGCTTGCTCAGGAGGAGGAGCGTCGCCTTGTCCACAACATACGTGTCGGGGGTCACCGCCCCCGACACTACTGCCTCGCCCAGGCCGTATGCGGCCTCGATTACTATCTTGTTGGCCTCGCCGGTGACGGGCTCGATGGTGAATATGACCCCGGAGCGGTGCGACTGGACCATGCGCTGCACGGGCACGGCGATGCCCACCTGCAGGTGGTCGTAGCCGTGGTGGGCGCGATAGAAGATGGCGCGGGCCTCGAACAGGGACGCCCAGCACTCCTGCACCGCCCTGACCACCGCCTCCTCCCCTTCCACGTTGAGGAAGGTCGCCTGCTGGCCAGCGAAGGACGCCTCGGCCGTGTCCTCGGCGGTAGCGGAGCTGCGCACGGCCACGGGCCCACCTCCCAGCCGTCGGTAGGCCGCGCGGATGCCCTCGGCCAGCTCTCGGGGCATGGGCGCGCAGCGCACCAGCTCGCGCGCCTGGGCGGAGGCCTTCTGGAGGGCCACCGGGTCGTCGGGGTCGAGTCCCTCCAGCACGCGTCGCAGCTGCTCGCGCAGGCCAGCCTCCTGCAGAAAGAGGAAGTAAGCGTCGGTGGTCACGATGAAGGCCGGCGGCACCGGGATGCCCGCTCGCGTCAGCTCGCCCAGGTTGGCGCCCTTGCCGCCGGCTAACTTGACGTCGTCTTTGCCCACCTCGTCCAGCCACACGATAGCCTTCATGGGCTCCCCTCCTCTGGAGTGTGGGGCTAGCGCCCACTATCGAGGGCCACGGCCCTGCTCTGAGCCCTATTATAAGGCCCCTGGGGGGCGCGTCCAGTCAATGATAAATGTCAGAATCGCGTCTGGGCGTATCAGGGGCCTTGCAAGTCCGACAGCTATTCCACAGTGACGGTCTTGGCCAGGTTGCGGGGCTGGTCCACGTCGCAGCCGCGGCGCACGGCGATGTAGTAGGCGAAGAACTGGAGGGGCACGGCCGTCAACACCGGCAGCAGGAGGGGCGACGCGTCAGGCACGTGCAGGGGATAGTCGGCCAGGCGGGCCATCTCCTCGTCCCCCTCGCTGGCCAGAACGATGAGGCGCCCCTCCCGGGCCTTCACCTGCTCCAGGTTGTTGCGCATCTTGTCGTACAGGGGGTCGCGCACGGCGATGGCCACCACCGGCATGTCCTGGTCGATGAGGGCGATGGGCCCGTGCTTCATCTCGCCGGCGGGGTAGCCCTCGGCATGGATATAGGAGACCTCCTTCAGCTTCAGGGCTCCCTCCAGGGCGATGGGGTACTGGACGCCCCGGCCCAGGTAGAGGAAGTTGCTGTAGCGGTAGAAGGTGTGGGCCAGGCGCTCGTACTCCCCGGCCCGCTCGGTGACCTCCCCCAGCAGGTAGGGCAGCCGGGCGAGGGGCGAGAGCAACGACGAGAGGGCCTCGGGCGGCTGCACTCCCCGCGCCTGGGCCAGGTAACAGGCCAGCAGGTACAGCACCACCAGAGAGGCGGTGAAGGTCTTGGTGCTGCACACGCCCACCTCCAGGCCACAGCGGGTGTAGACCACGGCATCGGCCATGCGACTGGCCTGGCTGCCGATGACGTTGCACACGGCGGCCAGGGCACAGCCCTTGCGCCGCGCCTCCTCCATGGCGGCCAGGGTGTCCACCGTCTCTCCCGACTGGGTGACGGCCACCACCAGCGTCTCAGGGCCCACTAGCGGGTCTCGGTAGCGGAACTCGGAGGCGTTTTCGGCCTCGGCCGGCAGCCTGGCGATGGCCTCCATATAGTGTCTGCCTACCAGGGCGGCATGGTAGCTGGTGCCCATGCCCACCAGGACCACCCGCCGCAGGCGGGACAGCACCTCGGGCGAGAGGTGGACGTCCTCCAGCTCGACCCTCATGCCCTCGAAGTCCACCCGTCCCCGGAGAGTGTCGAGGACGCACTCGGGCTGCTCCATGATCTCCTTGAGCATGAAGTGCTTGTAGGGCCCCTTGGCCACCGAGAGGGGGTCGTAGGGCACCTCCACCGCCTGGCGCGACACCGGCTCCCCGGCGAGGGTGGAGAGGCAGGCCCCCTCCCTGGTGATCTCGGCCATCTCCCCGCCGGACAGGAACAGGACGCGCCGCGTGTAAGGTAACAGGGCAGGCAGGTCGCTGGCCACCAGGCATTCGCCCTCGCCCAGGCCCACTACCACGCCGCCGGCGTTGCCCAGGCGTGCGGCCACCAGCCCCTGGGGGCAGTGGCGGGCCATGACCAGGACGGCGTTGGCCCCCTGCAGGCAGGAAACGGCCTGGCGCGTGGCCTGGGCCAGGGGCAGACCGCGGCCCAGGCCCTCCTCCACCAGGTGGGCTATGACCTCCGTATCCGTCTCGGTCTGGAAACGGTGCCCCCGGCCCTGGAGCGATTCCTTCAGGGGCCGATAGTTCTCGATGATGCCGTTGTGCACCACCAGCACCTGGCCGGTGCAGTCGGCTACGGGGTGAGCGTTGGCGTCGGTAGGGCGGCCGTGGGTGGCCCAGCGGGTGTGGCCGATGCCGATGTTGCCCTTGGGCCAGGCCCCCTCGATGGCGCGGGCTAGCTCTTCCAGCTTGCCCGCCCGCTTGCGCACCGCCATCGAGCCGTCCTCCTCCAGGACGGCGAGCCCGGCCGAATCGTAGCCGCGGTACTCCAGCCGTCGCAGCCCATCCAGCAGGACGGGGGCCGCTTCCCTACCGCCGACGTAGCCTACGATGCCGCACATGGGGCATGGACGGGCGGTGTCCCCGGCCGGCGCTGGCTAGGGTACCGCCTTCTGCTCGATGAGCTCCTGGATGCGGGCCACTACCTCCTGCACCGCCCAATCGGGGGTAGAGGCGCCGGCGGTGATGCCCACTCGCTCCTTGCCCTTGAGCCAGCCGGGCTGCAGCTCTTCGGCCTTCTCGATGTGGTAGGTCTCGGTGCCCTCCTCTCGGCACACCTCGACCAGGTGGCGGGTGTTGGCGCTGCCCCGCCCGCCCACGACGATGACCACGTCCGCCTCGTGGGCCAGCTCCCGCGCCGCTTCCTGCTGGCTGGAGGTGACGTTGCACAGGGTGTTGACCAGGCGCAGTTCGTGGATGGTGTCCATGCGCTCGCGCAATAGCCGCCCCACGAACTCGGCGAACTTGTCCGGATTCTGGGTGGTCTGGGAGATGACGGCCAGCCGGGAGGCATGGGCCGGCACCTCGTCCACGTCCTTGACCGCGATACCTTTGCCCCGGGTCCAGGCCAGAACGCCCTTCACCTCGCGGTGCTCGGCGTCGCCGAAGACCACCACCGTAAAGCCCAGCTCCGCCATCTTTTTCGCCCAGCGCTGGGAGCGGGTGACGATGGGGCAGGTGGTGTCGATGACCTCCACCCCCTCGGCGCGGGCCCGCTCGTAGACCTCCGGCCCTGCACCGTGGGCAGTGATAGCCAGAGGACTCCGGCGGGACAGGTCTCTGCCCTCCAGCAGCCGCACGCCTTTCTCCTCCAGCCTGGCCATGACCAGGGGGTTGTGGACGATGGGGCCGAGGCTGATGATCTCCCCCTTCTCCTGGGCCGCCCGCTCCATGATCTCGATGGCCCGGCGGACGCCCCAGCAGAACCCCATGTCCCTGGCCAGGATGATCTCCATAGTTACTCCTTTCCCTCCATCGCCTCCGCCACAACTCTAGCATATACACCCCGGTAGGGCGGGTCTAGCAGGCCGGCGATGCGGGCCATGATGGCCTCGGTGGCCCGCTCCACCTGGGCGGTGCGCAGCCGCTCCGGCCTGGGCAGCGTGAAGGGGCGGCCTATGACCACCCGCACAGGGTAGCGACGGAGGCGCAGGAAGGCCACGATGTCCCCCGGCAGGCGGATGTGCTCGCTGCCCATGATGCCCACCGGCAGCACGGGCGCCCCCGTCTGCAGGGCCAGGAGAGCGGTGCCCGGCCAGGCGCGGTTCATGCCCGGCCGGCCGCTGCGGGTGCCCTCCGGAAACATGCCCAGGGCCAGACCCCGCTCCAGCACGCGCCGGGCCTCTCGCAGGGCGCCGAGGTCGGCCTCGAACCGCCGCACCGGCAGGCAACCGAACAGATGGAAGGCCAGCCCCAGGCCGGGGATGTCGAACAGCTCCTTCTTGGCCATCCACACGATGCGGCGAGGCACCACGGCGGTGATGATGGGCGGATCGGCCAGGCTCAGGTGGTTGCTGGCCACGATGAGGGGCCCGCGACGGGGCACATGTTCGAGCCCCTGCACCTGCACCCGGGCGTTCAGGTGCACCAGCGCCGTAGCCCAGGTGTGGATGTTGGCCCAGTACCAGGGGGCCACCACCCACTCAGGCAAGCCGCGCCTGGACAAGCTCCATCACCCTGGCCACCACCTGGGCCAGCGTCAGGCCATCGGTGTGGACGATGACGGCGTCCTCTGCCGGCCTCAGGGGAGCGGCCTCCCGTTGCGAGTCGGTCTGGTCGCGCTGGGCCAGCTCTCGCGCTACCTGCTCCAGAGTCACCTCCCGGCCCTGCCCCTGCAACTCCAGATAGCGGCGGCGGGCCCTTTCCTGGGGCGAGGCGTCCAGGTAGACCTTCAGGTCGGCGTCGGGGAGGACGACGGTGCCGATGTCCCGCCCTGCCATGACGATGCCGCCCTCCCTGGCCAGGCGCCGCTGCAGATCCAGCAGGGCCGCCCTCACCGCCGGCACCCTGGATACCTGGGAGACGATGGCCTCCACCTCGGGCCGGCGCAGGTGGGGCGTCACGTCCTCGCCGTCCACCAGGATGGTGCCCGGGCCAGGCGAGCCGGCAGCCGGGGGGACGAGGCGCATGCGCGCCTGCCTGGCCAGGCGGGCCAGCCCCTCCTCATCGGTGGGCGGGACGCCGTGGCGGATGGCCAGCCAGGCCAGGGCGCGGTAAAGGTTGCCCGTATCGAGGAAGGCATAGCCGAGGCGCCGGGCCACCTCCGTGCCGACGGTGGTCTTGCCGGCGGCGCCCGGGCCATCGATAGCCACCACCAGGGCCGCCCGCGCTGGCCTGGTGGCCCTGTGTCCCCTCGCCTGCGCCTCGCCCATGAGTCCCAGCCCATTTTACGGCGGCGTGCTCAAGTTGACACCCGAGACCCCAGGGCGGAAACTGTAACCGCCAGTCGCCGTCAGACAGGAGGCAGAGGAGGAGATGAGCGCCCAGTCCAGCTTCTACACCCTGATGACCCCCGAGATCCGGGAGCTGCGGGCCAAGACCAAGGCCTTCATGGAGGAGAACATCTACCCCAACGAGCCCGTCTTCGCCCGCGGCGGCCCCGAGGCCGAAGAGCTGACCCGTTCGCTGCGCCAGAAGGTGAAGCAGATCGGCATGTGGGCGCCCCACATGCCCAAGGAGGCCGGTGGCATGGGCATCGGCTTCCTCAAGTACGTGTTCATGAACGAGATCCTCGGCCGCAGCTTCTGGGCGCCGGTGGTCTTCGGCTGCCAGGCGCCCGACTCGGGCAACGCCGAGATCCTCTGGCTCTTCGGCACTGAGGAGCAGAAGCAGCGCTGGCTCCGCCCCCTGGTGGACGGCGACATCTACTCCTGCTTCTCCATGACCGAGCCCGACACCGCCGGCTCCGACCCCACGCTCCTTCGCACGCGTGCCGTCCGCGACGGCGACGAGTGGGTCATCAATGGCCGCAAGTGGTTCACCAGCGGCGCCGGCCACGCCGCCTTTGCCATCGTCATGGCCGTCACCGACCCCGACGCCGCCCCCCACCGGCGGGCGACCATGATCATCGTCCCCACCGACACCCCGGGCTTTCGCATCGTCCGCTCCATTCCCGTCATGGGCGAGGAGCACAGCGAGCACTACGAGGTGGTCTACGAGAACTGCCGCGTGCCCGTCACCAACACCCTGGGGGAGCCGGGCTCGGGGTTCATGATCGCCCAGAAGCGGCTGGGGCCCGGGCGCATCCACCACTGCATGCGCTGGCTGGGGCAGTGTCAGCGGGCCTTCGAGATGATGTGCCGCCGCGCCCTGGAGCGCTACGCCTTCGGCGGCCCGCTGGCCGAGAAGCAGGCCATCCAGTGGATGATCGCTGAGTCGGCGGCCGAGATCCAGGCCTTCCGCCTGCTGACCATGCACGCCGCGGCCAAGATCGACCAGGGCGACGAGGCGCGACTGGAGGTCTCGCTCATCAAGTTCTTCGGCGCTCAGGTCCTGAACAACGTCATCGACCGGGCAGTGCAGGTGCACGGCGCCCTGGGTGTTACCGAGGACACTCCCCTGTCGCGCATGTTCCGCCAGGCCCGCCTGGGCCGCATATATGACGGCGCCGACGAGGTGCACAAGATGGTGGTGGCCCGGCGCGTACTGCAGACCTTCGCCAGCGGCGGCGTCTACGAGTTCGAGTGAGGCCCTGCCCGCCGCCGACGCCAGGCGGCCGAGGCTAGACCCGCCGATACCAGAAGCCCCAGCGCGGCGGCTATGCCGACCAGGGCCGCCCTCCCCTGGGCTGATGCTGCGCTCTCGGGAGGCGGAGCCTCGGGCCTCGGTACCGCCTCCCTGACATTGGCCAGGGCAATGGCCCCTGCGGGCTCCCCCGCGGCTGCCGGCATGACGCCGTCATCCTGCTGAGGGCCGGGTGCGGGCGTCTCCCCCCTGGCGGCCGCCGGCGCCCTCCCCTCAACACCGTCCGGCGCGCCGGTGGGTGCGCGGCGGGGCCGGACCGCGGGAGCAGGGGTGGGAGAGGTCCACGCGGCAGGTCCTGTCGAGGCCCCTCCCTCGCTCCTGGCCGGTGGCGAAGGGGTTCCTGCCGACGGCGACGGAGGCGACGTGGGCACGAAGGTGATGTCATCGAAGAACACCGTGCCCTCGGCAGCGGAGCGGGGCCGGAGCATCAGGCGCACCCGCGCCGAGCGGGCCTCGGCAGGGGCCTGGACGGGCCCCGTGGTCAGAAAACGGAAGGCCGGGGCATCGTCGCCCAGCTCCCGGGTCGAGTCGTGCTGCGCCAGCGCCGTGCCAGAGCCGTCAGCGCTGGCATACCAGGAGACCCGCAGCCAGGCCGCCGCCACAGCCGGGTCGTCCTTCAGCACGTAGCCGGAGAGC
>BEIA01000086.1 GCA_002898715.1 bacterium HR24 | reverse complement strand
CAGGTCGGCATACATGCGAGCGTCGTTGACCACTTCGTCGAGCTGCAGGTGGATGCTGCGGAAGTTGGGGCCGTAGACGTTCCAGTGGGCCTGCTTGGTCTGCAGCGAGAGGTCAATGACGTGCACCAGGGTCTTCTGGAGGGCTGCCGCCACCTTCATGCGGGTATCGGCGGCCACTGCTACTTGGGTCTCCACCGCACTTCACCTCCCAGACCGTATGTGGCACCGCGGCCGTTCTGGCTTATATTCTAGCCGTGGCCGACATAGCGGGTCAATTTTCACGGAATACTTCGGTCAATATCGCCGTTTCTCGTTCGCGCATCCTCTTCTCGTCTTGGGGCTCCGCATGGTCGTATCCCAGCAGGTGGAGAATGCCGTGCACCAGCAGGTGGGCCACCTCTTCCTGCAGGGGTCGCCCTGCTGCCTCGGCCTGGCGCCGGGCCGTGGGCAGCGAGATGACTACCTCCCCCAGCCGGCGGACGGCGTCGGGCACGGGAAAGGACTCTCCTTCCTCCAGGGAGAAGGACAGCACGTCCGTGGGCGCGTCCTCCTCGGCGTAGGTGCGGTTCAGCTCCCGCACCGTCTCGTCATCAGTGACGACGATTCCCAGCTCCGCCCGTCCGACGCCTTCGGCCTTCAGGGCAGTGGCGGCCACCCCGCGCAGCCAGGGGGCCGGCGCCTCGGCACGGAAGGGAGGGTCGATGCGGACGTCTATCCGCAGAGCAGGCATCTAGGAGAAGGCCCGCGCGGCCGCTTCGGCGGCGTCGATGACCGGGAAGGGGAAAACGCCCAGGACCAGCAGGCCCGCCACCGCTGCCGCCGTAGCCACCGCCAGGAGCGGGGTCGGCCGCACTGGCTCCGGGCTCACCGGCTCGCCCACATACATGTTCAGCACGATGCGCAGGTAGTAGTAGGCGGAGATAACGCTGTTGATGACGCCAGCGATGGCCAGCCACACCAGATCGGCCTGGACGGCGGCGTTGAAGATATACAGCTTGGCTACAAAGCCAGCCGTGGGCGGTATGCCCGTGAGCGACACCAGGCAGAGGGTCAGGGCCAGCGCCAGCAATGGCGACCGCCGCGCCATGCCGGTGTAGTCGGCGATGCTGTCGCTGCGGATGCGCTGCGAGATGGCGATGACGCAGGCGAAGGCGCCCAGATTGGTGAAGGCGTAGCTGGCGGCGAAGAAGAGCAGGCCCCCCAACCCCAGCTCCACCTGAGGCTCGCCCGCTGCTACCGCTGCCAGGCCAATGAGGAAGTAGCCGGCCTGGGCGATGGAGCTGTAGCCCAGGAGCCGCTTGATGTCGTTCTGCACCAGCGCCACCACGTTGCCCAGGGTCATGGACAGCACCGAGAGGACGGCGAACATGGTGGCCCAGTCGGGCGCGATGGCCCCCTGCCCCAGCCCCTCCACGAAGACACGGGCGGCTACGGCGAACCCTGCCGCCTTGGAGCCCACCGACAGGTAGCCCGTCACCGGCGTTGGCGCCCCCTGGTAGACATCGGGCACCCACATCTGGAAGGGGACGATGGCCATCTTGAAGCCCAGGCCGGCCGCCAGGAGCACCGAGGCCAGTACGAACCCCAGCCGCTGGTCATCGGCCTCTGCCGCCGCCCTGGCGATGCCCTCCAGGCTCGTGGAGCCGGAGAGCCCGAAGAGGAGGGCCATGCCATAGAGGGTCAGTGCGGCCGCCACTGCCCCCAGCAGCAGGTACTTGATGCCCGCCTCGCTGGACCGGTCGTCCTTCAGGAACCCGGCCAGTATGAACTGGCAGATGCTGGTCAGCTCCAGGGCGACGAATATAGCGATGAGGTCCCTGGCCCCGGCCAGGAACATGAGCCCCGCTGCCGAGGCCAGCACCAGGGCGTAGTACTCGGCCTGGTGGCGGTTACCCCGGAGGTAGTCCACCGAGAACAGCACCACGGCTATGACCACGCCGGCGAACAGCACGGCGAAGAAGAGGGAAAAGTCGTCCAGAACGTAAGTGTCGAAAAAGGCGCTGCCGCGGGTATCGGTAGCGGCGTGGGCCACCGCCCACAGCAGGGACCCCAGGCCGCCGAGAAGAGCAAGACCTGGCGTGCCCACGACGTACCAGGCCATCCAGCGGCGCGCTCCCAGCAAGCCGGCGAAGGCGTCGCAGATGAGGAGGAGGCCACCCACCGCCATCAGCAGCAGTTGCGGGCCGATGAGGTTGACGTTCTCCATCTCTCGCTACCCCAGCCTGGATGCGATGGGCAGCACGCCCCTCTCGAACAGGTCCATCACCACTGCCGGGTAGATGCCCACCAGCAGAATCACGGCCACCAGGGCGAGGGTGGGCACCCGCTCCCACCAGGCCACGGCGTCGCCGATGCCCTGCCAGCGGGGGCTGGGCTCGCCCCAGAAGACCCTCTGCACCATCCAGAGGATGTAGCCCGCCGCCAGCAGTACCCCCATCACCCCCAGCACCGTCAGGAGCTGGTGCTGGGGGAAGGTGCCCAGGAAGACCGTCATCTCCGAGACGAACCCGGCCAGGCTGGGCAGCCCCAGCGAGGCCAGCCCGGCGATGGCCATCACCGTGGCCACGTACGGCATGCGGTGGGCCAGCCCCGAGAGCTCCGGTATGGCCCGGGTGTGGGTGCGGTCGTACACCAGGCCCACCATGACGAACAGCAGGCCGGTGATCAGGCCGTGGGTGAACATCTGCATGGCCGCGCCGGTGAGCCCCACCGTGCCCAGCGCCGAGGCCCCAAGCAGGACGTAGCCCATGTGACTGACGCTGGAGTAGGCGATGAGCCGTTTGAGGTCCTGCTGCATCAGCGTCACCAGGGCGCCATAGAGGATGCTGAGGGCGGCGAACGCGGCCAGGAAGAGCGAGGCGTCGCGGGCGACGTCGGGCAGGATGGAGAAGCAGAGGCGCAGGATGCCGTAGCCCCCCATCTTCAGCAGCACGCCCGCCAGGATGACGCTCACCGCCGTGGGCGCGTCGGTGTGGGCGTCGGGCAGCCAGGTGTGCAACGGCACCACCGGCAGCTTGATGCCGAAGGCGACCATCAGGAAGGCGAAGATGACCGCCGCCGGAACCACCGCCTCCCGCAGCGGCCCCATCTCCTGCAGTTCCCGCATGTCGAAAGTGCCGGCAGCGAAGCCCAGGGCCAGGATGCCTACCAGCATGAAGGCCGAGCCGAAGAAAGTGAACAGAACGTACTTCCAGGCCGAGTAGACCCGCCGGCCGGTGCCCCAGATGGAGATGAGGAAGTACATGGGCAGCAGCTCCAGCTCGAAGAACAGGAAGAAGAGCACCAGGTCCAGGGAGCTGAAGACTCCCAGAAGGCTAGTCTCCAGCACCAGCAGCCAGGCGAAGTACTCCCGTGGCCGCAGCTCGATATTCCACGAGACCAGCACGGCCACCGTTGCCAGGAAGGCGGTCAGCACCACCAGCGGCAGCGAGAGGCCGTCCACTCCCAGCAGGTAGCGCACGGTGAAGGGCGCTACCTCTGAGCTGATCCAGGTATGGGCGTCCACAAACTGGAACTGGGCGCCGTCGCGGTCATAGGCGGCGAACAGCGCCAGGGCGCACGCCAGCACCACCAGCGAGACTGCCAGGGCCAGCCACCGCGCCCACGCCTCCCGGGCCCGGGGCAGCAGGGCCACCGCCACCGCCCCCGCCAGCGGGAAGAAGGTCATGAACGACAGCATGCGCCTTTCTCCTCGTTCGTCACGGATTGGCCAGAAGCACGATGACCGTGGCCAGAACCACGCCCAGGGCCACGGCCGCGCCGTACACCTGCGGCTGTCCGGCCTGGGCCAGTCGCAGCCGGTCGGCGGCCTCGCGCGCTGCCTGGGCGATGCCGTTGACGACGCCGTCCACCACGTAACGGTCCCACAGGTGGAGGCCCTGGGCCACGCCTGCCAGCACCAGCCGCCCGGTTATGACGCCCTCGTACAGGTCGTCCAGGTAGTAGTTGCGCTCCAGCAGCCGGTGCAGGGGGGCCAGGGCGCGGGCGACGGCGTCGGCCGAGACCGCCTGCAGCCCGTAAACGACCCAGGCCACTGCCAGCCCCGCGAGCCCCACGGCCATCGATGCGGCAGCGATGCCGAAGCGGAAGTGGGGCTCGGCGGCTAGCTCCTCGCCCTCCGCAGGCAGCGCTCCCGCCAGCAGGTGCTCCACCCCGTGCCCCAGGTTGGTGAAGCCGGCCGTCGCTGCCAGCCCGGCCAGCAGTACCATCGGCAGGAGCATCACCAGGGGCGATTCGTGAGGATGCGCCGGCGCGTGGCCGTGCTCGCCCGCCTCGCCACTCCGGTACTGGCCGCCAAAGGTCAGGAAGAGCATCCGACCCACGTAGAGGGCGGTGAGGAAAACGCCCACCAGGAGCGCCCAGAAGACCACGGGTCGCTCGTCCCAGGCCACCGCCAGCACCTCGTCCTTGCTCCAGAAGCCGGCGAACGGGAACAGCCCCACCAGCGCCAGGGCCCCCACCGTCATGGTGGCGAAGGTGACGGGCATGTGCCGGGCGAGGCCGCCCATCCGGCGCATGTCGAAGGTGCCCGTGGCGTGGTTCACGGAGCCGGAGCCCAGGAACAACAGCGCCTTGAAGAAGGCGTGGGTGAACAGGTGGAAGATGGCCGGAGCGAAGGCGAAGGAGCCCAGCCCCGCCATCATGTAGCCTAGCTGGCTGATGGTGGAGTAGGCCAGCACCCGCTTGATGTCGGTCATGACCACGCCCAGGAGGGCCGACATGAGGGCGGTGACAGCGCCGATGACGGCCACCGTGGCGATGGCCTCCTCGGCCAGGGCGTAGGCCGGGAAGAGGCGGGCCACCAGGTAGACGCCCGCTGCTACCATCGTGGCGGCGTGGATCAAAGCCGAGACCGGCGTGGGGCCCTCCATGGCGTCGGGCAACCAGACGTGCAGGGGGAACTGGGCCGACTTGCCCGCAGCGCCGGCAAATACCCCGCCGGCGAAGAAGGCCACCACGCTGCCCGCCACGGCGCCGCCCAGCACAAGTTCATGGATGCGGGCGATGTCCAGCTCGCCTGTCTGCCACCAGATGAGCAGGATGGCCGAGATGAGCCCCAGGTCTCCCAGGCGCGTCACCAGGAAGGCCTTGGTAGCCGCCCGTCGCGCCGAGTCACGATAGAACCAGAAGCCGATGAGCAGGTAGGAGCAAAGGCCCACCATCTCCCAGAAGACGAAGAGCTGGAGGATATTGGACGCGGACACCAGCCCCAGCATGGCGCCGGTGAAGAGGGACATGAAGGCGAAGTAGCGCGAGTACCCCGGGTCTCCGGCCATGTAGCCCTGGGAGTACACCTGCACCATGAGGGAGACGCCCGTTACCACCACCAGCATCAGGGCGGAGAGGCCGTCGAGCCGGAAGCCGATGTCCACCGTCAGCGGGCCCACCGTCACCCATTCATGGGGAGCGAAGCCCACGGCGTGGCCGTCGTTCTGGATGGCCGAGTCCAGCGCCCAGATAGAGAGGCCCAGGGCGGCGGCGATGGCGAGGATGGTCAGGTAGCCGCTCCAGGCCGGCCGCCACAGCCTCACCCCGCTGGACGAGAGCAGGGACGCCAGGGCGATGACGGCGAAGGAGCCCAGAGGCAGCAGGACGATGGCCCAGGCGGCTGCCTCCGGTATCGGGTCGAACATCTCAGATCTTCCTCATGATCTCCCGGGCCACGTGCCCCTTGCCCCAGGGCACATAGACCGTGTGGGGCTCCAGTTCGGCCTCCTCGGCCCAGGAGGAGGCCGGCTTCACCAGTACCGAGACAGCCTCGGCGTTGAAGACCGCCTTCCACATCTCGGCCGTGTAGGCGCTCTTCACCTCGAGCAGGCGGTACCACATGGTCGCCTCACCAGCGCAAGAGATTTATCCGGTCTACGTCCACCGACTCTCGGCGGCGATAGATGGCCACGGCCAGGGCCAGGGCCACCGCCGCCTCTGCCGCCGCCACGGTGATGCTGAACACTACGAAGACCTGCCCGGAAAGGCGTTCGGCCGCCTCCAGGAACCGGGCGAAGGCCACCAGACTGAGGTTGACGGCATTGAACATCAGCTCGATGCCCATGAGGATGCCGACGATGTTGCGTTTGGCCAGGGCCATGAACAGGCCCACCCCGAAGAGCAGGGCCGAGAGGACGAGGAAATGCTCCAGGCCGACGCTCACCCCTCAGTCCTCCCTGACCAGGACGATGGCCCCCAGCATCGCCGCCAGTAGCAGCACCGAGGCCACTTCGAAGGGCAGAACGTAGCGGTTCAGCAACGCCTCGCCGATGGCCGAAGCGGTCTCGCGGAAGCCCTCGCGGGCGCCATCGCCCCAGTCGGTGGCGACGGCCACGGCTATCACCAGGCCGGCCAGAGCGCCAGCCAGTACCAGGGCCGGCCAGCGCATGCCCGTCTCGGCGTTGTCGCGGGCCGCCCTGGGGGTCAAAACGATGGCGAAGACGATGAGCACCGGGATGGCCCCGGCATAGATGAGCGCCTGGGCCACGCCCAGGAAGTCGGCCGAGAGGAGGACGAACAGTCCCGCCACGCCCAGGAAGCTGACCACCAGGGCCACGACCGCCCGGACCAGGTCGCGCACCAGGGCCGTGACCAGGGCGGCGCCCAGCGTGACCACGGCCAGCGCCCAGAAGGCGACGACGCTGCCCACGTCCTCCATGCCGCGCTATCCTCAGGGCAAAGGCTGGTAGTAGATGCCGCCCACCTCTCGCACCAACAGCGGGCGCTTGGCCCGCATGCGTGGGCTCAGGCCGCCGGCTATTGCACCCCACCCCACGATCAGGGCCGCGGTCAGGGCGAAGTTCAGCACGGCGAAGGCAGGCAGGACCAGACCTGCCGAGGCGCCCGTCTCCGTCCAGACCACTTTCTCCAGGCCGGCCAGCAGCACGTTGAGGAGCATGAGCGGCAACAGGAATTTCCAGGCGAAGCCCATGAGCTGGTCGATGCGGATGCGGGGCAACGTCCCCCGCATCCAGATGAACAGGAAGAAGGTGCCGTAAAGCTTGGCGAGGAAGATCAGCCAGCCCGGCACCCACTCCTCCAGGCCCCACAGCGTCCAGCCCCCCAGCCAGAGGGTGACGATGGTGGCGGCCACAGCGAACCCCGCCACGTACTCGGCGAGCTGGAACATGCCCCAGCGGATGCCGCCGTACTCGGTATGGTAGCCGGCCACGATCTCGGACTCTGCCTCGGCAATGTCGCTGGGGCTGCGGTTCACTTCCACAGCGCTGGCGATGATGAACGCCAGCAGACCGAGGGGCTGCAGGAAGACCAGCCAAGCGTTGTAGTTGTCCTGCCAGGCCACCACATCCCCCAGGCGCATGCTCCCGGTGAACACCGGCACCGCCAGCAGGGCCAGCACCTGCACCACTTCGTAGCTGATGAGCATGGCCACACTGCGCATGGCCCCGAGCAGGGAGTACTTGTTGCTGGACGACCACCCCGCCATGAAGACGGCGATGGTAGCCGTGGAAGTGACGGCCACAATGTACAGGACGCCCACGTTCAGGTCGGCCACTACCATGCCGGGGGAGAAGGGGAAAACGGCCAGCACCAGTATGGCCGGCACCACCACCAGGATGGGGGCGAGCCAGTACAGCACGCGGTCGGCGTTGCGGGGTGTGACCATCTCTTTGGCCAGCACCTTCAACGCATCGGCCAGGGGCTGGAGTATGCCCCACGGCCCGACGCGGTTGGGGCCCAGCCGCACCTGCATGCGCCCCAGGACTCGGCGCTCGATCCAGATAAAGGCCAGCTGGCTCAGGATGGCCCAGAGCAGCACCGCCACGATGCCGACGATGCCGGAGAGAACGTAGGTTACCCAGTCGGGCGCCCCCCGCTCGGAGATCCACTCCAGGATGGCGCCCACCAGGTTGCCCAGGTCGCGCAGGTCCCACCACTCGGCCAGGAAGGGGCTCACCTGTCTACCTCTCCCACCACGATGTCGACGCTGCCCAGGATGACGATGGCGTCAGCCACAGTCATTCCC
>BEIA01000085.1 GCA_002898715.1 bacterium HR24 | reverse complement strand
AGGTAGCAGAGGCCTGGGGGGCGGAGGTCGTCGGTGAAGGTGCCCCTGCCGGTTACCAGGCGGGGGTCCTCCCGCCTCTTCACGCTGATGCCGATCATGCTTCCCCCCGCTGAAATGTTCGAGTTGGCATCAAAGGTAGCCGACTGAAGCAGGGGACGCAAGAGCGGGAGTGCTCTGCCGGGGCCCTAGCGACGGCGCAGGACGCGTCGCACCACCAGCGTCTCGCTGTAGAAGAAGGCGACGCTCTGCTCGTCGTCTGCCCCCGTGGGGGAGGGCAGTTCGCTTCGTCGTGGGGCGGGCAGGGGCCTCCGCTGGCGAGGGGCGAGCGCCCGCGATACCAACGCCCGCACACCCTGGCGCAGCGCCCACTGGCCGAGGGCCATGAGGGCCAGGTACATGCCTCCTCGCATGAGCGCCGGGGCGACCCTGCCGGAGGGGGCCAGGGCTCGCCGCGGGGCCTCCACGGGGAGGCGGTAGAGGCGCAGGTACTGTCCGCAGCGATGGCAGTAGTTGTCCTCGGGCGTGCAGACGGCCTTGCACTGAGGGCAGAGCACGGGCTTCACCTCCCCGCCGCCTCGGCGGGCGCTTCCCAGGGCCATGGCTGACCGGCCTGCCTGGCCGCCACCAGGGCCTCGATCTCCGGTGTCAGGTCCAGGCCTTGTATCTCCTCCCCCGACGGCCCGATTACCTTCTGGCCGTCGATCCTGGCCCTCCCCTGGGCCAGGGCGCGCAGAGTCTCCACCACCAGGGGCAGCTCACGGGCCACTCCCTGGCGGCGCACCTCCTGGAACAGAGGGAGGCCCTCCCCCCACTCGCTCCGGAGCTGGGGGACGCTTTTGCCTGCCACCTCCTGCCACAGGGGGTCCATTTGCGGGCCGCAGAGGGAATACAGGCAGTACGTCACCGGCGGCCCGCGGTCTACTTCGGGGGTGGCCAGGTGCACCATGACGCCCGACTGGCGGGCCCGCACGGCGATCAGTTGCCAGATGACCTCTTGCCAGATTCCTACCGGCCCGCCAGGCGGCGCCGGGTGCAGGTTCAGCAGGGCGTAGCGCTCGCAGAGAACATCGCTGGCTACCAGCATGTAGCCCGCCAGCATGGCCACGTCGAAGCGGTATGGATCGAGAAGGCGCATGACCTCGCGGTCGTAGTCGCGGCGCCAGGCGGGCAGCGGTTCCCCCTGTCGCACCGGCGGCAGCCCCCGCTCGCGCCGGTAGCGGGTGTACGACAGCCAGACCAGGGGGATGCCGTACGAGCGCACCTGCTCCAGGAAGCGGTCAGTGTTGGCGTCCTCGCCGGGCTCGCGGTTGCAGAATACGACCTCGATACGGCCATCCACGTAGCCGCTGCGGACTGCCGCCTGCACCGCCTCCAGCAGCCGGCGGGAGGTCTCGCCACGAGCGGTAGAGAACCAGCCGATGCGCAGCATGGGCCTCACGACCCGGTGGGCTGCCAGCCCAGGAGTTGACGGCGCAGCACGGCCCAGCGGCTGGCCATATGCACCAGGGGACTCGATGGCCGCTGGACCAGCCGCGCCTGGCGCACGGCGGCGAGGAAGGACTCTGGCCCGTCGAAGGCGGGGAGCTCCATGAATGCCCGGCCCACCTCTCGCGGGGAGTGAGTGTCGCTGACCGCCACGCCGGGGATGCCGTGCTCCTCGGCGAAGCGCCTTGCCCGCTCGTTGTCGGCCGACACGAAGGCGCGGGCGTTGAAGACCTCGATGAGGTCCACTGCCGGCAGGATACGCCGCAGCCCGTCCTCGCCGATGGATCGGCGGAACCGGTCGAACGGGTGGGGGACCATCACCAGACCGCCCTGGGCCTTAATGCGCTCCACCGTCTCCTCGAGGGAAAGGTGGGGCGGCACGGCCTGCTCGAGGAAGAGGCCGATGAGGTCGCCCTCTTGCGTCCTCACCTCTTCGCCCACGATCACCTGGAAGGGGCAGACACGCCGCATCAGCAGCGCACCCTCGATGGTGTTGTGGTCGGTGATGGCTACGCAATTGATGTCCCGCTCCAGGCAGGCGGTGACGAACTTGCCCGGCGAGGTGAGGGCGTCGGGCGAGTAGTAAGTGTGGCAGTGCAGGTCGGCCCTCAGGGTTCGGGTCGCCATCAGTCCAGCTCCGGGTCCGGCACGGTGCCGTCGTAAGCGGGGCGAGGCATACCGCTCTCCCCTCCTCCAGTATACAGGCCCAGCTCTTCGCGCAGGCGGGTCACCCGGAGCTGGGCCTGCTCGAGCATGCGGTGGCAACGGGCGGCCAATCGCATTCCTTCCTCGTACAGGGCGATGGCCTCTTCCAGCCCGAGGCCTCCCTGCTCCAGTCGCTGCACCACCTCCTCCAGTCGCCGGTAGAGCTGTTCGAAGGAGGCGTCGTCCTCAGAAACCATATTGCCGCTTCACCTCGGCAGGGAACTGGCCGTCAGCCACCTGGACGTCCAGCAGGTCGCCGGCCTTCACCTGGGAAAGGCTGGTGACCACCGGCCCGGCCCGCAGACGGACGATGGCGTAGCCGCGGGCCAGCGTGGCCCTGGGATCCAGGGAGCCGAGGCGCTGGCCCAGCGACCTGACCCGCTCTTCCAGTTGCTGCAGCCGCTGCCCCGCGAGGAGCAGGCAGCGTTCGCCCAGCGCCCGGGCCCTCTGCGCCAGGGAGGCGATGTCCGGCAGGGCGCGCTCCAGGCGAGTCTCCGCCTGCGACAGCTCCCTGAGGCGTGCCGCCATTACTTCGTCGATGCCCGACTCCAGCGCCCAGGCCAGGGAGGCCATGCGTTGCCGCAGGTGGGCGCAGTCGGGCACCGCCATCTCTGCCGCCGCCGAAGGCGTGGGGGCGCGGACGTCCGCCACCAGGTCAGCGATGGTGACATCGGGCTCGTGGCCCACCCCGCTGATGACGGGCACCCTGCTGGCGAAGATGGCCCGCGCCACCTGCTCCTCGTTGAAGGCCCACAGCTCCTCCGCGGAGCCGCCGCCCCGGGCCACGATGATGACGTCCACCCCCTCCTCGTTCAAGCGACGGATGGCCCACACCAGACCGGGCACCGCGTCGGCGCCCTGCACGGGCGTCGGCGCCAGGACGATCTCGGCCAACGGCCAGCGCCGGCCGATGACCTGACATATGTCGTGGAAGACGTGGCCCGCGGGCGAGGTCGCCACGCCGATGCGCCGCGGGAATGGCGGTAGGGGACGCTTGCGGGCCGGGTCGAAGAGCCCTTCCGCCGCCAGCCTGGCCTTGAGCATCTCGAACTGGGCCCGCCACACGCCCACGCCGGCGGGCTGCACGAAGTCGACGTAAAACTGCAGCTCGCCGCGCACCTCCCAGAAGTCCACCCGGCCGTGGGCGAGGACCTGTTGCCCGTTCTCGAGCCCTGCCGCCCGCCACTGGCCGCCGAACATGACGCAGCGCACCTGGGCGACGCCGTCCTTGAGGGTGAAGTAGAGGTGGCCGCCGGGGCCCCGGCGCAGGTTGGACAGCTCGCCTTCCAGCCAGATGTCCTGCAGTTGCGGGGCGCCCTGGATGACGCCCTTCACTACGAGGGCGAGGCGCGAGACGGTCCAGGCTTCCAGCAATGCTAGCCGGCCTTGCCCAGGTACTCGCCGGTGCGAGTGTCCACTCGGATGCGGTCGCCGGTGGCGATATGCAGGGGGACCTGCACTACCAGGCCGGTCTCCAGGCGGGCGGGCTTGGTGCCGCCCTGGGCCGTGTCGCCCTTGACCCACGGCTCCGTGTCCACGACGGCCAGCTCCACCGAGGCCGGAAGCTCCACCCCCACGACCTGGTCCTCGTAGACCTGTAGCTCGCACTGGGCGCCTTCGGTCAGGTAGTTCACGGCATCGCCCAGCACTTCCCTGTTGGCCGCCACCTGGTCGTATGTCTCGGTGTTCATAAAGTAGAACAGGTCGCCGTCGCGGTAGAGGAACTGGGCGGGCTGGCGCACCACCCTGGCCAGGGGAAAGCGGGTGCCCGCCTGCACGGTCCGCTCGATGATGTGCCCACCCTTGACGTCGCGCAGCTTCAGGCGCACCTGGGCCGTCCCGCGGCCCAGCTTCAAGTGCTGGAAGTCCAGCACCCGGTATAGGGTGCCGTCCACCTCGATGGTCATGCCTCGCTTCAGGTCTCCGGTCTCGACCATGCTCTCACCGTCCTCAGGGCTGGAGCACCTTGGGCGCGCGGGAGAGGACGCGCGCGCCCGATTCTTCCAGCACCACGATGTCCTCGATGCGTACCCCGCCCCAGCCGGGGATATAAATGCCGGGCTCGATGGTGAAGGTCATGCCAGGCTTCAGCTCGTCCTGGGAGCGCTTGGCCAGGCGGGGCGCCTCGTGCACAAGCAGCCCCACTCCGTGGCCCAGGCCGTGGCCGAACTGCTCGCCGTAGCCGGCCTCGGCGATGACGTTGTGGGCCAGCATGTGGGCTTCCTCGCCCTTCATGCCCGGCCGCACCAGCTCCTCGGCCGTTAGCTGGGCTGCCAGCACGATGTCGAAGACCTGCCGCAGCCGGTCGTCGGGCCTCCCCAAAACGATGGTGCGGGTGAGGTCGGAGCAGTAGCCGTCCACGCGCACGCCCATGTCGATGACGATGGGTTCGCCCTCGCGGATGGGCCGCTCGCGCGGATAGGCGTGGGGCATGGCTGCCCACTCACCGGCGGCCACGATGGTGGGGAACGACAGGCTTTCGGCCCCGTGCTCCCGGGCGTACTTCTCGATCTCCCAGGCGACCTGTGCCTCGGTCCAGCCTGGCTCCAGGCGCCGGGCTACGGCCAGGAAGGCCTCGTCGGCGAGGGCTACGGCCCGCTCCAGCGCCTCCAGCTCTTCGGGCTCCTTGATGGCCCGCAGCTCTTCCACCAGGGCCGGTGCCGCTACCAGGTGCGGGCGTGACTCCGCCGGCATCTCCTGCACGGCCTTCTGGAGCGATTGCCAGGTGGCTACCGTCATGGCGTGGGGCTCGTACCCGAGGCGCTTGCCAGCGAGCCCCGCCTCCTCCACCAGCTTGGCGAACCAGGACTCGATAGCGCCGTTCGCCTTGAACAGCACGAAGTCGGGCGCCTGGCGCTGGGCCTGCTCGTAGTAGCGGAAGTCCACAGCGATGAAGGCGGCATCCATGGTCACCAGCAGCCATCCCACCGAGCCGGTGAAGCCGGACAGGTAGCGGCGGTTGGCGCCATAGGTCTTGAAGATGTCTTCCACGGGGCTGCCGACCAGCAGAGCGTCCAGCCCCGCCGCACCCATGGAATCCATCAATCTCTGGACGCGCCGGTTCATGCTCCCTCCTCCCGCAGGATGCCCACCAGGGCCTCGAGGGCGACGAGGTAGCCGCGCCAGCCCAGGCCCGATACCTGGCCTAGGGCGATGGGCGCTACGACCGACCGTCGCCGGAAGCCCTCGCGGGCGTGGATGTTGGACAGGTGCACCTCCACCACCGGCCGGCCCACCGACTCCAGGGCATCGCGGACGGCGTAAGAGTAGTGGGTGAAGGCGCCCGGGTTGATGATGATGCCCTGCGCTCGCTCACCCTCGCGCTGGATCAGGTCCACCATCTCGCCTTCGTGGTTGGTCTGGAAGCAGGCCACCTCCACGTCCAGCTCACGGGCCCGCTGAGCCAGCCGCTCCTCGATCTGAGCGAGGGTGGTAGTGCCGTATACTTCGGGCTGGCGGCGGCCCAGCAGGTTCAGGTTGGGGCCGTTGATGACCAGTATCCGCAAGGGCGGTCAACTCCTATGTCGGCGGGCCGCCTCACAGTTTCCCCACCAGCGAACGTAGGAACTCTCGCGTGCGGCCCATGGACTGGGCATCGTCGCCGTCGCCTCCGGGGAACACGGACGCCAGAAAGTCGGTAGTGCCGATGGCGGCGAGACGGCGTAGCTGTCGCTCCACCTCCTCTTCGCTGCCGACGATGGCCACGTCCTGGGGGCCGCCGGCGCCCTCGATGTCCAGCATCCGCCGGTAGCTGGGCAGCTGGTTGTAGAACTGGAACAGTTGCCCTGCTCGCTGGCGGGCCGCCTCGGGGTCGCTGGTAACGGCGATGGGCAAGCCCACGGCGACGCGCGGCCGCGGTCGGCCCGCCGCCTCGGCCGCCCTGATGAGGCGGGGCACCACGTGGGTCTCCAGGGCGCGGGGGCCGGTCATCCAGGTGACGGTGCCTTCGGCCAGTTCGCCAGCCACCCGCAGCATTACGGGCCCCAGCGCACTGACCAGCACGGAACAGGGACGGGCGTCGGGGACCTGCAGGGACACGTTCACCCGGAAGAACTCACCCTGAAAGTCGACCTTGCCCTCGTGCAGGAGAGGCCGCAGGACCGACAGGTACTCGCGCATGTAGGCGGCAGCGCGGTCGTAGCTCAGTCCCCACATTCCCTCCACGACCACGCGGTGGGAGGGGCCGAGGCCGAGGGTCAGCCGGCCGCGGGTGGCGGAATTGACCACCAGGGCCTGCTGGGCCATGAAGATAGGATGGCGTAGCTGGACGGGGACCACGGATGTCCCCAGCTCGATGCGTTGGGTGCGGGCGCCAGCGAGGGCGAGCACGGTCATGACGTCGGGACCCATGACCTGCCCGAACCAGACGCCATCGAAGCCCTCCTCCTCGGCGCGAGCGATGCGCTCTACCAGGGCCGGGGCGTCACGATTGGCGAGCATGAAGAGACCGATGCGCATGCCGTTCCTCCTGCAGGCGTGGGCCGTCCCCGCGCCTCATGGGGCGGAGGAGCGGCCCAGGGCCATGCTAAAGAGCGCCCCCCTCTCTGTCAACGGCCAGCGCGTTTGTCTGGCAACTGGGCCTCCGCCGTGCATTTCGGCCCACGGCGGAGCTCGCCCTCTCGCTCCCCATGCCGGCGGTCTTTGTCGGCGGCGCTGGGCCGGGGCCACTTCCAGGCCCGCACCGGCCTCTAGGTGGAGAGGCTCTCGTATCCTTGACAGCCAGTGCAGGCTGCTGCTAGTATCGGGCCCGCCTCGGGCACTTTACGGGCTACGGGAGGTACGCAGGTGCGTTTCGTCGTCGGCTTCATCGTCGGGGTCGCCCTGGGGGTGGCCCTGGGCGCTCTCATCTTCCCCCGCTTGCAGGGAGAGGGGCCCTATCGCTACGGGCCCCCGGTCGCACCGGAACAGGGCCAGTAGCCCCATGGACGGCTACCGGCTCGTGCTCATCATCGCCGCCGATGTGGACGCCGAAAGGCTGCTGCGTCTTCTGGGCGAGCGCGGCATCCCGGCCACCAAACTCAGCTCCAGCGGCGGCTTCCTGCGCCGGGGCAATACTACCATCCTCTCCGGCGTCGAGGAGGAGCGCGTGGAAGAGGTGCTGGAGCTGGTCCGCCGCGAGTGCCGCGCCCGGACTGAGCTGATGCCCATCCAGGCGCTGCCCTTCCCCGACCTGGCCATCCCTACCGGCCCGGTAGAAGTGCGGGTAGGCGGGGCGGTAGTGTTCGTACTGCCGGTGGAACACTTCGAGAAGACCTAGGGCGGCCCCGGCGCGCGGGGCCGCCCTGCTATCTCTGCCTGCGGCTGGCGGCCTAGCTTATGAACAGCGGCGCCAGCACCAGCGTCACCGTGGAGAGCAGCTTGACCAGCACGTGGAGGGAGGGCCCGGCCGTGTCCTTGAAGGGGTCGCCCACGGTGTCGCCCACCACCGCCGCCTTGTGAGGCTCGGAGCCCTTGCCCACCACTACCAGTTCGGCCGTGGCGGGGTTGTGGCCGGGGTTGGACCCAACGGCGACCCCCAGGCGCCGGGCGTCCTCGGCTGGCAACCTGAGGTAGCCGGCCTCGATGTACTTCTTGGCGTTGTCCCAGGCGCCGCCCACATTGTTGAGGAAGGTAGCCAGGATGATGCCACCGATGGTGCCCACCATGAGCAGGCCCGCCACAGCCTGGGGACCGGTGTCGGCTATCCAGCCAGCCTCGTGTAGGCCGCGGAAGATGACCCCCACCACCACCGGCATACCCACCGCCAGCAGGCCGGGGGCCACCATGCCGCGCAGGGCGGCGCGGGTCGTGATGTCTACCGCCCGGCCGTAGTCGGG
>BEIA01000084.1 GCA_002898715.1 bacterium HR24 | reverse complement strand
GCTGGCCCAGGCATACGCCCACTGCGCGGCCGTGGCCAGGGCCGAGGCCAAGAACTTCTACTACGGCTTCCTGCTCTTGCCCCCGCGCCAGCGCCGGGCGATCTACGCGGCCTATGCCTTCGCCCGGCTGTGCGACGACATCGTGGACGACGACGGCCCGGGCGAGGAGCAGAAGGCAGTGGGGCTCGACCGCCTGCGCGAGGACTTGCGACGCTGCCTGGCTGGCCGGCCAGAGGGGCCCGTGTTCCTCGCGTTGCACGACGCCGTGAGCGCTTTCGCTATACCCCACCAGTACCTGTTCCACCTCATAGACGGCGTGGAGATGGACCTGCGCCAGCGCCGCTACGCCACGTTCCACGACTTGGAGCGCTACTGCTACCTGGTGGCCTCGGTGGTGGGCCTCATCTGCATCGAGATCTTCGGCTACCGCGGTGGAGACGAGGCGCGGCGCCGTGCCGCTGACCTGGGCATCGCCCTGCAGCTCACCAACATCCTCAGGGACGTGCAGGAGGACCTCGCCCGCGGCCGCGTCTACCTGCCCCAGGACGAGATGGCCGCTTTCGGCTACGGCGAGGAGGCGCTGCTCCGGGGCGAGACCGGCCCGGCTTTCTACCGGCTGATGGCCTTCCAGGTGGAGAGGGCGCGGGAGTACTACCGCAGCGGCCTCCAGCTCCTGCCGCTCCTACCCCGGCGCCCACGCGCCTGTGTGGGCGCTATGGGGGGCATCTACCTGCGCATACTGGA
Organism: bacterium HR24; assembly: GCA_002898715.1. Lineage (GTDB taxonomy): Bacteria > Chloroflexota > Dehalococcoidia > SM23-28-2 > HRBIN24 > HRBIN24. The sequence continues at coordinate 7,615 of BEIA01000084.1, read as the reverse complement.
GCGGATTGCGCGGCGGCCGGAAGTAGTGCTCGAGCGCAGAGTATCCCTGGGCGCCGGCACCAAGCTGGCCCTGGCCGGTCGTGAGCTGGTGAGGAGCGTGGTGCCCCTGTGAAGGGCCGGGTCGTAATCGTCGGCGGTGGACTGGCCGGGCTGGCGGCTGCCTGCGACCTGGCCGATGCCGGCCTGCAGGTCACGGTCCTCGAGAAGCGGCCCTTCCTCGGCGGTCGTGCCTACTCATTCCTGGACGGCCGGAGCGGGCACGAGGCCGATAACGGCCAGCATGTCTTCCTGCGGTGCTGCCAGGAGTACATCTCCTTCCTGGACAGGCTCGGCGTGTTGGGGCACACCAGCCTGCAACCGCGGCTGCGCCTGAGGGTCATCGACAAGCTAACCGGCACAAGCGTGCTGAGGGCCGGCAAGGCGCCTCCGCCCCTGCACCTGGTAGGCTCCTTCCTGCGCTACCGACCGCTGTCTCTGGGCGAGAAGCTCCTGGCCGCTTACGCCCTCTTCCGCCTGCATTCGCTGGATCGCAGCCGGCATCCGGAGCTGGACAGGGTTCCCTTCGGCGAATGGCTGCGCGCCCACGGCCAGACGCGCCACATCGCCCGCGTGTTCTGGGACCTCATCGTGCGGCCCACGCTCAACGAGGAACTGGACAACGCCAGCACGGACCTGGCGGCGATGGTCTTCCAGGCAGGGTTCCTGCACGACGCTCGGGCCTCGGCCATTGGCTACTCGCGGGTGGGCCTTTCTACCCTCCTGGAGGGGGCCGTGAAGGACTACCTTGCGGCCCGAGGAGGGCAGGTGCGCACCGGCACCGCTGTCCGGCGAGTGATAGCTGCTGGGGGCCGGGCAGCGGGCGTCGCGCTGGAGGGAGGAGAGACGCTGCCTGCCGATGCCGTCATCGCGGCGGTCCCTCCCGATGCGCTGCTGCCCCTGCTGCCCGATGGCCTGGCCGACGAGCCCTTCTTCCGCCGCTTTCGACAGTTCCAGTTCTCGCCCATTGTCAACGTGCACCTGTGGTACGAGCGGCCGGTGGCGGGCATCCTCTTCGCCGCCTTCCTCAACTCCAGCCTACAGTGGCTGTTCAACAAGAGCCGCATGTGGGGACAGACGGGTCAGGTGCAGCAACTGGACATCTCCCTCAGCGCCGCCTACGACTGGGCCGACTGGCCGGGCCGAGACCTGATCGAGGTCATGGGCAAGGAGGTGGCGGCCTTCTTTCCGGAGGCGCGCACGGCATCGCTGGCCTATGCGCTGGTGGTGAAACAGCCTCAGGCCACGTTTGCGCCGCGGCCGGGAGTGCGTGCGCTGCGGCCGGGCCCCACGACGCCCTTGCCCGGCCTGTTTCTGGCCGGCGACTGGACCGACACAGGCTGGCCGGCCACCATGGAGTCTGCCGTGCGCAGCGGACGCGCGGCGGCAGCCTGCCTGCTGGAGCAGATGAAAGGAGGTGAGAGCTCGTCGAGCGGGGAAACGCACACAGCGGCGGTAGCGAGAGACAGCACTGATCGTCGTATCGTCCGATACGGAAAGGGCTGATGAGGCATGAGGATCGTCAGGGCTAAGGTGATGGGCTTCTGCTTCGGCGTGCGCCGGGCCATCGAGATGGTGCAGGCGGGCGCGAAGGAAGGGCCCATCGACAGCCTGGGCTCCGTGGTCCACAACCCGGTGGTGGTAGACAAGTTAAGGGCAAGCGGTGTGCGGGTGGTCTCCTCCCTGCAGGAGGTCTCGGCACCCACCATCGCCGTCACCGCCCATGGCCGCGGGCCCGAAATAACGGAGGAAGCGCAGCGTCTGGGCGTTAGGCTCATCGATGCCACCTGTCCCATAGTACGCAAGGCCCAGAAGGCGGCGGCCAAGCTGGTGGACGAGGGCTTTCGGGTCATCATCTACGGCGAGGCCGACCACCCCGAGGTGCGCGGCGTACTGGCCTGGACGAAGGGCCAGGGGCTGGCCATACTGGACCCCGAGGAGGAGGTGGAGATACCGCGGCGGAAGGTGGCCCTCCTCTCCCAGACCACGAAGAGCGAGGAGTCCTTCGTCCAGTTCGTGTCGCGTTTCGTGGCCCACAACATCGGCCGCATCAACGAACTACGGGTCATCAACACCACCTGCCCCGAAACGGACGAGCGTTATCACGCCGCTCGCGAGCTGGCCGAGGAGTGCGACCTCATCATCGTCGTGGGGGGCCGCAACAGCGCCAACACCCGCAAGCTGGCGCAGACCTGCCGCGATGCTGGTGTGGAGACGTACCACATAGAAACGGCGGCCGAGCTGGACCCGGCCTGGCTGGAGGGGAAGGAGGTGGTGGGCGTCACGGCCGGCGCCTCCACCCCCGACGAGTCCATCGACGAGGTGGTGGAGCGGCTGGCCGAGCTGGCGCAACGGCGGGCCGCCCCGACCAACCCTACGGAGGGTAAGCCATGCGCTGTCTGACCGAGACCTTTCGCATACGCACCGAGCGCGGGCCCCAGTTCATCGACATAACGGATGAGGTGGCCCGTGTGGTGGAGAAGTCGGCGGTGCGCAACGGCTTCGTGGTGGTGTTCTCCCGCCACACCACGGCGGCGGTGCGCATCAACGAGAACTGCCCCCACCTCCTCCAGGACATGGAGGACATGCTGCGACGCATCGCCCCGCCCGAGGGCGAGTACCGCCACAACGTCTATGCCCACGCTTTCTCGAACAACGGCGAGCGGCCCAACGGCCACTCTCACTGCCAGCACCTGCTCCTGGGCGCCAGCGAGGCGGTGCCGGTAGTGGACGGAGAACTGCTCCTGGGCCGCTACCAGCGCATCTTCTTCGTCGAGCTGGACCACGGCCGCGACCGCGAGGTGGTCGTCCAGCTCATGGGGGAGTGAGGGCATTGGCACTGCCAGCGCCCTTCCATCGCTACCGCGAGGAGGTGGACCGCGCCCTGCGCTCCTTCCTGTCCCGGGGAGGACCCGCGCTCCTCTACCGCATGATGCGCTACCACCTGGGCTGGGAAGACGCCGAGGGGCGGCCCATCGCCGGGGGCGGGGGAAAGGCCCTGCGCCCTGTCCTCTGCCTTCTGTCGTGCGAGGCCGTCGGCGGGCACTGGCCAGCGGCCGTGCCCGCCGCCGCCGCCCTGGAGCTGGTGCACAACTTCTCGCTGGTGCACGACGACATCCAGGACAGGGACAGGGAGCGGCGACACCGGCCGACGGTCTGGGCTATCTGGGGCGAGGCCCAGGCCATCAATGCCGGCGATGCCTTGCTGGCCGCGGCCCAGATGGCCATTGCCCATCTGCCCGAGGCCGGCGTTCCCCACGAAAGGGCGGTGGCGGCAGCCCAGGCCCTTTCGGCTGCGACCCTGGAGATGGTGGAAGGGCAGGTGCTGGATCTCCAGTTCGAGGAGCGGGCCGACATCTCCCTGGACGAGTACCTGGACATGGTGTCCCGCAAGACGGGCGCGCTGTTCGATGCCGCCCTGCGCCTGGGCGCTATGGTCGGCTGCGAGAGCCCCGGAGTATGGGAGGCCATGGGCCGCTGCGGCCGCTTGCTGGGCCTCGCCTTCCAGGTGCGCGATGACATGCTGGGCGTCTGGGGGCAGGAGGAGCGCACGGGCAAGCCCGCAGCCGACATCCGCCGGCGCAAAAAGGGCCTGCCGGTGGTGTTCGCCCTGGCCAGGGGCGGGCGCCCCAAAGAGGTGGTGGCCCGCGCCTATTCCAGCGCATCGCCCGGGGACGAAGAGGTGGCGGCGGTGGTCGCTGCCCTGGAGGAGGCAGGGGCGCGCGACTACTGCCTCTCCCTGGCAAGGGAGAAGAAGTCCGAGGCCCTCGCCCTGCTGGGCAGTCTGGGCCTCGCCTCCGGGCCGCGGCGAGAGCTGGAGGAGCTGGCCGAGTTCCTGCTGGAGAGAGACTTCTAGGGCGGCTCCCCACGGGCCGCCGTCAGGAGGCGACGAGCATGCCAGGACAACCGCTGGGACTGACCATCAAACTGGCCTTATACCTTGTCAAGCAGAAACTGCGGGGCCGCAAGTACTTTCCGCTGACCATGATCCTAGAGCCCCTGGAGGCCTGCAATCTTACCTGCACCGGCTGCGGGCGGATCCGCGAATACGAGCCGGTGCTGGACAAGTTCATGACGGTGGAGGAAGCCCTGCGGGCCGTGGAGGAGTGCGACCCGCCGGTGGTGTCCATCGCCGGAGGCGAGCCGCTCATGCACCCCCAGATCGGGGAGATCATCAACGCCCTTGTCAAGCAAAAGCGCTACGTCTACCTCTGTACCAACACGCTCCTCTACAAGAGGGCCTTCAAGGTCATCCCGCCGTCGAAGTACTTCGCCTTCGTCGTGCACCTGGACGGCCTCCGCGAGACGCACGACATCGCTGTCGAGCGTAAGGGCGTGTACGACGTGGCCATCCGCATGATCTACGAGGCGCGCAAGCGAGGTTACCGCGTCTGCACCAACACCACGCTCTACAACGGCACTCCTCCCGAGGAGTACAAGCACCTGTTCGAGATGCTTACCGACATGGGTGTGGAAGGGATGATGATATCCCCCGGCTTCGCCTACAAGGAGGTTGCCCACCACCCGATCTTCATGCAGCGGCAGGAGGCCCAGAACTTCTTCCGCCGCGTGTTCGAGCAGTGCCGCCGCGGCCTTCGCTTCTACAACAACCCCCTGTACCGCGACTTCCTGCAGGGGAAGCGCCACTACCAGTGCAGCCAGTGGACGACTCCGACCTACACCGTCATGGGATGGCGCAAGCCCTGCTATCTCATCGCCGATGGCCACGCCGCCACCTACCAAGAGCTCATGACCACCGTGCAGTGGGACCGCTACGGCTGGGGCAAGGACCCGCGCTGCGACACGTGCATGATGCATTGCGGCTTCGAGGGGTCGGCCATTCTCCAGGCCATGGAGCGGCCGAAGGAGATGCTGGAGTTGGCCTTGCGGTCCATGCGCGGGGACTAGGGCCGGCGATGCTGGCGCTCTTCGTCGCCATGAGGCTGGAAGGCCGGGCGATAGAGCGGCACCTGCGCGGCCAGAGAGTGGATGTGGAAGGGCTCTCGCTGGTACGCGGGCAGGCCCTGGGTGGCGAGGTGGCGCTCTGCATCACCGGTGTGGGCGCGGACAGGGCGCGACAGGCTGCCAGACAGGCCATCGCCTACCTCTCCCCCTCCGCCGCGGTCTGCCTCGGCTTCGCTGGCGGGGCCGTCGACGGCCCGCGCGTGGGCGACCTGGCGCTCGGCCAGCGGACGGCCCTGTACGGCGGACGGGCCTGGGTGGAGAGCGACCCCGGGCTAATCGAGCTGGCGCGCCGCGCGGCTGCGGGTGCGGCCCTCCGCGCGCACGAGGGCGTGGTGGTTACCGTCCCCCGCTTCCTGCCCTCCGAGGAGGAGAAGCGCTCCGTCGGTGCCGAAACGGGGGCCCTGGCCATCGATATGGAGGCGTACCATGTGGGTGCGGCCGCTGCCGAGGCAGGCGTCCCCTTCCTGTCGGTCCGGGTGGTCAGCGACGGCGTCCGTCACACCCTGCGCCTGCCCACAGATATCCTGGGGCCCGGTCAATCCGTTCGTGTCCGGCGGCTGGCAGCCGCCATCGCCCGCCGGCCGCTGGCGGTGCCTGGCGGTCTCTTATGGGCTGTGAACCTGGGCAGGGCCGGTGCCGCTCTGTCGCGCTTCGCCCGCGCCTTCTTGCGGACGTGGGCCGGGAGGATGCCGTGAGCGCTCGGCCGCTGTACCACGACCGCCAGGTCCTGGCCGAAGCCGTCCGCGATGCGGTACGCCGCTCGCAGGACTATTTCCTGCGCACCCAGCACCCTGAGGGTTATTGGTGGGGTGAACTGGAGAGCAACGTCACCATGGCGGCCGAGTACCTGATGCTGACCCATATCCTGGGCGTGGCCGACGCGGAACGGTGGCGCAAGGTGGCCAACTATTTGCGAAGGGAGGCGCGGCCGGACGGCACCTGGGCCATTTACTATGGCGGCCCGCCCGACCTCAATGCCACCGTCGAGTCCTACCTGGCCCTCAAGATGGCAGGCGCGCCCGCCGACGACCCGTTGCTGGAAAAGGCGCGCGCGTTCGTCCTCTCCCGGGGCGGCGTGCCGAGGGTGCGAGTCTTCACCAAGATCTGGCTGGCCATGCTGGGCCTGTGGGACTGGCGCGGGGTACCCGTGCTGCCGCCGGAGTTCATGTTCCTGCCCACCTGGTTCCCCATCAACCTGTACGAGTTCGCCTCCTGGGCGCGCGCTACCATCGTCCCCATCCTCATCATCCTCGACCGCCGGCCCGTATGGCCCGTGCCGCAGCATGCGCGCATCGACGAGCTGTTCCCGGTTCCGCCCTCGCACCTGGACTACCGGCTACCGCCACCTCAGCGTCTGGCCTCCTGGAAGGGGCTGTTCTGGGGCCTTGACCATGCGCTGCGTGCCTACGGTCGAGTGGCCTTTCGGCCGCTGCGTGAGGCCGCTATCAGGGAAGCGGTGAAGTGGATCATCGCCCGTCAGGAGGCCGACGGTTCCTGGAGCGGCATTCAGCCCCCCTGGGTCTACTCCCTCATCGCCCTGAAGTTGCTGGGGTATCCGCTGGAGCATCCGGTCATGAGGAAGGGGCTGGAGGCGTTCGAGGGCGCATTCCGCGTCGAGGACGACACCGTCTACTATCCCCAGGCATGCATCTCGCCAGTGTGGGACACTGCCCTGGCCATGATCGGGCTGCTGGACTCGGGCCTGCCGCCCGACCACGAGGCGCTGGTTCGGGCCGGCCGATGGCTGCTCAAGGAGCAGATCTTCACCGGCGGAGACTGGCAGTTCAAGGCCAAGGGAGTGGAGCCCGGCGGCTGGGCTTTCGAGTTTGACAACGATATCTACCCCGACGTGGACGACACCGCCGAGGTGATGATGGCCCTGCACCGGACGAGGCTACCCGAAGAAGGGCGTAAGGCCCGCGCCCTGCGCAGGGGCCTGGAGTGGGTGCTGGGAATGCAGTGCCGCGACGGAGGCTGGGGGGCTTTCGACAAGGACAACACGCAGCGCATCATCACCCACATCCCCTTCTGCGACTTCGGCGAGGTCCTGGACTACCCCACCGAGGACGTGACCGCCCACGTGGTGGAGATGCTCGGCCTGCTGGGCTATGGCGCCGACTTTCCGCCCGTCCGCCGCGCCCTGGCCTTCCTGAGGCGCAAGCAGGACGCCGATGGCCCCTGGTGGGGACGCTGGGGCGTCAACTACATATACGGCACAGGCGCTGTCCTGCCGGCATTGCAGGTCATCGGCGAGGACATGCGCCGCCCCTACGTCCGCCGGGCGGTACGCTGGCTCCTAGACCGCCAGAACGCAGACGGCGGCTGGGGCGAGTCCTGCGACAGCTACGCCGATGTCTCCCTGAAGGGGCAGGGGCCCAGCACCGCCTCCCAGACAGCCTGGGCGCTCATGGCCTTGCTGGCAGCGGCGGCCGACGACCCCGATGGGGAGGCGTGGGAGTCCATCGGCCGCGGCGCTGCGTACTTGGTGGAGACGCAGGAGGAGGATGGCACCTGGCACGAGCCGTACTTCACGGGCACCGGCTTTCCGCGGGACTTCTACATTAACTACCACCTCTACCGCAACTACTGGCCGCTGATGGCCCTCGGCCGCCTC
>BEIA01000083.1 GCA_002898715.1 bacterium HR24 | reverse complement strand
CCGCCCGTGGTGGTGGGCGGGCCCTATGACTATGGCATACCGGGCGCTCCGGCCCATGCCCTGCTGGGCGTGGCCGGGGCAGCGCCCGCGGAGGGCGAACGATGAACGACGAGCGAGAGGCCGACCGCAGGCGCCCCCTGTTGCTGGGCCCGAGGACGCACCGGCAGGTAGCTGTCTTCATGGCCCTGTTCCTGCTGGCCCAGACAGTGCTGGAGTACCTGGTCGCGCAGGTCATGACGGCCAACGCGCCCGTGCTGCTGGCCATAAACCTGGCCGAAGCGGCAGCCATCATGTACTACTTCCAGCACATCTATCGCTTGTGGCGGGAGGACTGAGCCATGGAGACGGCGCTGGCGGCGGAGGTGCACGAGCTCGGCCCGGCCCTGAAGCTGCGCATGCGGCAGTGGGGCCTGTGGCTCTTCTTCCTGTCGGAGGCCTTCCTGTTCGGGGCGGTTGCCTCCAGCCGCTTCTTTCTGGCCGGCCTGGAGCCCGGACACGTCGACCAGGCCCTCGGGCTGGCCGTCACTTCGGTGCTGCTCACTAGCTCGCTCACCGCTTACCTGGCCGAGGCAGCCGCCGAGGAGGGCGACCGGACGCGGCTGGTCCGCTACCTCGGCGCTACCATCGTCCTGGGGCTCCTGTTCATGGCCGGGGTGGGGCTGGAGTGGTCGCGGGCCCACTTCCGGCCCTCCGACCACTTCGGCACCGCCTTCTTCGCCATGACGGGCCTGCATTCTTCGCACGTGGCCTCGGGCATCCTGCTGCTGGCCATAGTCCTGGCCCATGCCAGGGCCGGCCGCTTTCTGCCGGCGGAATGCGCCTGCAAGCGGCTCTGGCCGTGGCGCTGGTGCCCTCATTCAGCTCCGCGCCCGACGCGGGAAGATATCTGGCCGGTGGAGGCTACGGTCAAGTACTGGCACTTCGTGGACGTGGTCTGGGTCTTCTTCTATCCCATCCTCTACCTGATGAGCTGGCCCTCCTGAGGCGCTGACTTTCCCTCATCTGTGACCGAAGTCACTGCTCGCGCTCCGGGCTTCGCCCCAGAATGGGGGCAGGATGGAGGGCGACGAGCGGCTCCGCATCGAGCGCCGCACGAGCGTGCGGGAAGTGCTGCGTCGCTACCCGACGGCGGCCGAGGTGTTCGAGCGGCACGGCATCATGGGCTGCGGCGGTCCCGACGGCCCCGAGGAGCCGCTGGTCTTCTTCGCCCTGGTGCACAAGGTAGACCCGGAGCGGCTCATCGCCGAGTTGCAGGAGCACATCGCTTCCGTCCGGGTGGCCGGGAGCGGGGCTCCGGTCGAGAGGCGCCTCCCCTTCGCAGTCCTGCCCTTAGGGCTGGCGGTGGCGGCGGCGCTGGGCGGCATCCCCCTGGGGGCGGTCCTGGCGCTCATGGCCGCCGACGGGCGGCTGGACGCCCGCTGGACGGCCGCTGTCCAGGCTCACGGACAGGCCCAGCTCATGGGCTGGCTGGGACTGTTCATCGTGGGCATGGCCCTGCATATCGTGCCCCGCTTCAAGGCGATCCCCCTCGCTCTGCAGGGGCTCCGCCTGCCGGCGGTGGCGGCCTGGGCGGGGGCCATCGCGTTGCGCGCTGGTGCCGTCGCGCTGCCACAGGCGTCGGCAGTGGCAGCGCTCCTCGCCGCTGCCTGTCTGCAAACGGTCGCAGCGCTCCTGTTCGTGGCCATGGCCTCCCTCACCCTCATGTGCGGCAGAAGGGAGGGCTATGATGGTTTCCTGCTGTCCGGCCTTGTGTGGCTGGCCGCGGGGACGGGGTTACAGGTGGCGGGGGCGGCGTGGGGCCGCGCGGACGGCGTGCCCTACATTCCCGCCCACTGGGACGCGGCGGCGGTGGATGTGCTGTCCTACGGCTTCGTCCTCATGTTCGCCCTGGGGGTCTCGCTGCGGGTGGTGCCGTTCTTCCTCTCGCTGCCGCCCACCCGCCAGCGGCCGCTGCCCTTCCTGCTGGGAGCGGCCGACCTGGGCCTCCTGCTGCTGACGACGGGCGGAGTGGCCCGCGCCCTGGAAGCGGCGGTGTGGGCGCCGCTGGCGGCGGGGGGAGCGGCGGCCATCGCCATAGGAGCGGGCGGCACGGCCCTGGCCCTGAGGGTCTTCTCCCCGTCGCAGCCCTCCCACGTAGCCGACGAGCAGACGCTGCACCGGAAGTTCGTGCGGGCGGCCTACGGCTGGCTATTGCTGGCACTGGGCGTCCAGGCGTGGCTGTCGATTCGGGCGGCCCTGGGGCAGGAGCCGGGCTGGCTGGAGGCGGGGGCCGCCCGCCACATGCTGCTCCTGGGGTTCGCCACTCAGATGGTCTTCGGCATCGCCTACCGTGCCCTGCCCGTCTTCCTGGGGGTGCGGCTGGCCAGTCCGCGCCTGGCCGAGGTCACATTCGTCCTGGTGAACGTGGCAGCCATCACGCGGGCGATGCCGCCGCTGGTTTCGGCGGAGGGGGGAGGGGGCATGTGGTCGCACTTGGCGGGCGCCGGCCTGCCGGCCACCGCCGCCGTGTTCCTGTTCGGCTACAACCTGCAGGCGATGGTCGTCGCTGCCTGGCGGCGGCTGAGGAAGTGGGAAGAGGGTTTGCCTCTACGGGAGGTGAGAGCAGTGAGCGAGCCCACGGCAGTCACGGCCGATCTGACGGTAGCGCAGGTCATCGAACGGGTGCCCGGGGCGCTGGAGCTGCTCATCGACCGCGGCTTCACGCCCCTGGCCGACCCTGACCTGCGGGCAGCCCTGGCCCCCACCATCACCCTGAAGGGGGCCTGCGAGCTGCGGGGAGTGGACCTGGATGCCCTGCTGCGCGACCTGAACGAGCTGGCCCGGCGAGGCCAGAGAGGGGAGATATCGTGAGCCAGCCCGAGCGTATCCTGGACGTCCGCAACGTCCATCCGCGGGAGAGGCATCCCCTTATCTTCCGCGAGCTGGACGCCCTGGCCGCGGGCGACGCCCTGGTTCTGGTGAACGACCACGACCCGCGGCCCCTTTATTACGAGCTGATGGCCGAGCGGCCAGGGCAGTTCGACTGGACGCCCGTGGAGCAGGGGCCCGGGACATGGTCGGTGCGCATACGCCGACTGGGGGCGCTCGGCGAGCCCCGCACCGTTGCCTGGCTGCGGGAGGAGCACCGCGCCCTGGCGCCCCGCATCGATGAGCTGGCCGTCCTGGCCTCCCGCCTCTCGCCCGCAGCGTGGTCGAAGGAATCTCCGGCGGTGCGGCGGGCGCTGGACTTCCTCCGCTCCCACCTGCTGCCCCATGCCCACCTGGAGGAGGAGGTCATCTACCCGGCGGTGGAACGGGGGCTGGGAGCAGCAGGGGCAGCGGCCACCATGGTGCGGGACCACCGGGAGGTGGAGGCCCTCACGATGGCCCTGGCAGAGGCCGCAGGCAGGGCCGACGCGCGAGCCGACGAGGGCACGGTGGAGGAGGCGAAGCGCCTGCTCTACTCGCTGCACGCGCTGCTCCGCGTTCACTTCGCCAAAGAGGAAGAGGTCTACCTGCCGGTCCTGCAGCGCAGTCTCACCCCCGAGGAGGACGAGCGGGCCATGGCCGTCCTGGCCGCCCACGAGGGCGAGGAGGCGTGAAGACATGTCGGCCGGGGGCCGTTTCCAGGGAAGGTGACGCGGGGCTTCGCTTCGGTCCTGGCCCGCGAGTGGGAGGTGGACGAAAATGATGTTGAGCCCCGAGCTCGTCAAAGAGCTGCTCAGGGACGTATACGACCCTGAGCTGCGTCTGAACGTGGTGGACCTGGGGCTGGTCTACGAGATCGCCTGCACGCCGGAGGGCGAGGTGGACGTGCTCATGACCCTCACCTCGCCAGGCTGCCCGGTGGACGACGAGATCGCCCGGCAGGTCTACGATGCCCTCTCGGGCTTTCCGGGCGTCAGGAGGGTGGGCGTCCGCTTCACCTTCGAGCCTCCCTGGACGCCGGAGCGGATGAGCGAAGAGCTGCGGGCCGAGCTGGGGCTCGACTGACCTACCCGGAGGTGAGGCATGGTCGCTAGCCCTCGCAGGTGGGCCGCCGGCATAGCGGCCCTCGCCCTGGCGCTGATTGCGCTTGCCCTGGCCGGCTGCGGCCGAGAGGCGCCGGCCACTCCCACCCCCTCGGGGCGGGCTGCCCCGGGCGTCGTGACCGACTTCCTCGGCCGACGGGTGCAGGTGCCGCCATCGCCATCGCGGGTGGCGGCGGTCAGCCCCACCACCGTCGAACTTCTCTACTACATCGGCGGCGTGTCGGTGGTCAGGACGGACGGCGCCAGCTACCCGCCGCAGGTAGCCGACCTGCCCAGCGTGGGGCCGTCGTATTCGCCCAGCCTGGAGAGGCTCGCCTCCTACAGTCCCGACCTGGTGCTGGCCGACAGCGTGCTCCAGCAGGGGCTCGTGCAGCGGCTGGAGTCGCTGGGGGTGCCGGTGGTGATGGTGGGCATCGAGCGCGTCGAAGATGTGCCACGGGCGTTGCGGCTGGTGGGACAGGCCATCGGCCGCCCGGACGCTGGGGAGGAGGCCGCGGCCAGGCTGGAGCGGGAGCTGGAGCCCCTACGCGGCAGCGTCGCCGGACGGAGGCTGCGGGCCATGGCACTGATCGCCGACGCCCAGGGGAACGTCTATGCCGCCCGCAACGACGCTTACGTCGGCTCCGTTCTCCAGTTCCTGGGCGCGCAGAACGTGGCGGCCGACCTGCCACAGACGGGGCCCTTCCCCGGCTTCTCTCAGGTCAACGCCGAGGCGGCCAGCGACCTCGATCCAGACGTGGTACTGGCCATCAGCCCGGCGCCGCCGCCAGCGCCGCGGCTCTCGCAACTGCTGCCCCGCATGCCCGGCTTCGGCAGCCTGCGCGCCGTGCGCGAGGGGCGGGTGGTGGAGCTCGACCCAGCGTTGTTCCTGCAGGCGCCGGGGCCGCGGGTGGTCGAGGCCGCCAGGCAACTGAAGCAGGCGCTGGAAGGGACGGGGTAACGGTGAGCACGACGAGCGCACTGCGGGCCGCGAGGGGCACCTGGCCCTATGCGGCGCTGGCGGCCCTATTTGCCGTCGCCTTCCTCCTAGAGCTCTGCCTGGGCGCTGTGTCCCTTTCACCGGCGCGAGTCTGGGAGGGCATCACGGGCGAGGACGCCCTGGCCCGGCAACTGGTCCTGGACCTGCGGCTGCCCAGGGCGGTCCTGGCGGTGCTCACGGGCGCGTCGCTGGCAGCAGCGGCAGCGGCGCTGCAGGGGGCGACCGGCAACCCCCTGGCCGACCCCCACCTGATGGGGGTGTCGGGGGGCGCACTGATGGTCGGGGCGGTGATGGCGGTGGCGGGGCTCGATCCGCCCGTCCTGGCAGCCATGCCGCTCGCGGGCGTGGGTGCACTGGCGGGGGCGGCGGTACCGGTGGTGCTGGCAGGGGTGGGGACGGTGTCCGGGGCGGGGGTGGCCCTCATCGGCGTGGGCCTCAGTTACCTGTGGTCGGTGCTCGTGCTGGCGGTCCTCACCTCGGCCGGCTTCCTGGCCGCCCCCTCCCTCGCCTTCCTGGGCGGCAGCCTGGCTGGCCGCGGCTGGTCGGACGCCTGGGCGCTCGCGGTCTACCTGGGCCTGGCCGTGGTCGCGCTGGCGCTCTTGGTTAAGCCGCTGGACGCTCTCGCCCTCGGCGACGAGGTGGCCCGCTCCCTGGGATTCTCGCCCACCCTGGCCAGGGCGGCGGCCGTGGCAGCGGCGGCGTTGCTGGTGGGGCCCTCCACCTGGGCTGTAGGGACTGTGCCGCTCCTGGGCCTGGCCTGCGCCCAGGCGGCCCGCCGCCTGTGGGGGCACGGCCACGCTGCCCTGACGCCCGCGGCGGCAGTCCTTGGTGCTATCCTGATGCTGGCGGCCGATGCGGTGGCCCGCTCCCTGCTGCCGGGGACGGAGTTGCCGTTGGGCACCGTTACTGCCCTGGTCGGCCTGCCGGTGCTGGTTTCGGTGACATGGGGAGCGGCCTGGCGCAGAGCATACTGAGCGTCCGCGACCTGGATGTGGCCTGGGGCGGTCGCCAGGCCCTGTCGGTGGACGGGCTGGAGCTGGGGGCGGGCGAGCTGCTGGGCGTCATCGGCCCCAACGGCGCGGGGAAGACCACCCTGCTGCGGGCCCTGGCCGGCCTGATACGTCCGCAACGGGGCCAGATCACCCTCGACGGAGCGGACGTGCAACGGCTCGGCCCGCGCCAGGTGGCCCGCCTCGTGGGCTATCTGCCCCAGGTGCGTTCCCTTAACGAAGACCTCACTGTCGCCGAACTGGTGGCGAGAGGCCTCCTTCCCATGGAGGCGATGTCCGCAGCCGAAAGCCGTCGGGCCGTGCGGGAGGCGCTGGAGCTCTGCGGTATCGCTGAGCTGAGGGACAGGCGCCTCTCGCAAATGTCGGGTGGCGAGGGGCAGAAGGCCTGGATCGCTTTCGCTATTGTCCGGCGTCCGAAGGTGTTGTTGCTGGACGAGCCCACCTCTCATCTGGACTACCGGCACCAGATGGAGGTCCTAAAGCTGGTCTGCCGGCTCTGTTCGGAAGGCGTAGCGGCGGTCGTCGCTCTGCACGACCTGTGGCTGGCGACACGCTACTGCCACCGTCTGCTGGTGCTGGACCGAGGCCGTCCAGTGGCCGTGGGGCCGGCGGAGAGTGTGCTGGACACGGAGCTGTTGCGCGGCGTGTTCGGGGTCGAGGCGGTGGCAGCCTCGCTGCCGTCCGGGGGCAGGGCCTGGCTGCCGGCAGCGCCGTCGGGCCCGACCACGGTCGAAGGAGGTGACGGCCGCGAACGGCTTAGAGAAAGGGGCGCGAGGAGATGACCGGCTTCGACGCGGAGCTGGAGCGGGCCCTGGCCGACCTGGCCGCCCGGCGCCTGGCGGCCTACCGAGCGGGCGACGCCACTGGCATCCTCATGGCTGACCACGACTGGCTACGACCGGCCCTGGCCGAGCTGCGGAGCCGCGCCAGGGACGGCGCCGACGCCTCTGTCTTGCAGAGGCTGGCCGGCGCCGTCTGGGAAGTGGTGGACGGCCATTCGCGGGTCGAAGAGGAGGTCTACTTCCCGGCCGTGGATCGCCTGCTCGCCGAGGCGGGCCGCCCCAACCCCATGGTGATGGCGATGGCCGCCGAGCACGACGCCCTGCCCGACCGCCACCGCCGGCTCGTGGAGGCCCTGGCAGCGGGCAAGGACCCCCTGCCGGCCATAGACGCCTTCAGCCGGGCTCTTCTAATCCACTTCGACAACGAGGAGGACCTGGTCTTCGAGGACGCCCGCGAGGCCCTCCAGGGCGAGGAGGGCCGGCGGCTGGCCCAGGCGATGGCCGCGTTCCTGGGAATAGGCGAGCAACAGGGAGGGTGAGGCGATGCTGGACCGGGAAGAGGTCCGCGGCCTGCTGGAGGCCGTGGTGCTGGTGGTGCCCTGCAACGTCTGCGGCCAGGAGCTGGAGGTGACCCTGGGCCAGGTGGCTGGCTCTCATGACGCCCTCTGCGCCGGGCGTCTGGCCCGGGGCGAGAGCGAGTGCCCGGCCATGGCCTACGCCAGGCTCCTGGATCGGGAGACCATCGAGGGGCTGGCTGCGGCGTGGGCGCAACTGCAGGAGCATGCCCGCCGCGCTGGCGGGCGCGTGGTCATCAGGCCGCTGCCGGAGGGGGCATGAGCGCCCGGGCCCCCTCCCCGACGGTGGACGAGGCCGTCCTGAGGCGGGTCATCTACCTGCGCGACCTGCCCGAGCACGTGCTGGCGGCCGTCGCCGCCGCGGCTGTGCCTCGCTCCTACCCGGCCAGGCGGTTGCTGTTCGTCGAGGGCGGCCCCTGCGACGGGGCCTGGGTCCTGGCGCAGGGGCGAGTGAAGCTCTTCAAGGTCTCGCCCGAGGGACGGGAGCAGGTGATCCTCATCGCCACCAGCGGCGACTCCTTCAACGAGGTGCCCGTGTTCGACGACGGCCCCAATCCGGTCAGCGCCCAGACCCTGACGCCCTCCGTCCTCTACCTCCTGCCCAAGGCGGAGCTGCGGCGCCTGGTGCGCTCCCATCCCGAGCTGGCCGCCGCGCTGCTGGCCTACCTTTCGGTGCGGCTGCGTCACCTGGTGGGGCTGGTGGAAGACCTGGCCTTCCGCCAGGCCCGCCAGCGGGTGGCCAAGGCCCTGCTGCTGTGGGACATGGAGCACGGGCAGGCGGAGCCCCTGTCGCAGCGGGAGGTGGCCGCCCTGGCCGGGACGGTGCGGGAGGTGGTCAACCGTGTCCTGCACCAGTTGGAGGAGCAGGGGGCGCTGCGCACCGAGCGCGGCCGGGTGGTCTGGGTGGACCGCCGTCGCCTGCTGGAGTTCGCCTGAGCCCCGTATATCCGTAAGCCCCGCGAGATAGATGACCTTCGGCCCCCGATAGCTGTGACGCCCGTCACATCTCTCGGCCTCCCGGTGCTGCTGCAATGGA
>BEIA01000082.1 GCA_002898715.1 bacterium HR24 | reverse complement strand
GGGGCCTCTCCACCCCCTCCCGGGCCACCCGCTCCTCCCACTCCTGCCGCCTGCGCCTCAACCCCACCAGCTTCTCCTGCTCCAGCATGGGCTACCTCCTCGGCCCCGGGGGCCCGCATCGGCTACCGTTCCCGGGCACCCCGTCGCTTCGCTGGTCCATCGGCTGCGCTCTCCGCTCCTGGCGCTGTCGCCCGCGGCCGGGCGGCCTTTCTCCGCGGACTGCACCCGCTGAGGCC
The DNA here is from genome assembly GCA_002898715.1 of bacterium HR24. GTDB lineage: Bacteria > Chloroflexota > Dehalococcoidia > SM23-28-2 > HRBIN24 > HRBIN24. The sequence goes on along the minus strand of BEIA01000082.1, from coordinate 8,286 downwards.
GCGATACGGGCCGCGAGCTGTCTCCGTCATATGTTACCCTTGCGTAAGTTCTTTTGCCAGCCCCGCTCCGGTTCCCCGGGTGGCCGGCCTCCGCATGGCGGGGGCGTCCGGGCTGTGCTATCCTCTCGGCGAAGGGCGGGGCCCGAAAGGGCCGGGGGAGGGGTCTGGTCTGCGAAAGGCGTCCCGTCTGCAGGCCTGGGCCGACCTCGAGCGGCGGCTGGTGGAAAGGCTGCCACCCGGGCTGCGCCGACGCTGGGAGAGGGCGGACGCCCTGGCTGCCGGCCTCATGCAGCGGTACGGGGTGTCGCTGCTACGGCTGGCGGTGGCCACCGTGTTCGTCTGGTTCGGCGCGCTGAAGCTGGCACAGCGCAGTCCGGTGGCCGACCTGGTGGCCGGCACCGTCTACTGGCTGCCGGCACGTTCCTTCGTCCGCCTGCTGGGCGCCTGGGAAGTGGCAGTGGGGCTCGGCCTCCTCACAGGCGTCGCCCTCCGTCTGACGCTTCTCCTGTTCTGGCTGCAGATGGCTGGCACCTTTCTGGTGCTGGTCGTGCGCCCCGACATTTCGTTCCAGAAGAAGAACCCCCTGCTTCTGACGATGACTGGCGAGTTCGTGATCAAGAACCTGGTGCTGATCGCGGCTGGCCTGGTCATCGGCAGTACCGTGCCCGGGCGCCATCGTGGCAGGGAGCGCGCGCAGGACGGGGCCAGCCCTTCCTAGAGTCCCAGTTCCCCGAGCTTCCGACGGGCCTGGTGCAAGGGCCGAGCATGCCGCCACATGCCCTGCCAGGGGTCGCCTGCCTGCCTCAGGCGCTGGGAGACGTTGCGCAGGTGGTAGCTCTGCGACTCTACGCCGTCCAGCTCCTCCCAGCGCAAAGGGGTAGCAACGGGCGCTCCCCTGCGGGGGCGCACCGCGTACGGCGCGACGAAGGTCTGACCGTAGGCGTTGCGGCCGGTATCGATGTACAGGCGACTTCCCCGCCTCTCCTTGCGCTGCTCCACCGTCAGGTGCTGGGGATGCCGTCGCGCGAGGAGCCGGGCCACTTGTTGGGCGAAGGCGCGGACAGCGCCGAAGTCCTCGCCGCAGTCCAAGGGCACCACGACGTGGGCGCCCCGAGAACCAGTTGTCTGGACAAAAGGCACCAGCCCCAATCGCTCCAGCAGATCACGCAGCGACCGCGCCGCGCGGCGCACGCTCTCGAAGTCGCTGTCGTCAGCGGGGTCGAGGTCGAACACCATCAGGTCGGGATTGTCGAGACGGTTCCTCCGGCTGGGCCAAATGTGAGGCGTGATGCAGCCCTGGTTGGCCAGGTACACCAGGTCCGCCGCCTTACCGCACACCACATGGTCGACGGTGCCGTCCTCCTTTTCCACGCGGACGCGCTCGATCCACGGGGGGAAGTAGTCGGGGGCGTCCTTCTGATAGAAGCCCTCGCCGACTATGCCGTCAGGGAAGCGGTGCATGGCGATGGGCCGCCCGCGCAGGTAAGGGAGCATGGTGGTGGCGATGCTCCGGTAGTACTCCACCAGGTCTCCCTTGGTGATGCCGTCCTCGGGGAAGAACGGCTTGTCGAGGTTGGACAGCTCCACGCTGTAGCGGCCTATCCTCACCCTCTCTGCCATCGTCGCCCTCACCACCGGCCCAGGAGCGAGGCCCATTATAACGGCCTCGCGTCGCACGCTGACGAAGAGAGGGTTTAGACGCCGTTGCAAAAACGGCAGGCCTAGAAGGCCGAGATGCCCAGCAGCTCTCGCGCCACCAGAAGCTTCTGGATCTGGGTGGTGCCCTCGTACAGGCTGAGGCCTATGGAGTCCCGCAGGTAGCCCTCCACCATCCGCTCGCTCAGGTAGCCCGCTCCGCCATGGACGGCGATGGCGTTGCGGGCGGCCCGCACCGCTGCCTCGGTGGCGAAGGCCTTGGCCATGGCTACCCAGCGGGTGGCCCCCTCTCCCAGGTCGCGCGCGCGGGCGGCCCGCAGGGTGAGGAGCCGGGCCGCCTCGCACTCGATGGCCATGTCGGCTATCAGCTCCTGCACGAGCTGGTGCCCTCCGATAGCCTTGCCCCATTGCTTGCGCTCGCGCGCATACTCGACGCACATGTCCAGACACGCCTGTGCGATGCCCACCGCGCAGGCGGCCGTGGACAGGCGCCCGCTCTCCAGCGCCGCCTGGGCCACCCGGAAGCCGTCGCCCACCTTGCCCAGCAGGCGGTCGTCGTCCACTATCACGCCATCGAAATAGAGCGCGGCCAGGTTCGACGCATGCAGCCCCAGCTTGCCTTTGATGGCCTGGCGCGACAGCCCCGCGCTGTTCCCATCCACCACGAAGGCGGCCATGCCTCGGTGCCTCGTCCCGGGCTCCGTCTGGGCGAAGACGACGATAAGGTCGGCCAGCGCGCCGTTGGACGTCCAGAACTTGCTACCGCTGAGCTCCCAGCGGCCATTCGCCCGCCGGGCGGTCAGCTCCACGGAGGCGGGGTCGGACCCCACGTTGGGCTCCGACAGGGCGAAGGCCCCCACCAGCCTTCCAGACAGCACCTCGGGCAGCCAGCGCCGCCGCTGCTCCTCGTTCCCGTAGGCGTAGATGGACGTGCCCACCAGGGAAAGCTGGACGGTGAGCGCCGACGTGAAGACCGACGGGCTCGCCCCGCCGATAGCCTCGCAGATAAGGGCATAGGAGACGTTGTCGATGCCCGCCCCGCCGTACTCTTCCGGGAAGGGGCCGCCGTAGAGGCCAGCCTCCACCAGTCGGCGCATGACGTCGATGGGGAACGTCTCGTCCTCCGAGCGCTGGCGCGCCTGAGGGGCGATGTGCTCGGCCGCGAAGCGCCGCGCTGTCTGGTATACGATACGCTGTGCCTCGTTCAGCTCCATCGCTGCCCCCAGTCTACCCGACAGACATGCCGGCTGTCATTCCCCCCGGCTAGGGGGTGCGCTCCCATAGCCGGTCTCCGGCCAGCAGGACCACCAGCGCGCCGGCGATGAGGAAGGGCCCGTAGGCGATGTACTGACCGCGGCGGGCCAGACGGGAAAGCAGCAGCGCCGCCGCCACCACTCCGCCAGCCACCGCCCCGATGGCCAGGGCGAGCGCCACGCCCGGGAAGCCCACTACCGCGCCGATGAGGGCAGCCAGCTTGACATCCCCGGCGCCCAGCCCGCCCCGCATGACCACGTAGGCCGCTCCCAGCACCGCCAGACCGAAGAAGGCGCCGGCGATGGCCTGGACGAAGCCGCGGTCGGGCCAGGCCCATGATAGGGCCAGGGCCGCCACCAGCCCGGGATAGACGAGACGGTTCGGCAGCAGGCGCCGTTCCAGGTCGGTGAAGGCCAGGGCCAGGAAAAGGGCGCAGAAGGCCGTGGCCAGGAGCGCAGCCCCTGCAGAGTCCATGGCCCTTGCGGCCGCGACGCCGAGCAGGCCGGAGCCGAGGGACAGGAACAGAGGTCGCGCTGGCACTGACCAGTCGGCGCCGGCCTCCTCCTCCGCATCGGGACCGTAGACGTGGCGCCAGGCCAGGGCGAAGCCCAGGCCCAGCGCCATGCCCGCCAGGGCGCACGCTACCTCTCTCATCCCTAGGGTACGACGCCAAAGCTTAGCATGCGTTATCGCGTGCGTCTTCTGCCTCGGGCGGCGGCTGGTTATAATTGGTGTTCGATGCCAGCCTGCCGGCGACCGTAACTCTGCCTATGGCCCGTCTCATACGTCTGGATCTGGGCAACCGCACCGGCCGGCGCGACGTCATCGCCGTGGACTCGTTCTTCGTATCGAGGCGGGACGTGCGTGGCGAGCTGGAAGGCGGCCTTCCCTTTCGCGACAACAGCGTGGACGAGGTCTTCTGCTACGATGTGCTCCAGCACATCGCCGACCTGCCGGCGGCGCTGCGAGAGATATGGCGCGTGTGCAAGGAAGGCTCGCTGGTGCATATCCGCGTGCCCCACGCCAGCTCTACCTTCACCACGTGGATGGACGTGACCCAGCGGCGCGGCTTCACCATCGAGGCCTTCGGCAGGCTCGGGGCCTATGCCCTGGCGCCCTTCGACCTGGAATACGCCCGGTTGCGCTTCACCGGCCACCGCCCGGAGGACGCCCATCCCCTGCGGCGACTGCTGGGGCTGGTGCTGGAGCCCCTTGCCAACCGTAGCCGCGTGTCCCAGTACCGCTGCGAACGCTGGTGGGGGCACTGGCTGGGCTTCGACGAGGTCTACGTAGTCATTCGTGCCGTGAAGGACGAGGAGGAGCTGCGGCGTCGTCGCCTGTTGCCCCGGCAGCGCAGGCAACCCGCCCGTGCCCAGCCGCCGTAGCGCGTAGCGAGGAGAAGGGGACATGCGCCTGCATCACCGCGTGCTGCTGGTGGACTTTTTTCTGTTGGGGATCCGTCCCGGCCAGCGGGTGCTGGACATCGGCTGCGGGGAGGGGCGCCACGTCATCGGCACCTGTCACAACCCCTGCCTCGGCGTGGGCTTGGACATCGGCCTCGACTTGCTCCGGGAGGCGCGGCGGCGGCTCCACGACGCTGCCCAGGCGATGCCAGGCTGGATCAAGGGCCACGGCGAGTTTGTGTTGGCCGATGCCTGCCATCTACCCTTCGGCGACTGCACCTTCGACCACGTCATCGCCTGCGAGGTGGTCGAGCACGTGGAAGACGACGACGCCCTGCTGCGGGAGGCGGTGAGGGTGCTCAAGCCCGGGGGCGTGCTGGTGGTGAGCACCCCTCGCTTCCTGCCGGAGGCTATCTGCTGGGCCATAAACCGGGGGCTGATGACGGCGCCCGGCTCCCATGTGCGCATCTACCCGCCGGGAGCCATAGACCGCAAGCTGCGGAGGCTGGGGCTGGAGCCCTTCGCCCACGTGCATGCCCACGGCTACTGGTCGTTCTACTGGATGGCTTTCGCCGTCCTGGACAGGTTCCTCGGCGGCAGGCTGGCCGAGAGGGCCATGGGGCCCGTACGCCGCCTGGTGGACTCCTATTCCCTCCGCCCTGGCCCCGTCACGGCCAGGCTGGAAGACGACATCAACCGCTATTTCTCCAAGACCTGCGTCGACTACGCTCGCAAGCCACTTGCGGAGTGAGGCCGTGCGCATCTGCTTTCTCATGTACCACGGCAGCATGTACTCGGGCGGACAGGGGGTCTACCTGTACTACCTGAGCCGTGAGCTGGTGCGCCTTGGCCACGAGGTGCACGTCATCTCCGGGCCACCCTACCCCCGGCTGGCGCCCGGAGTCACCCTGCACCGGGTGGACGGCGTGAGCTACTTCCGCTTCCTGGAAGACAGGCCTGGCTTCCTCGCCCGGAGGAGCCCGTGGGAGTTTTTCTATCCGCTGAACTTCCTGGAGCTGCTCACCACCCGCTACGGCCTGTATAGCCTGATGCTCACCTATAGCCTGCGAGCGCTGCCCGTGTTCCTGGAGCTGCACCGTCGCCACCCATTCGATGTGGTGCACGACAACCAGGGTCTGGGCGTGGGCTACTTGGGCATCAAGGCGCAGGGGGTGCCTCTGGTCGTCACCATCCACCATCCCCTGCTGGTGGACGCCCACAATGCTGTCGCCCGGACGCGCTCACTGGTGCAGAAGGTGCGTCGGGTGCTGTTCTATCCCGCCGTGCTGCAGGCTCCGGCGGCCCGCGTTGCCGACCGCATCATCACCGTGTCCCAGGCTTCAGCGGAGCTGGTGTCCTGGGCCTTCCGCGTGCCCAGAGAGCGCATCGAGGTCATATATAACGGCGTCGATGCCGAGACCTTCCGCCCGCTGGGGCTGGAAAAGGAGCCACGCTCGTTGCTGTACGTGGGCAACTCGGAAGACCCCAACAAGGGCGCTCAGTACCTGCTGGAGGCCCTGCACTACCTCCTGCGCGACGGGGAGGAGTTCCGACTCACCTTCGTGGACCGACCGCGAGGCGGCCTGCTTTTCGCGCCCCGCCTGGTGCGACGCTACGGCCTCAGCACCAGGGTCCACTTCGCCGGCAGGCTCAGCACGGCGGCGCTGGTGCGCCAGTACAACCGTTCCCAGATCATGGTGTGTCCCTCGCTGTACGAGGGCTTCGGCATGCCGGTGACCGAGGCCATGGCCTGTGGCACAGCCGTGGTGGCGACCACCGGCGGCGCCTTGCCGGAGGTCGTGGGTGAGGACGGCGCCGGAGTGCTGGTGCCGGCTGGGGACTCGCGGGCCATGGCCGAGGCAATCCGGGAGCTGCTGGCCGACCCCGAACGCTGCGCCAGCATGGGACAGGTAGGCCGTCGGCGCGTGCTCTCGCTGTTCAGCTGGCGGAAGGCTGCGCTGGAGACTCTGCGCGTCTACGAGCGGGCCCTGTCAGGGTCCGCGTGACCACCGGCGCCTCGCGGTGAGTGTAGAGGACCCAACCGACCCAGAAGGCGAGGGACAGGACGGCGCCGCTGCCCAGGAGGACGGGGAGGGCCAACGCCCAGTAGCTGCGCCGTCGCATCCCCTCCAGCAGAGAGAGGAACGCCAGCAGCACACCGGCGCAGATAGCGATGCCGTAGGCCCGCTCCCGTTCGCCCTGCGGGCGCTGGCTGTCGCGCCTGTCCTCCGTCATCGGCCCCCTCGCCCCGCATTCTGGAGCACCGCCCCCCATGTGTCAACGCCATGCCCCAGCCCTGGCCGCGGCCCGGGATGAAGGCAGGAGACCACCCGGCTTCGTTCGGGGGCAGGCACCGGCCCAGCGGGCCCGGGCCGGTGCCTCTCCACGCCCGCTGGGCCCCGCCGTCAGGCCGCGCCTAGCCGCACCCCGTGGTGGTGCCGCAGTTGTCGCAGCAGTAGCAGGCCCCCCGGCGCACCATGATCCAGCCGCAGGCGGGGCATGGGGGCGCATCCTCATGGGCGTGGCCGTTGGCCCGCGCCTCCACCACCGGCAAGGACAGCTGCTTCGGCCCCTCCCGCGACAGCTTCTCCCGTACGGCCGGCGAGAGCACCCCCAATTCCTCCTTCTCCTCCTCGGACAGGAACTGGGAGGCCAGCCAGCGGAAGATGTAGTCCACGATGCTCTGGGCCACCGGTATCTCGGGGTTCTCGGTGCGGCCCGAGGGCTCGAAGCGCATGTGGCTGAACTTGTAGACCAGATCCCGCAGCGGCACCCCGTACTGCAAGGCCAGGGAGATGGCCGTGGCGAAGGCGTCCATGGTCCCCGAGAGGGTGCTCCCCTCCTTGGCCATGGTGATGAAGATCTCCCCCGGCGACCCGTCCTCGTAGAGGCCCACGGTGATGTAGCCCTCGTGCCCCTCGATGGAGAACTTGTGGGTCAGGGACTTGCGCGTGTCGGGCAGGCGCCTGCGCACCGGCCTCGGCTCCTCCTTCTTGCCCTCCACGTCCTCCTTGCGGGTGGTCAGCACCTGCACGTTCTTGGAGTTGTCGCGGTAGATGGCCAGCGCCTTCAGCCCGTGCCGCCACCCCTCGATGAAGGCCTGCTCCACGTCCTCAACGGTAGCGTCCTCGGGCAGGTTCACCGTCTTGGAAATGGCACCAGAGATGAAGGGCTGCACGGCACCCATCATGCGGATGTGCCCCATCCAGTGGATGGAGCGCTTGCCGCCGGGGGCCCTCAGGGCGCAGTCGAACACCGGCAGGTGCTCCTCCCGCAGGTGGGGCGCCCCCTCGATGGTGCCGCGGGAGTCGATGTAGGCCATGATCTCCTCCACCTGCTCCGGAGAGTAGCCCAGCCGCCTCAGTGCCCTGGGGACGGCGCGGTTCACCAGCCGCATGACCCCCCCGCCCACCAGCGCCTTGTACTTCACCAGCGCCAGCTCCGGCTCGATGCCGGTGGTGTCGCAGTCCATCATGAAGCTGATGGTGCCCGTGGGGGCGATGACGCTCACCTGGGCATTTCGGTACCCGTGCTCTTCACCGAGGGCGAGGGCCTCGTCCCAGGACTGTCGAGCGGCGGCCAGCAGCCCCGCCAGGCCGGGCACCCGCTGCACCCAGGCAGGCTCGGCCGCGCCGGGGCCTTCGCGCAGCCGCCCCTCCCGCGCCAGCTCGGGGATGCGATAGGCGTGCTCCCGGTGCTTGCGGATGACGCGCAGCATGGGCTCCCGGTTGCGCTCGTATCCGGCGAAGGGGCCCATGCGCCCGGCGATGCGGGCCGAGACGGCATAGGCGTGGCCGGTCATGAGGGCCGTCACGGCGGCGGCGTAGGCCCGCCCCTCCTCCGAGTCGTAGGGGAGGCCCAGGGTCATGAGCAAGGCGCCCAGGTTGCTGTAGCCCAGGCCCAGCTGGCGGTAGTCGCGGGCGTTGCGCTCGATCTTCTCGGTGGGGTAGGACGAGTTGTCGACGATGATCTC
>BEIA01000081.1:7500-8597 GCA_002898715.1 bacterium HR24 | reverse complement strand
GGCCGCGCCCTTCCCCGGGTGCCCAGCCAGGGCTTTCGCCACTGGTGGAGGGAGAACGGGTGATGGCGGGCAGAGAGTCGGGCGACCGCCATCGCTTCCTGGAGCGGTTGAGGCGGCGCCTGGCCCGCAGCCCTGGAGCCGCCCACGGGCCGACTCCGCTACTGGAGGGAGAACCCCCGCCGGTGGACTATGCTGGTCCCCTGGATGATCTCACGGGGGCCTTTTGCGAGGCGGCGGCCCGCCTGGGGGCGCTGGTGCGACGGGCCAGCCGCGAGTCGCTGCTGGGGGTGCTGGACGAGGCCCTGGCCCTGGCCGGGCCCGGGCCAGTGGCCCTCACTGCCGAGCCCGAGACGGCCTGGCTGGAAGCGCCGCTTCTCTCCCGCGGGCGACAGGTGGTGCGCCCGTCCGATGGCCCTCTCGCCGTGGCCCGTGCCTGCCTGGGCGTCACCGGAGCGGTGGCGGGCCTGGCCCGTACGGGCACCATGGTGGTGGACTCGTCCCGCGCCGGGTCGCGCCTGGTCTCGCTCCTGCCGCCAGTGCACCTGGCCGTCCTCCCGGCGATCGCCCTGGTGCCTGACCACGGCGCTTTCCTGCGGTCGCTGGACCTAGCGTCCTTGCCTTCGGGCCTCGTACTCATCAGCGGCCCTAGCCGCTCCTCCGACATCGAACTGGAGCTGACGCTGGGCGTGCATGGGCCGGGCCGCCTGATGATAGCCCTGCTGGACTAGGTCGTGCCCTGCTGACGCAGGTAGCGCATCAGGTCCAGGTCGCCGGGCGAGCGACCTAGGCGGGTGAGGAGCAGGGCCGCCTCGCCCCGGTGCTGGGTGCCATGGTTGACCACGTGCACCAGCACCTGCCACAACGGGTTGCGGTAGGCCCTGCCGTTGGTGCGGCGGTACTCGATGACCCGGTCCAGGTCCTCCTCGCTCAGCGAGTCCACGAAGGAGCGCATGGCCTCTTGCTCCGCCTCCCAGGCGGCAGCCAGGGCCTCCAGCGTGGGGTACTGCTCTGGCCCGGCCAGCCCCGGCGGCGATACCCCCTCCTGGCAGCGGGAGCGCCACACCTGCTCGGCAGCCAGGATGTGGGCCAGGGTCCCG
>BEIA01000081.1:0-2500 GCA_002898715.1 bacterium HR24 | reverse complement strand
AGGAGGATGGGTACCCGGCGGTCCCTGGCATAGTCGGTAGCGAGCTGCACCGTGGGGATGCCGGTGGGCCGCACCACCGCTGCCACCTGGTCTCCCTCGACCAGCTTGCGCAGGGCCTCCAGCGCCCGCGAGGGGTTGTTCTGGCTGTCCTCGACGATGAAATTTATACGGCGGCCGCACACGCCACCCTCTTCCTCGTTCACCTTACGGAAATACGCCTGGAGGGTGTAGGTGATGGGCGCATAGACAGCCTGCAGGGGCCCACTGAGAATCCCGACGTGCCCCAGCTTGATCTCGCTGTCGCTCACGCCGAAGTCGGTCTTGATCTGGGCCTGCCTACGGGCGGGGGTGCCAGTGGGACTGGCGGGCGGAGCGGCCTCCCCGCCGCAGGCTGCCAGCAGGCCGAATGCTCCGGCGGCTGCCAGGGCGCCCTTGAGGAACTGGCGCCGACCTACTCGCCGCTGCCCGAGGGTCGTGGGCGCTGCTCGCTGCATCGTCGGACCTCCTCCCTCAGCTAGTCCCGGTCCAGGAGGCGGCTGGCGTTGTCCTGCAGGATCTGCCGCTTGTGGGCCTCGGGCATGGGCAAGGAGTGGACCACGCGTATGCCCTCGGCGGCGAGGCCGGTGCCGCGAGGGGCGTCAGGATACGGGGCGTCGGTGCCGAACAGGATCCTGTCCGGCCCATAGAAGGCGTAGGCTGCCATCAGGGCCCCGGGCGAGGCCTGTACGGCCGTGTCAACGTAAAAGGACCGGTAGTAGTCCATGAGGGGCCTCTGCAGGCGATCGATAAACTGCGTCCGGTCCAGGTAGCGGTCGAACAGGCTCATACACGTCTCGATGCGACGTTCGAAGAAGGGCACCAGCGAGCCGGCGTGGTGGGTGATGAAGGTGAGGCCAGGAAGACGGTCCAGGATGCCCGAGAAGATGAGCCGAGTCATGGCGGTGGCTGTCTCGTAGGGCCAGCCAAAGACCTGCCATACCCAGTAACGCGATTCTTCCTCGCCCACATAGTCGGGCCGGCTGCGCGGTCGAGTGGGATGCATCCAGATGGGACGGCCCCGCCGAGCCATGAGCTCGAAGAAGGGAAGGAAGGGCGGCTCGTCCAGCGGTCGTCCCAGGACGCTGGTGTAGATGAGCATTCCTTTCATGCCCAGCTCGTCCAGGCAGCGTTCCGTCTCCCTGAGGGCCGCTTCTACATCGGTGAGGACGGCCGTGCCCACAGGCACGAAGCGATCGGGATAGCGGGCCGCCAGCTCGGCGATGCCGTCGTTGGCTATCCGGGCCAGCCTGGCCGCCAGGGCGGGATCGGGTGCTATCTCTTCGATGGGCGGATAGGAGAGAGTGAGCACCTGCCGTGCTACGCCTGCCTCGTCCATGGTGCGCAGCCGGGCCTGCACGTCGTAGATGGGTGGCAGAGCGGCGATGATAGCTCCGAAGGGGTCCACGCCCAGTGCGCGGCGTGCCTCTTCCACATAGTGGGCGGGAAGGATGTGAGTGAACGCGTCTGTTACTGCCAGGGCAGAAGTCATTTGGCGCTGTCCTCCGACTTACTCTGGGTTACGGCCGCGGAAGAACTCGCCGTCGGGGTCTGGTGTGGTGGGCAGGCCGGAGGCGCGGTGTGCCTCGCGCAGCTGCCGCATCTGGCGGTCCACGAGCCGCATCGTGGGCAGCCGTAACGGGCCCCCGTTAAAGCCGCTCAGCCAGCCCTGGTACTTCCACATCATGCGGTGCAGGAAGTTAGCCCCTTCCACGCTGCGCATGGCCGCCATGTTGGCCATGCGCGCCGGGTGAATCTGCCAGTACAGCTTCATGGCCTCCCGCGCCTTGCCTTCGCGCACCAGCCTGAACACCTGGGGGATTACGGGGCCGTAGTACTCGTAGTTGCTGGTGCCCATGAACTGGATCGGCACCAGCAGCCCGAGGGCGAGCCCGTCCCACTCCAGAGGACAGGTGACGATGACCCTCTTCCCCAGCTCCAGGTAGGTCTCCACGAAGCCCCCTATGGTGGGCATGCCGCCCTCGGCCTTCACCGCCACCACGTTCTCGGCGTCCTCCACGATCCGCTTGATGAGCTCCACGGGCATGCCGGCCGGGTGCAGCCGCTCGAACCCCCACAACGGCACCGGGAACAGGATCACCCCCAGGTTCGTCGACCGGCAGAAGGTGACCGTGTATTCGTAGATGTCCTCCAGCGAATCGGGGTAGAAGGTGGGCGGATAGGAGAGCAGCGCCAGGTCCACTCCCGCCCTCTCGGCGAGCTGGACAGCCCTGATGTTCTCCTCCAGCGTGTTGAAGCTGGCGTGGTGGATCAGGCGCAGCCTGCCCCTGGCCTCGTCCACCGCCCATTCGACGAAGCGGATGTACTCCTCCAGGGTGGTGCCGGCCTCGGACACCAGCAGCGCCCCCCAGAACCCGTATTCGATCTCCTTGTTCACGTCGTAGCGGATGGCGCGCTCATTGAGTCGCGCCAGGTCGCTGGTGTAGGTCGGTATGATGACGTT
>BEIA01000080.1 GCA_002898715.1 bacterium HR24 | reverse complement strand
TTGATGACGATGCCCTTCTGGGTGCAGCGCTTCACTTCCTGCAGCGTCTTGCGGATGGTGATGGGACTGGGCGGGTAAGAGAAGTAGGAGCGCCCGTGCTCCAGGTGGGCGGTGGGCTCGCCGTCGGAGATCATGATGATCTGGCGCGTACCGGCCCGGTGCCGCGAAAGGAGCTGCTGGGCCAGGATGAGGGCATGGTGCATGTTGGTGCCCAGTACCGATTCGTCCCAGCGCACGTAGGGCAGCTCCTCGGGCTTCAGTTCGCGGGCGTACGCCGAGAAGCCCAGAATGTAGAGCACGTCTTTGGGGAACTGGCTCTTGATGAGGTTGTAGAGGGCCAGGGCTACCCGCTTGGCGGCCTGGAAGGAGCCACGCAGGGCCATGGACCAGGACAGGTCCAGCATCATGACGGTGGCCGTAGTGCTCAGGTGCTCGGTGGAGTAGACCTCGAAGTCGTCCTTGCCCAGGCGCACCGGCACCTGGGGGCCCTCCCTGAGCACGGCGTTGAAGATGGTCTGGCCCAGGTGCAGGTGGAAGGGGTCGCCGAACTCGTAGCGCTTGGTGTCCTCGGTGCGCTCGGTGCCCGGGCCCCGTTCGCGGGTGGCGTGCTTGCCGTAGGAAGACTTCTTGATCTGGGCGTAGATCTCGCCGAGGGCCTTCTGGCCGATGCGGCGGATGGCCTTGGGGGTCAGCTCCCACTCCTGGCCGCGACGGCGGATGTAGCCCGCCTTCTCCAGCACCTCCAGCATCTCCTTGAGCTGACGAAAGGCCTGGTAGGCCTCTTCGCCCAGGAGCTCCCGCAGTCGCTCCTCGTCCACGTCGTCCAGGGACCCGCCGTACTGGACGCGCTCTAGCTGCCGTTCCAGTTCGTCCAGGCCCTGCATGTGCTCCATGAGGCGCATGGCCTGCAGGAGGTCGAGCCCCTCGTCCCCGCGGAAGGGGTACTGGTTCTCCAGGTCGCGCAGGGGAGCCAGGATGTCCAGGTTGATAGCCAGCTCCTGCAGCTCCCGCATCAGCTCCGGGTCGCCCACTTTGTCCGTGAGCAGGTCCTGGAGCTGGCGGCGCATCTCCGGCGGCAGGCTGTCCAGCAAGCTCTGCATGGCCGCCATCTGCTGCTGCATCTGCTGGACGAGCTCGTCCAGGGACTGGGGCGGGTTGGGGCCCAGGAGGTCGCCGTACTTCTCCAGGAACGACTGGTAATCGGGCTGGCCGCCGGCCATCTTCTCGGACAGCATCCGGTTCAGGTCGCGGACCATGTCCTTCAGCCGCTGGAGCTGCTCGGGCGTCAGGCCGGCGATGTGGTTGTACAGGTCCTTGAAGAAGGCGTCCAGCATGGCCTGGCGCAGCATCTCCATGAGCTCCTGGAACTTGGCGGCGGCCTCGGGGTCCATGAACTCGTATTCCTGCAGGCCCTTGATGCGGCCGCCCAGGTCCTTGGGCAGGTTCTGCAGGTAGTCCTGCTTGCGCTGGGCGATGTTCTTGAGCATCTGGGCCATGTTGCGGGCGTCGTCGCCCTGCTGCTGGCCTGCCTGCTGCTGGCCCAGGGCCTCCTGGAAGGGCTCGAGAGAGCCTGGCTGCCCCTGGAGCTGGCGCTCCGCCTCCTCCAGGCGGCGGCGCAGGGTATCCTGCTCCAGGTCGAGCACCTCCTGCACCCGTTTCTCCAGGTCTTCGAACAGGGAGCTGAGGTTGTAGCGGTCGAGCATCTGGCGCCGGTTCTGGCGCAGGCGCTGCAGGAGGTCGCGCAGCCCCTGCATGCGCTGGCCCATGGGCCCCCGCATGCCCCGCTGCAGCAGGTTGCGAAGGGCGTGCTGCAGGTCGCCGAAGTTCATCAGGTCGTCGGTGATGGCCGAGAGGAGCTCGTCCGGGTCGAGGGGCGGAATCTCCTGCGTCCCGTCCCACTCCGAGTAACGGTAAAGCCACGTCATGCTATCCACCCCTTCGCGCCCCGCCCCCGCTATCGCCGCCGGCGAAACGCCAGCGAGTGGCGGTGGCCGGGAACTCCTCGCTCTCGATGAAGCCGAAGGCCACTTCTGGACTGACCACGAACACTGGGTCGCCGTTCGGCTCCGGCCTGAATGCGTACTTGGCATGATAGGCCTCGGCGAAGCGCCCGAACAGGGCATCGTCGCTGAGCACTTGCGCCTCCCCCTCGACGATGACGGCCTTGCCGCCCCTTTCAGTGCAGACGACGCAGCGGGGCGACCGGGCCAGGTTGCGGGCCTTGCGCGACCGGGCGCCGGTGCTGAAGAAGAACCGCCCCTCCAGCCACACGCCCCACACAGGCACGCAGTGGGGCCGCCCCTCCGGGGAGACGGTGCTGACGAAGTAGTTGCGGCTGGCCGTCAGCCGCTCCTCGGCCCAGCGCCAGGGCAGCAGGCCAGCGGGGTCAGGCGAGAGCCCGTATCCGGGCATGTGGGGCCGGCCGGGGAGGGGCCCCCGGGCCTCAGGACCGGTACTGGACACGACCGGCCAGCCTCTCCTTATTGAGGCGCTTGCTGAGGTGAAGCCCCTCCAGGATGAATTCGACTGCGGCAGCAAGGAGCTGCGGCTGCTGGTGACAGTCCAGCTTCCTGGCCGCCTCCTGCAGCCCTTCCACCTGATGGGCGATGGCCTCGTAGACGTCGGCGGGGGCCATGTCCGAGACCTCCACCACATAACCGCCGCGGAAGCGGGACACCACCTTCTCCAGCTCGCCCATGCTGAAGTAGCGGTTGAACACGGCCAGCACGGCGCCCTGCAGCAAGCGCTCCATGATCTGGTCCTCGCGCCCCTCTTCCACCGTCTCGAACTCGAGCTTGCCCGAGAGGGCGGGGAGGATGTAGGGCAGGTCGGTGATGCGAGGCACCGCCACGGGCTCGTCCAGAAGGATGGCCCGGCGCAGGGCGTTGGCCAGCAGGGCCTCGTAGCTGGTGATGGATGCCCGCACCGATACGCCCGAGCGCTGGTTGACGTCGGGGCTGCGCCGGGCCAGGCGGGTCACTTCGGCCACTATCTCCTTCATGAACTGGGGCGTAGTGACGGGCCGCTCCCCCTCCCCTTCGAAGAGGGTGCGCTCCTGTTCCATGATGGCGATCTCGTGCTCCACCGTGCGCGGGTAGTGGGTGCGGATCTGGGCGCCGTAACGGTCCTTGAGGGGGGTGATTATCCGGCCGCGGTTGGTGTAGTCCTCGGGGTTGGCGGAGGCCACCACGAACACGTCCAGCGGCATGCGGATGCGGTACCCCCGGATCTGGACGTCCCGCTCCTCCATGATGTTCAGGAGGCCCACTTGGATGCGCTCGGCCAGGTCGGGCAGCTCGTTGATGCAGAAGATGCCCCGGTTGTGGCGAGGTATGAGGCCGTAGTGGATGGTCAGCTCGTCGGCCAGGTAGCGGCCCTCGGCCACCTTGATGGGATCCACCTCGCCGATGAGGTCGGCGATGGTGATGTCAGGGGTAGCCAGCTTCTCGCCGTAGCGACGCTCGCGGTCGATCCACTCGATCTCCACGGCGTCGCCCTCTTCGGCCACCCACTCGCGGCAGCGCCGGCAGATGGGGCTGTAGGGGTTATCGTTGATCTCGCAGCCGGCGATGATGGGGATCTCATCGTCCAGCAGCTCCACCAGGGAGCGGATGAGGCGGGACTTGGCCTGGCCCCTCTCCCCCAGGAAGATGATGTCCTGACCGGCCAGGATAGCGTTCTGGAGCTGGGGTATGACGGTGTCATCGTAGCCGATGATGCCGGGGAAGAGCGGTTCCTGACGCCGCATCTTCTCGATGAGGTTCTTGCGCATCTCCGCCTTGACGGAGAGCACCTTGTAGCCGGCGTCGCGGAGCTCCCTGATGGTGCGCGGCTTCCTGTCCACGGCCTGGTCCTCACCCTCCCAGCGCCCACCCCTTGTGTGGCCTCGGCCCGAGGGCGGCGCCCTGATATTGCACTAAGCCATTATACCCGTTGAGCGGGGGGCGCGACAGGGCGGCCCGCCCTGGCCCCCGCAGGCCGCCCCTGGCATACTGGACGGTGATGTCCGGCATCGAGGACAGGCTGCTGGAGCTGGCCCGTGACCTCTACCAGGCCATCGGCTGGCCGGGGGTGGTCATCCTGATGGCCATCGAGAGCGCCTGCATCCCGTTCCCCAGCGAGGTCATCATGCCCCTGGCGGGCTGGTTCCTGGTGCGCGACAAAGGCCTGGGGCCCGAGTGGCTGCTGCTAGCGGGGCTATACGGCGCCGTGGGCAACCTGGTGGGCTCGCTGGCGGCCTATGGCGCGGGCGCCTGGGCGGGGCGCCCCTTCCTCGAGCGCTACGGCCGCTACGTACTCATTACCCCCAGCGAGCTCGCCCTGGCCGACCGCTTCTTCCAGCGCCACGGGCAGGCGGCGGCCTTCATCTCGCGCTTGCTGCCGGTGGTACGGACCTTCATCAGCCTGCCCGCCGGGGTGGCGCGCATGGACCTGTTCCGGTTCGCGCTGCTGACCTTCCTGGGCTCGTACCCGTGGTCCCTGGGGCTGGCCGGTGCAGGCTATCTGCTGGGCGAGCACTGGGAGCGGCTGATGGAGTGGTTCCGCCCCGTCAGCCTGCCCCTGGCTGCCCTGCTGGCCCTGGCCGTGCTGTGGTACTACGGACGGCGGCTGCGAGAGGTGTGGGCCCACGACGGCAGGAGGGCGCCCGCCCCGGCCAAGGAGGCGGAAGAGTGATAGAGGGCATGATAGGTCACCTGGGGGCCGTGCGGCGGAACCACGCCCTCGAACACGCCACCATCGCGGTGCTGCTGGCGAGAGTGGGACGGCCGGTACAGCTGCTGGGCAGGGCCAGTGCCGACGGCTTCTACATCGTCGGCCGGGTGCGGGCGGAAGAGCTGGAGGCGGCTGTGGCCGAGGCCCTGGCCCGCCTGCGACGCGGCGAGTCCTACCTGGCCATATCGCCCCTGTGCGGCACCAACCTCTCCCTGACGGGCATCCTGGCCGGGCTGTCGGCCTTCCTGGTGGCCAGACGCTCGGGCCGATGGGACGGGCTGCCGCAGGCCGTGCTGGCCGCCATGCTGGCCACCATGGCCGCTCAGCCTTTGGGGCGGCTGGCGCAGCGCCACGTCACCACGTCTGCCGATGTGGCCGGGCTCGAGGTGCTTTCGGTGGAGGCGCTGAGGGCGCCAGTCCCCGTCTACAAGGTGCGCACTGCCTGGCGCGGGCCCGCTCGCTAGACCTGGACGCCCAGCGCCTGGGCCACCACGGCCAGGTCCTTATCTCCCCGGCCGGAGAGACAGACGAGGACTATGGCCTCCGGCGGCAGCGTCTTCGCCAGGTGAGCGGCGTAGTGGATGGCGTGGGCGGGCTCAAGGGCGGGCAGGATGCCCTCGGTCTCTGCCAGCAGGCGAAAGCCCTCCAGCGCTTCCTCGTCGCCCACGGCCACATAGCGTGCCCGTCCCGTCTCCTTGTAGAAGGAGTGCTCCGGCCCGACGCCCGGGTAGTCCAGGCCGGCGGAAATGGAATGGGTCCCCAGTACCTGGCCCTGCTCGTCCTGCAGCAGGTAGGAATAGGCGCCATGGAGGACGCCCGGCCGCCCTGCAGCCAGGCTGGCGGCGTGCTGGCCCGTGCCCAGGCCCCGCCCGGCCGCTTCCACGCCCACGAGCTGCACCTGGCGGTCCTCGTAGAATGGGTGGAACAGGCCGATGGCGTTGGAGCCGCCCCCCACGCAGGCGACGGCGTAGTCGGGGAGGCGCCCCTCCCTGGCCAGCAATTGCTCCTTCGCCTCGCGACCGATGACCGACTGGAAGTCCCTCACCATCATGGGATAGGGGTGTGGCCCCACGGCGCTGCCCAGCAGGTAATGGGTGGTACGGACGTTGGTCACCCAGTCGCGCAGGGCCTCGTTGATGGCGTCCTTGAGGGTGCGGGTGCCAGACTCCACCGGCCGCACCTCGGCCCCCAGCAGACGCATGCGGAAGACGTTGGGGGCCTGGCGCCGTATGTCCTCGGCGCCCATATAGACGATGCACTCCAGTCCCAGGAGGGCGCACGCGGTGGCGGTGGCAACGCCGTGCTGGCCGGCCCCCGTCTCGGCGACGATGCGCCGCTTGCCCAGGCGCTTGGCGAGCAATGCCTGGCCCAGGGCGTTATTGATCTTGTGGGCACCCGTGTGGGCCAGGTCTTCCCGCTTCAGGTACACCCGGGCGCCGCCCATGCGCTCGCTCAGGCGACGGGCGAAGTAGAGAGGGGTGGGCCGACCGGCGTAGTCGCGCAGCAGGGCCTCCAGTTCGGCCCGGAAGGCGGGGTCGTCGCGAGCAGCGAGGTAGGCCTCCTCCAGCTCCTGAAGGGCGGCCATGAGGGTCTCGGGGACGTAGCGGCCGCCGAAGGGGCCGAAGCGGCCGGAGGCGTCGGGGAGGCCGCCGTCAGCCCTGGACATGTCCGTCCCAGCGCGGGAAGGGGAAATAGGGATGGGCACGGTCGCCCGGGCGCCTGTCCACAGTCCAGACCTCGGAGTCGAGCAACGCGCCGAGGGCCAGGCAGGGGGCATCGTGAAGACGGAGCAGCCCCAGTCGCCTGCCGGTCAGCCAGGTTAGTTCCAAGAGCCCTTCCGGCTTGGGCAGGCCCAGGGAGGCGAGCGCGAAGCTGGCATCCAGGCAAAGAAGACCGGCCACGAGGCGTCTACTCCCGGGGGCTGCGGGCGTCGTCCAGCAATGCCACCACGTCTGTGTTGCCTGTACGGGCACGGTTCCGCCCCTGAGGCTCCCCGGCCTTGGCGATGACGTCGCGGTCGGTGCGGACCGGGCGCTGGGGCAGCTCGGCCAGAGACTCGCCGCGGTAGGCGAAGACCTCGTCAGGGCGCCTGTCCGGGCAGCGTAGCACCCGGCCCTTGACACCGGACCGGGCGGGTCGGCTGTGGCGTTTGGCCACCTCGGTGATCTTCATCGTGCCATCGCCTCTCTCGCAGGCCCACTGTAGCGGCGGGAAAGGAAAGGCGTCAATAGACGCCTGGGAGACGTCGTCGGACGCCGCCCGCCGGCCGGCTCTGGCCGTGGGCCCGGGGTGGGTGGGATGGCTCATGGGGCGGTGGCGGCGCCTTTGGCGGCCAGGATGAAGGCCCGCACCTTCTCCATGTCCTTGGCGCCGTCCGTCTCTACGCCGCTGGACACATCCACCGCCCAGGGCCGCACGCGACGTACCGCCTCGGCCACGTTGTCGGGCGTCAGCCCCCCGGCCAGGACGATGGGCACCTGCCGGGCCACCTCCGCCGCCAGGTCCCAGTCCAGGGTGCGGCCGGTGCCGCCGTAGGCCCCCTCCACGTACGGGTCCAGCAGCGGCACGGCGCCGGCGCCGATGGCGGCCAGCACCTCGGCGGCCGTCTGGCCCGGCCTGACCTTCAGGCATTTGAACACTGGCCGCCTAACCTGGAAGCACATGTCCCAGGGCTCCGAGCCGGAGAGCTGCACGATGTCCAGGCGGCACTGGTCGGCGATGGTGTTGATGGTCTCGACATCCTGGTCGGCGAAGACGCCCACCAGCAGAGGGCGGGAGCGGCCCAGGAGGCGCTCGACGTCGTCGGTGGTCACGGGCGCGCCGAGCGGTTCGGGCGGCCGGTCCAGCTTGCCCAGGGCGATGGCTATCTTCTGTGCCTGGCCCAGGGTCACCTGGCGGCGACTGGGCGCGAAGACGACACCGACGAAGTCGGCGCCCAGGGCAGCCGCCGCCCGCGCATGCTGGGGTTCCATCACCCCGCAGATCTTGACCAGGCAGGGACGGCCGATCACACCGGCACCTCAGGCAGCCACATCATATAACGGCGCGCTGCCGGCAGCCAGGCGACGTCTGGGGCCTAGTCCGGCAAGGCCAGTTCGCGCGCCTTCCCGGCGGGGTCGGGGGCCGTCACCAACGCCTCCCCCACGAGGATGGCGTCCACCCCCAGGGCGGCCAGCCGCGCCGCGTCGTCCCGGGTGTGGATGCCCGACTCCGCCACCACTATCACCCCCGGCGGGATGAGGGGCCGCAGGCGGGCCGTCGTCTCCAGGTCTACCTGGAAGGTGCGGAGGTCGCGGTTGTTGATGCCGACCACCCTGGCGCCGGCCCAGAGGGCGGCCTCCAGCTCCGCCTCGTCGTGCACCTCCACCAGGGCGTCCATGCCCAGCTCCGTCGTCGCCTGCAGCAGGGACTTCAACTGGTCGCGCTCCAGGGAGGCGACGATGAGCAGCAGCGCGTCGGCCCCTGCCTCCCTGGCTTCCAGCACCTGATAGGGGTCGATGATGAAGTCCTTGCGCAGCAGTGGCGGCCCGTCGGGCAGCGCCGCTCGCACCTGCCGCAGGTGCTCCAGGGAGCCGGCAAAGTACTTCTCGTCGGTGAGCACGGAGATGGCGGCAGCGCCGGCGCCGGCATAGGCGAGGGCCAAGGGCACGGGCTCCAGGCCGGGGCGCAGCACCCCGCGCGACGGGCTGCGGGCCTTCACCTCGGCGATGAGGGCCAGCCCCGGCCGGCCCAGCGCGGCGGCGAAGGGACGGACGGGCGGGGCCTGAGGCAACCTGCGCTGCAACTCGGCCAGGGGCACGCGCTCCCTGGCGGCGTCCAGCTCCTGCCGCTTGTGGGCCACGATCTCGGCCAGGATGGAGGGCCTGCTCACGGTGCCACCGCCTCGGCCAGCTCTCGGGTGGCGGCCACGAACTCCTCCAGCTTGCGAGCGGCGGC
>BEIA01000079.1 GCA_002898715.1 bacterium HR24 | reverse complement strand
GGCAACGTCGCGTTCGAGTGGTCCCTGGGCGACCAGGCGGCCACCGATGAGGCCTTTCAGCGGGCCGACCGGGTGGTGAGGCTGGAGCTCGTGAACCAGCGGCTGGTGCCCAACGCCATCGAGCCGCGGGCCGCCCTGGCCCAGTACGACCCCGGCCGCGACGAGTACACCTTGTGGGTCACCAGCCAGAACCCCCACGTCGAGCGGCTGCTCATCTCGGCCTTCATCATGGGCATCCCCGAGCACAAGCTGCGCGTCATCGCGCCCGACGTGGGCGGTGGCTTCGGCAGCAAGATCCCCACCTACGGCGAGGAGTGCATCGTCCTCTGGCTCTCGCGGCAACTAGGGCGGCCGGTGAAGTGGACGGCCAAGCGCAGCGAGAGCTTCCTGAGCGACGCCCACGGCCGTGACCACTACACCGAGGCGGAGTTGGCCCTGGACAAGGACGGGCGCGTCCTGGGGCTGCGGGTGAAGACCCTGGCCAATATGGGCGCATACATCAATTTGTTCAACACCGCCGTCCCCACTTTCCTGTATGCGCCGCTACTGTCGGGGCAGTACCGCATCCCGGCCATTTACTGCCACGTTACCGGCGTCTTCACCAACACGGTGCCCATCGATGCCCTGCGCGGGGCCGGCCGCCCCGAGGCCTGTTACGTTATCGAACGGCTGATGGACGTGGCCGCCCGCGAGCTGGGCATGGACCCGGCAGAGATACGCCGCCGCAACTTCATCCCTGCCGACGCCTTCCCCTACCAGACGCCAGTGGCCTCGGTGTACGACTCGGGCAACTATGAGGGGGCCCTGGAGAAGGCCCTGGCCGCCGCGGACTACCAACGGCTGCGCCAGGAACAGGAAGAGCTCAGGAAGCAGGGACGCTACATCGGCATCGGCATAGCCTGCTACATCGAGGCCTGTGGCGTCGCCCCGTCCAAGCTCGTCGGCCAGCTCGGGGCACAGGCAGGCCTGTGGGAAAGCGCCCTGGTGCGAGTGCACCCCACCGGGCGGGTGACAGTCTTCACCGGCAGCCACAGCCATGGCCAGGGGCACGAGACCACCTTCGCCCAGATCGTGGCCGAGGAACTGGGCGTCTCCCTGGACGATGTGGAGGTGGTGCACGGCGACACCGAGGCGGTGCCCATGGGCATGGGCACCTACGGCAGCCGCAGCCTGGCAGTGGGGGGCAGCGCCATCGTGGTGGCCCTGAACAAGGTCAAGGACAAGGCGCGCCGCATCGCCGCCCACCTGCTGGAGGCAGCCCCCGAGGACATCGAGTTCCGGGACGGCAGGTTCAGCGTGCGGGGCGTGCCCGACCGGTCCATCGAGTGGCCCATGGTGGCGCTACAGGCCTACCTGGCCCACAACCTGCCCGAGGGGATGGAGCCGGGGCTGGAGGCCTCGGGGTTCTACGACCCGGTCAACTTCACCTTCCCCTTCGGTACCCACGTGTCGGTGGTGGAGGTGGACCCCGACACGGGGCAGGTGAAGATCCTGCGCTACGTGGCGGTGGACGACGCCGGCAACATCATCAACCCGCTGGTGTTCGACGGCCAGGTGCACGGCGGCATCGCCCACGGCATCGGCCAGGCCCTCCTGGAGTGGGGGCAGTTCGACGAGGACGGCCGGCCCATCACCGCCTCCTTCATGGAGTACACCATGCCCCGGGCGAGTCACCTGCCCTCCTTCGAGACGCAGGTACAGGTCACGCCTTGCCCCCACAACCCGCTGGGGGCGAAGGGCATCGGCGAGGCAGGGACCATCGCCGCCAGCCCCTGCATCGTCAACGCCGTGGTGGACGCCCTGGCGCCTCTGGGGATCCGCCACCTGGACATGCCCCTGACGCCGCCCCGGGTCTGGAGGGCCATACAGGAGGCCAGGGCCCGCCAGGGATAGGAGGAAAGGCATGTACCCGCCGAGCTTTCGCTACTACCGCGCCAGTTCAGTGGCCGAGGCCATCTCCCTGCTGCAGCGGGAGCCGGAGGCGCGCCTCCTGGCTGGCGGCCACTCCCTGATACCGGCCATGAAGCTGAGGCTGGCCTCGCCGCCCGCCCTCATCGATATCGGCCGCATACCGGAGCTGAGGGGCATCCGGCGCCAGGACGGGGGCTGGGCCGTGGGCGCCATGACCACCCACCGCGAGATAGAGTTCTCGGAGCTGCCCCTCCTGGCCGAGGTGGCGGCCCACGTGGCCGACCCGCCAGTGCGCAACCGTGGCACCATCGGCGGCTCCCTGGCCCACGCCGACCCGGGGGCCGACTACCCGGCGGCGGTGCTGGCCCTGGGGGCCACCATCGTGGCCGCAGGTCCTAGAGGCCAGCGCAGCATCCCCGCCGACCAGTTCTTCCAGGGGCTGTTCGCCACTGCGCTGGAGCAGGGCGAGGTGCTGACGGAGATTCAGGTGCCAGCCCTGGGCCAGGGCTGGGGCTGGGCCTACGAGAAGTTCCCTCACCCGGCCTCGGGCTACGCTGTCGTCGGCGTGGCGGCTGTGGTCCAGGCCGAGGGCGGGGTGGCCCGCCAGGTGCGGGTGGGCGTCACCGGCGCCGCCGCCAGCGCCTTCCGGCCCCAGCGAGTGGAAGGGGCGCTGGCGGGCAAGGCGCTGGACGAGGCCACGGTGCGGGCCGCCGTAGAGGGGGCCTTCGATCCCGGTCAGCTCCTCTCCGACCCCTTCGCCTCGGCCGACTACCGGGCCGCCCTCTGTCAGGCCCTTTGCCGCCGGGCCCTCCTGCGGGCCTGGCAGCGGGCCGCCGGCTAGCGGGCGCGACGGCGACGAAGACCAGGGGCCCTGCCACAGGCGGGGCCCCTGTGTAATAATCTAGGAGTGCATGGAAGGAACGCCGCTGCGGACTCGGGACAGGTTCGCCTCCCCTGAGGAGGTGGCGCAGGCCCTGGAGTCGGTGGGGTACATCGCCGACCGGGCGCTGGCGGTGGCCGTGTACCTGGCCCTCAAACTCGAGCGCCCGCTCTTCCTGGAAGGCCAGCCCGGCGTGGGCAAAACAGCCGTGGCCCTGGCCCTCTCCCAGGCGCTAGGGGCGCGCCTCATCCGCCTCCAGTGCTACGAGGGGCTCGATCTCCAGAGCGCCGTCTACGAGTGGGACTACACCCGCCAGCTCCTGGAAGTGCGGCTGCTGGAGGCGGCCGGCGAGCGGGACAAGGGCCAGATCCGACGCCACATCTTCAGTCCGGAGTTCCTCCTCAGGCGCCCGCTTCTCCAGGCCCTGGAGGCCAGCGACGGCCTGCCGCCTGTCCTGCTCATCGACGAACTGGACCGGGCCGACGAGGAGTTCGAGGCCTTCCTGCTGGAGGTCCTGGGCGACTGGCAGGTGACGGTGCCGGAGCTGGGCACCATCCGCGCCCAGGTGCCGCCGGTGGTGGTAGTGACCTCGAACCGCACCCGCGAGGTGCATGACGCCCTCAAGCGCCGCTGCCTGTACTGCTGGATAGACTATCCGTCCTTCGAGAAGGAATACGCTATCGTCCTGGCCAAGGTGCCCGGGGCACCGGAGAGGTTGGCGAGGCAGGTCGTCGCCTTCGCCCAGACGGTGCGAGAGCTCGACCTGTACAAGTCCCCGGGCGTGGCCGAGACGCTGGACTGGGCGGCGGCATTGCTGGCCCTGGACCACGGCAGCCTGACGGCCGAGGTGGTCGAGGAGACCTTGGGGGCCCTGCTCAAGTACCACGATGACCTGCAGCGGGTGAGGGAGGCACTGCGGCAGGGGCTGCTGGAGCGGGCGCTGGCTCGCCCCGAGGCCCTGGCCTGATATGTCCGGCAGGCTGCTTTCGTACCTGGTGCGCTTCGCCCGTGCCCTGCGCAGCGAGGGCGTGCTGGTCACCCCCGAGCAGGTGACCGCCCTGGCCCGAGCCCTGGACTCGCTGCCCTCCCTGGACAGGGAGACGTTTCGCCTGGCCGCCCGGGCTACCCTGGTCTGCCGCCGCGAGGACATCGAGCCCTTCGAGAGGGTCTTCGACCTCTTCTTCGGGCTCGCTGGCGATGCCCGCCCCCTAGTACTGGAGCGGACAGCCCGGCCCTTCCGCCCGAGCAGGCCCCTGGTAGCCCAGGCGCCGCTGGTGCCCTGGCGCCGCGGGGACGACCACGGGCAGGAGGAGCTACCCTTGTCCGACCGTTCCTTCAGCTACAGCCCGCTGGACGTGCTGCGCCACCGTCGCTTTGAGGAGTGCTCGCCCGATGAGATGGCGGTGCTGCAGCGGCTGGTGCGCGGCCTGCGCTGGGCGCTGCCGCCCAGGCGGACGCGACGGCTGCGATCCAGCGGCCGCATGCGGCGCCCCGACCTGCGCCGGACACTGCGCCGCAACCTGCGCCACGGCGGCGAGCCCCTCTCCCTGGCCTGGCGGGAGCCCTCGCTGCGGCCCCGCCGGCTGGTGGTGCTGGCCGACATCTCCGGCTCCATGGAGCGCTACACGCGCATGCTGCTGCTCTTCCTCCACGCCCTGGTGCAGGCCAGCGGCCAGCCCCTGGAGGTCTTCCTGTTCGGCAGTCGCCTCACTCGCGTGACGCCCATGCTGGCCCAGCGTGACCCCGACCTGGCCCTGGACGCGCTGGGCCGCACCGTGCCCGACTGGTCGGGGGGGACGCGCATCGGCCACTGCCTGCATGTCTTCAACCGCCACTGGGGCAAGCGAGTGCTGGGCCGGGGGGCCGTGGTCGTCATCATCAGCGATGGCTGGGACCAGGGCGAGCCGGAGCTACTGGCAGCGGAGATGGAGAGGCTGCAGAAGCGCTGCCACCGTCTCCTGTGGCTGAACCCGTTGCTGGGCCTGCCCGGCTACCAGCCCCTGACGCGGGGCATGCAGGCCGCCCTGCCCTACGTGGACGACTTCCTGCCCGCCGACAGCCTGGCCAGCCTGGAAGCCCTGGCCCGCCGCCTCGGGCGACTTCCCCTGTCCCGGGCGCCGCGCCGGCCCGGTGCCCCCGGCAGCGGCCGCTAGGCCGTCTGCGGCTGGTGGATGCGGCCCTGCCGCTGCCGCAGCGGCCCGCCCGGGAAGCCCCGCTGCACCGCCAGCACCTCGGCCAGGATGCTAACGGCCACCTCCTCGGGCGCCTCGGCGCCGATGTCCAGGCCCACGGGGCTTCGCACCCGCTCCAGGTCCTGCGGCCCCACCTGCCGGCCCTCCCTGGCCAGGGCATCCAGCAGCTTCTCGAAGCGGCTCCTCGGCCCCAACATGCCGATGTACGGGGCTGGCGAGTCCAGCACGTAGGCCAGGCAGGCCTGGTCTCGCTGCAGGTGGTGGTTCATGATGACCACATAGGAATGGCGGGTGAGGCGTACGCGCTCGGGGAACTCCTGCGGATGGGCCAGGACGATGCGCGCCCCCGGGAACCGGTCGGGGGTAGCGTAGGCAGGACGGGCGTCCACCACCGTGGCCCGCATACCCAGCGTCTGGGCCTGGGCGACCAGCGGTATGGCGTCGTGTCCAGCGCCGAACACCACCAGCTCTGGCGGGGGTACGCTCACATCGAAGAATACCTGCGCCCCCTCCACCGCCCGCATGTGCGCCCGCGGCGACGATTCGTCCAGGAGCGAGGCGGCCGCCTCGTGAGCTGCCCTGGCCAGCTCGGACGGCGCCAGAGCGCCCTCGGGCGGGCCGTCCTCCCGCAAGAGGAGGCGTCCTTCGCCACCCTCCAGCGGAGTAACCAGGACGGCGCTCTCGCCCTCGGCCTGTAGCTCCAGCCAGCGGGCGAGCAGCGAGCCCTCCTCCAGCGGCTCGATATATACCTCCACCGCCCCACCGCAGCCCAGCCCCAGGCCCCACATCACGTCCTCGTCCAAGTCGTAACGGACGAGGCGCGGGGAGCCGGTGGCGATGACGCCTTTGGCCACCTCCACTACCTCCGGCTCAAGACAACCGCCGGAGATCATACAGGTGGCGGAGCCGTCTTCGTGGGCCAGCATTTTGGCCCCTTCGCGGCGGTAGGCGGAGCCGAACACGCGCACGACGGTGGCCAGGGCCACCCGCCGCCCGCGGGCCCAGGCCTCCCTGGCCGCCTCCAGCACCTGACGCGTCTCGTGGGCTAGCATTACCGTACCCCCTGCGGCGCCCTGGACGGCACCGCCCAGTCCACGCTTCCATTATAGGGCGGACGAGGGGCTGGGGGCCTAGTAAGAGTAGACCCGGACACCTTCGGCATCGGCCACCACCAGCACCCGAGGGCCCGCCGCCTGGGCCACGCGGTCGGCCACCTCGCCCAGCGTCTCCGCAGATACCAGCGGGAGGCCCACGCCCGGGTCGGCCCGGAACAGGACCCTGACCCGAGCCCCCAGCCGGGCCTCGAGGCCGCGCACGAAGGCATCACCCCCCTGCGGCACCAGCACAGTTATGGCCTTGACCGGACGCGCCGCTGGCGCTGCCGGCGAGCGCCTCTGGTCTTCCAGCATAACCAGCCAGTGGTATGGCCCCAGGGCAGCCGCCGCCGTCAGCACGCCCAGCGACCATTGCCCATCGGCGAAGACCTCGCGCACGGCCCTGCCCTCCAGCAGCGCGTCCAGCAGCACGTAGAGAAAGTGGCTCAAACCGCCCAGCCCTGCCAGCAGCGAGGCCACGGCCGCCGCCCGCATGTAAAGGCGACGAGAGGCAGCCTGCCGCTCCTCCGGGTCGGCGACGCGGGACTGCCGCTGCCACCAGTGGAGGGCCCAAGCAGGCACCCCCACGACTGCCAGAGCAAGGGCCACAGCCAGCCGCCCCCGCCACCAGTCCTGGTCCAGCGCCCGTGGGTCCGCCGCCTCCACGCCGGCGCTGACGGCCAGGGATGCCAGCACGATGAGGGCCGCTGCCACCGCTCCCAGTCCCAGGGTGGCCATCAGGTAGTCATAGGTGCGGCGGGCCGCGGCGAGGGCCCCGAGCTCGGCCTGCTCGCCCTGCACCTCCAGCCAGTGATAGGCCCACAGGGCCGCCCCCAGCACCAGGGCGGCGGCAGTGCCGGCCACGAACTGGAAGTGGGCCTCCGCGTTAGTCTCCACTGAGCCCAGCGCCCAGGCCAGGGTGCCGCCCAGGGCGATGACTGCCGCCACCAAACAGGTGGTCGCCCCGCCCAGCAACGCGAACAGGTAGAGGTACAGGTGCCGCACCCACCAGCCGCGGAAGCCGGCGCGGGCCAGGGGCCAGTGGGAGGCCCAGAGCAGGCCACCGCTGATGGTCAGGGCCACGTAGTCACGGGCCGGCTGCCACAGGCTGCGGCCCAGCAGCACCGGGCCCTCGGGCTCCAGGAGACGGTCGTAGGCCTCGTCTAGAACCAAGTAGAGCAGCACGCCCACCCCCACACCGGTGGCCACCACCGAGCCCAGGGAGACCAGGTGCAGATAGAGGCCGTGGCCGGGGCTGCCCGGCTGCGCTCCCGGCGCGGCCCTCGTAAGCCAGAAGTGGTATGCCCATACGCCGCCCCAGACGGCCAGCAGCCCGATGGAGATGCCGCGGAAGTCCTGAGCGCCGAAGGCCTGGCGCAGGCTGTCGGCCAGGCCGTAGGTAGCGGTGCCGGCCGCCGCCATCAGCACGGCGTGGAGGTAACCCTGGCGCAGGAAGGAGGCAGCCTCGTCGGGGTCGTACCGCAGGAGCGCTTGCAGGCGGCCGAAGTGCCACAGCCAGGAAAGGCCCCAGACCAGGGCCAGTACCAGCCCCAGGGCCAGGGTGCCGCGGCGCGCCCCTGCCAGAGGCGGCTCGAAGACCGTATCCAGCACGTAGGCGATGACCAGCGACAGCCCCACGGCGGCCACGGCCAGAGAGGCGAAAGCGGCCGAGTAAAAATAGAGCCGCCTGACCAGGGCCTCCCGCTGCTGGCCGGGCAGACCCTCCTCCAGCTCGTGGCGCCGCCTCGAGGCGACTACTGCCGCCACTATGATGGCCACTGTGGCCAGCAACAGGAGCAACGGCAGTAACGAGTAGATACCGGCCCAGACCACCGTCCTGCCTCCTACCGCTGGGGCACAGGGACGGGCGCGGGTGCCGGTGGCCTGGGAGGACACCACGACTTCGCCGGCGAGAAGCTAGGATTGGCCTCGATGCGCCACTGCCCCTCTTCCAGCACCAACCGGTACGCCTCCCGGAACCCGTAGACACCGAAGGGGGCGTTCTCTTCGTGCCTGACCCAGACCGTGGCCTGGCTGTCCGTCACGTCCACCCTGTCCAGGGACACAGTCGTCTCTCCATAGCCGCGATGGAGGGAGGCAACGTGCACGAACTCCTGCAAGGCGCAGTCGGCCCTGGACTGGGCGGTGAGATAGCCGTAGGCCTCTTCGAAGCGGCCGTCGTCCACAGCTATCAGGAAGCGCTGGACGACGCCCTCGGGACGGTCGAAGGGCAGTAGTCCCCGGGTGCGGTCCAGGGTGAGGGCCAGGCCCAGACCAACCCCCAGCAGGGCTGCGAAGGCAGCCCCGATGCCTACCAACCACAGCCTGGACAGGGGATCCCTCCCGCAGCGCCCGCTGCCGTGGCCCACCCGCGCCGATAATATACACCAGCCAGTTTGGCGTCACTAGCGATTCGCCCGCCTGCAGCCCATGTGTTAGAATCGGCCTATTGTATCGAGAGGAGGACGGACGAATGGACGCCGCAGGCAGGGCCTACTGGCTCGACAGGGACGAAGGGGAATCCATCTGGTTCCTGGGTACCCTCATGGTGGTCAAGGCCGGGGGCGGGGAGACCGAGGGCCGCTTCGCCCTCATCGACCAGCAGATGCCGGCCCACTACGGCACCCCTCTGCACGTCCACCACACCGACGA
>BEIA01000078.1 GCA_002898715.1 bacterium HR24 | reverse complement strand
GTGGGCCCCAGCACCAAAACCGGGGCACCGATGCCGGATAGGCGCAGCTCCTCCGCTTCCTCCAGGCAGACGACGCAGAGGCCATCGGCCCCCGCATCGAGGGCCGCCCTGGCGACGGCTACCGCGCCGTGGCCGTAGGCATTGGCCTTGACCACGGCCCAGAGCTGGGCGCCCTGGGCCCTGGCCTTGAGGGTGCGGACGTTGTGGGCCAGGGCGTCCAGGTCCACCTCGGCCCAGAGAGGCCGGCCCCGCCAGAGGGGCGGCCGCTGGTCGCCGGACACTCTATCCCCCCAAAGTCATAAAACGGATGGGACAGGCCCTCGGTTCTCCCCGCTCAGGGCACCAGGGACCACTCTTCGGGCAGGCGGTAGCGGAAGACCCTGCCGGTGAAGCCCTCGCCGTCGAATACGCGGGCCATGCCCGTCCGCCTGATCTCCCGATAAGTATTTATGATCTGGATGATGCGCTTGTCCCGCAGGTTGAACACTACCGCCCCCGCCTTCACCGGCTGCAGGCTCGCCTCCCTGGTCACCTCGTCCACCACCCTGAACACGGGATGCTGGTAGGGCGGGCGCCTCTCCAGCTCCTCCCGGATGGAGCTGAACTCGTCGCTGGTGTTGTGCTCGTCGAACACGGCCAGGCCGGACAGGACGTAGTCCTTGAGTGTGCGGTAGTAAGGGTCGGCCCGGTCCAGCAGCTCCTCCAGCGAGGAAGGGTTGGTGGCGCAGGCAGCTACCAGGGCCGGCAGGGCATCGGCGTGGGCGATGAAGCTGACCGCACCCTTCTCATCGATGACGGTACAGCGGATGACGTTCATGGCCCGACGGGTGGTCACCTCCGGCCCCGCCTTGAGGGTAGCAGTGGCCCCGGGGGCTGTCAACGCGGCCGGTGGGCTTGCGCCGCTGGCGCACCCGTGCTAACATTTGGGCGGAATAGATGGGCCCGAAGGTGGGGCGACCCACCTTTTTGAATTCTTTGGGGGTGCCAGGCGGAGGCGTGGCCAGATGAAGAGCGAGTTCCTCATCGCCATAACGCAGCTGGCGGCGGAGAAGAACCTGCCCAGGGACGTGGTCCTGCGGGCGGTGGAGGCCGCCCTGGTCTCCGCCTACAAGAAGGACTCCGGCCTCCAGGGCAACATCACCGTCCGCATCGACCCCGACCGCGGCTCCGTCCACGTCTACCAGCACAAGATGGTGGTGGAGGAGGTCTCCGACCCCAAGACGGAGATGACCCTGGACGAGGCCCGTCGCTACAAGCCCGACGCCCGCATCGGCGATACCGTGACCATCGAGGTCACGCCCCAGGGCGCCGGCCGCATCGCCGCCCAGACTGCCAAGCAGGTCGTCCTGCAGCGGCTGCGCGAGGCCGAGCGGGAAAAGGTCTATGAGGAGTTCGCCGCCCGCGAGGGCGAGATCGTGTCCGGCGTCATCCAGCGCGTCGAGCCGCGGCAGGTCATCGTCGACCTGGGCCACACCGAGGCAGTCCTGCCCGCCTCCGAGCAGGTGCGCACCGAGCAGTATCGCCCAGGCCAGCGCATGAGGTTCTACCTGCTGGAGGTGCAGCGCACCGCCAAGGGGCCGCAGCTCGTCCTCTCCCGCACCCACCGCAACCTGGTGAAGCGCCTCCTGGAACTGGAGGTGCCGGAGGTGGCCAAGGGCATCGTCGAGGTCAAGGCCATCGCCCGCGAGCCCGGCCAGCGCAGCAAGGTGGCGGTAGCTGCCCGCCAGCCCGGCGTAGACCCCGTGGGGGCCTGCGTGGGGCTGCGGGGCCTGCGCATCCAGAACATCGTCAACGAACTGGGCGGCGAGCGCATCGACGTGGTGGAGTGGGACAAGGACCCCGCCCGCTTCGTGGCCAACGCCCTCAGCCCCGCCCAGGTGAGCCGCGTCATCATCAACGAGGACGAGAAGACGGCCATCGTCATCGTCCCCGACCGCCAGCTCTCCCTGGCCATTGGCAAGGAGGGGCAGAACGCCCGCCTGGCGGCCAAGCTCACCGGCTGGCGCATTGACATCAAGCCCGAGTCGGTGCTGGAGAAGGTGGGCGCCCATGCCCGCGACGGCGCTCCCGCCGAGGCGCCTCCCGCCCGCACCGAGCGGCCGGCGGAAGAGGAGCGGCCCCTGCAGCCCTGGGAGGAGGTTATCGAACGGGAGGGTCCCGCCGAGACCGCAGTGGAGGCGGAGGCGACGGCCCCGGCGCCAGCCCAGGAGGAGGCCGCGGCCCCCGCTGCAGAGGCCCCGGCCGAGGGCGAGCCCGCGCCCGTGGGCAGCCCTGCCCAGCGCCCTGTCATCCGTTTCGCCGAGGAGGTGCTGGGGCGCTCGGCCCGCCGGCTAGAAAAGGAAGAGGCCAAGGGCAAGAAGGCCAAGAAGGGCCCCCGGCGACCCAAGGTGGAAGACGAGGACTTCGACCTGAAAGAGTTGGAGGAGCTGGAGGAACTGTAGGCCGTGGCTGCCCGCACCAGGCACGTGCCCGTCCGCACCTGCGTGGGGTGCCGGGACACTACGGCCAAACGGGAGCTGGTGCGCATCGTCCGCACCCCGGAAGGGCGGGTGGAGGTGGACCCCACCGGCAAGCGGCCCGGGCGGGGTGCCTACGTCCACCGAGACTATCGCTGCTGGCAGGCGGCCCTGAAGCGGGACCGCCTGGCCCATGCCCTGCGCACCGCCATCTCCCCCCAGGACCGTCAGGCCCTGGTGGCCTATGCTGAATCGCTGCGCGAGAAAGGTGAAGTGACGACATGACGACCCACGGCACCCGCACCATCAGCCTGCCCGAGACCATCACCGTGCGCGAGCTGGGCGAGAGGCTGGGCATCTCGCCCATCGAGGTCATCAAGGGCCTCATGCGGCGGGGCATAATGGCTAACATCAACCAGGCCGTGGAGTTCGAGGCGGCCGCCGCCCTGGCCCAGGAGCTGGGCTTCCAGGTGGAGGCCGAGACCAGGCCCGCCGCTCCTGCCCGCGCCGCCGCCGAGGAAGAAGAGGAAGACCCCAGCCAGCTCCAGCCGCGGCCGCCGGTGGTGACCGTCATGGGCCATGTCGACCACGGCAAGACGACCCTGCTGGACACCATCCGTCGCACCAACGTGGCTGCGCAGGAGGTGGGGGGCATCACGCAGCACATCGGCGCCTACCAGGTGGAGGTGGACGGGCACAGGGTGACCTTCATCGACACGCCCGGCCACGAGGCCTTCACTGCCCTGCGAGCCCGTGGCGCCCAGGTGACGGATATCGCGGTGCTGGTAGTGGCCGCTGACGACGGTGTCATGCCCCAGACGGTGGAAGCGATCAACCACGCCAAGGCGGCCGGAGTCCCCATCATCGTGGCCATAAACAAGGTGGACCTGCCGGGCGCCGACCAGGAGAAGGTGAAGCGTCAGCTCGCCGAGCACGGGCTGCTCATCGAGGAGTGGGGCGGGGACGTCATCGCTCTGCCTGTCTCGGCCAAGACAGGCGAGGGCGTCCAGGACCTGCTGGAGCACATCATCCTCGTGGCCGAGTTGCAGGAGCTCAAGGCCAACCCTAACCGGCCAGCCGTGGGAGCCATCATCGAATCGGAGCTGGATCCGCGGCGCGGCCCCATGGCCACCGTCATCGTCCAGAACGGCACCCTGCGGGTGGGCGACGTGGTGGTGGCCGGCGAGACCTGGGGCCGGGTCAAGGCTATGTTCAACGAGTTCGGCCGCCAGGTGAGAGAGGCTGGCCCCTCCACGCCGGTCAAGCTCATGGGCCTGGAAGAGGTGCCTCGCGCGGGCGACGTGCTGCGCGTCGTCCCCGACGAGGCCACTGCCCGGCAGATGGTGGAGGAGCGTCAGCGCGAGCGGGCGCTCGCCCGCGCTGCCCATACCATCACCCTCGAAGAGCTGTCGGGGCAGATCGCCGCCGGCCAGGCGCGGGAGCTGAACGTCATCCTCAAGGCCGACGTCCAGGGGAGCGTGGAGGCCATACGCTCCGCACTGGAGCGGCTGAGCAACGAGCGCGTGCGCGTCAACGTGTTGCACGCGGCCACGGGCAACGTCACCGAGTCGGACGTGCTGCTGGCCGAGGCCTCCAACGCCATCATCGTCGCCTTCCAGGTGAGGGCGGAGCCCGGTGCCCTGCGGGAGGCAGCCAACTACGGCGTCCAGGTACGCAACTACCAGATCATCTACCAGCTCATCGAGGACATGCAGAAGGCGCTGGAGGGGCTGCTGGAGCCGGAGACGGTGGAGGTGGTGGAAGGCCGCGCCGAGGTGCGGGCCGTCTTTCGCGTCCGCCAGGGCAAGGTAGCGGGCTGCTACGTGCGCGAGGGCAACATCGTCCGTGGCGCCCCCTGTCGCGTCATTCGCAACGGACAGGTACTGCATACGGGACGCATCACCAGCCTGCGTCGCTTCCAGGAGGACGTGCGCGAGGTCGCCGCCGGCTACGAATGCGGCATAGGGGTGGAAGGGTTCAACGACTTCGAGGAAGGCGATTACATCGAGACCTTCCGCCGCCAGCGCAAGTCCTGAACATAGCGCGACCTGGTCCGGTGGAGGCCTCCATGGGCGGTGGGCCGAAAGCTACATCTGCACGGTTGCACCCCGCGCCGCGCCCACAGGGGCCCGCGGGGCAGGCCGTGGACCGCCTCGGCCGCAGAGGTGGGGGGCTATGAGCAGGCGACTGGAGCGCTTGGGCACCCTTCTGCGCCAGGAGCTGTCGGAGCTGGTGCGCCGCGAGCTGCACGACCCGCGCCTGGCCCAGTTCATAACCATCACCCGCGTAGACGTGTCGCCCGACCTGCAGTACGCGCGGGTGTACGTCAGCGTCCTCGGCTCACAGGAGGAGAAAGACGCCACCATGGAGGCGCTGCGCAACGCCAGCGCCTTCTTGCGCCATCACCTGGTGCAACGGCTGGTGATGAAGCGCGTTCCCACCCTCCAGTTCAGACTGGACGAGTCGCTGGAGAGGGGCGACCGCCTGCTGCGCCTCATCGACGAGGTGTCCGGGCAGGGTTCGGGCTAGTGGGTTGGCCGCCAGCGGTGTACTGAACGTCCGCAAGCCTCCCGGCCCCACGTCCTTCGACGTGGTGCGGCAGGTGCGGCGTCTCACCGGCCAGCGGCGGGTGGGCCATGGCGGCACCCTCGACCCCCTGGCTGAGGGGGTGCTGCCCGTGCTGCTGGGCAGGGCGACCCGCCTCTCCCGCTACCTGCTCGATCTGCCCAAGGCGTACCTGGTGGAAGCGCTGCTGGGCCAGGCTACCACCACCTACGATGCCCAGGGCCAGGTCACCTACGAGGGCGACCCCGCCACGGTAAGCGAGGAAGCCTTGCGGGAGGCCCTGCAGTCCTTTCGCGGCCAGATACGGCAGGTGCCACCCCCCTTCAGCGCCGTAAAGGTGGCGGGACATCGCGCCTACGACCGGGCCCGCTCCGGCCAGCCGCCCCAGCTCTCGCCCCGCACGGTGCAGGTGTACCGGCTGAACCTCGTCGAGTTCCGGCCCCCCGTGCTGGTGCTGGAAGTGGAGTGCGGCCGCGGCACCTACATACGCTCCTTGGTGCACGACCTCGGGCTGAAGCTGGGCTGTGGCGCGCACGTTACGCGGCTGGTGCGGACACGGGTGGGGCCTTTCCTTCTGGCGGAAGCGGTGCCGCTGGGGCGGCTCGCCGACGAGTGGCAGACGCGGCTGCTTCCGCCCGAGGTCGCTGTGGCCCATCTGCCTTCGGCCCAGCTCGACGATGCCCAGGCGAGGGCCGTAGGCCACGGCCGCCCGCTGCCGCTGGACGCCCTGCCTGGCCAGGCCGAGCGCCTGCGCGTCCACGACGCCCAGGGCAATCTGGTGGCGGTCCTCAGGCGGGACGACTCGAAAGGGCTCTGGCGCCCTGAGACGGTGCTGACTGGCTAGAGACGGCTTCAGAGGCGCTCAGGGCCCGCGTTCTCTCCTTCGGCTGCCCCTTTTCCCCCTCTACTGCTCTTGACATCCTCGGCCAGGAAGGTATGCTAGGGCGCAAGCAGACCGTTTACAGAAGACAGGCATGGGGGGTGTGTGAGCGATGCAAGCGTACTGCCTCAAGTGTCGCGCCCAGCGCGAGATGCGGAACCCGCAGTCGGTTACCCTGAAGAACGGCCGGCCCGCCACCAAGGGCACCTGCCCTGTGTGCGGGACGGTGATGTACCGCATCGGGAAGGCCTAGACCTGGCTATGTAAGGGGAGGGGGACAGCGAGGCGACTCCTGTCCCCTTCTCTCGTGCCCTGCGCGGGAGTAGAGCCAGTATCCTGGCTCAGTCCCCTGCCGGCGCGAGCAGGAGGTTGCCGCACCGGTCCACCGTCGCCTCCCAACCGGGTGGCACGGCGGTAGTGGCGTCCATCTGCACCACCAGCGCCGGGCCGGCGATGTGGTTGCCCGCCCGCAGCCCCTCTCGCTGGTAGACCGGGACATCCCACCGGCGGCCGAACCAGGCAGGACGGCGCCCGACCAGCGCTGGCGTAGCGTCGGGGCTCCCCTCCGGCAGGGGTGGGAGCGAGAGATCCGCCCCCGGCAACGCTAAGCGCAAGCGCAGGTTCACCACCTCCACCGTCCGCGAGGGGTCTGCGTGGGCATACCGCTCGTGGTGCAGGGCGTGGAAGCGGGGCAGGAAGTGCCGCGGGTCGACGTCCTGCACGGCCACGGCTAGCTCATAGGACTGACCGGCGTAGCGCAGGTCCAGTACCCGCTCCACCACCAGCCCGTCCAGCGCGAACCCTTCTTCCAGCAGCTCCCGCCGTCCCTGCTCTTCCAGCTCGCGGAAGCGGAGGGCCAGGACGCGGGACGCCTCCTCCCACTCGGGCCCGTCCTGCGGCGGCACGGCGGTCATGACAGCGGCCCGGAGCTCCTTGACCGGTCTCGCAACCACCATACCCAGGGCGGAGAGGACGCCCGGGTAGCGGGGCACCAGCACCCTGGGGATGCGCAGGGCCTGGGCCAGCTCACAGGCGTGCAGCGGCCCGGCGCCGCCGAAGGCCACCAGGGTGAAGCGGCGCGGATCGTGCCCTCTCTCCACAGACACGACACGGAGGGCCCGCTCCATGCTGGCGTTGGCCACACGCACCACGGCCTCGGCCGCCCGCACCACGTCGCCGCCGAAGGCCAGCGCCAGGGAGGCCAGGGCCTGTCGCGAGCGGTCGACGTCCAGGGCCATCCTCCCCCCCAGGAAGAGGTCGGGCAGTATGCGGCCGAGCACCACGTGCGCGTCGGTGACGGTGGGAAGGAGGGAGCGGCCGTAGCAGGCGGGGCCAGGGTCGGCGCCGGCGCTCTCTGGCCCGACCCGCAGGGCACCGCCCTCGTCCAGCCTGGCGATGGAGCCGCCCCCGGCGCCCACGCTCACCACATCCACGGTGCTCCCGCGGACGGGCAGGTCGCCCACCAGAGTCTCGTCGCGCTCGGGCAGGCGGCCAGGGCACAGGGCCACGTCGGCCGAGGTCCCTCCCATGTCCAGGGTGACGATTTGGTCGATGCCCGATTGGGCCGCGGCCCACAGGGCGCCCACCACGCCGCCGGCGGGGCCGGACAGGACCGTGCGCACGGCCAGGCGCCCGGCCGCCCGCGGCGACATGGCCCCGCCGGAGGAGGCCATGATGCTCAGCCGCCCCACTCCCCGTCGACGCAGCGCCGCTTCCAGCCGCTCCAGATAGGTCGTCATGACCGGCGATACATAGGCATTGACCACGGTGGCTACCGTCCGCTCGTACTCGGGGTGCTCGGGTAGCACCTCGTGGGAGGCGGAAACGAACAGCCCACGGCGACGGGCCGCCTCGGCCACCAGGCGCTCGTGCCCCGGGTCGAGGAACGAGAAGAGGAAGCACACTGCTAGCGAGCGCGCCCCCAGGGAGAGGGCCTGCTCCACCAGTGCCTCCGCCTCCTCCGGGTCAAGGGGCTGGAGCACGTTGCCACGGGCGTCCAGGCGCTCCTGGGCCTCCAGGCGCCAGCCGTCGGGGACCAGAGGTGGAGGGCGGGAGGGCTCCAGGTCGTACAGTCTGGGGCGCGTCTGCCGGCCGATGACCAGGACGTCGGCAAAGCCCCTGGTGGTGACCAGGGCGGTGGGTGCCCCTTTGCGCTCGATGAGGGCATTGGTGGCGATGGTGGAGCCGTGCACCACCGCCCGGGGCCGGGCGCCCATCTCGTCCAGCCCCGTCACCACTCCCTGCGAGGGGTCGGCCGGGGTGCTGGGCCGCTTGAACAGCAGCAGCCGGCCGTCCTGCCAGAGCAGGAAGTCGGTGAAGGTGCCGCCCACATCTACGCCCAGGAGCGAGGTCATGCCAGTCGCCATTCTAACGTGGCGGACGTTGAAAAAAGGAGGCCGGGCCTGATACCTTGCAGCAAGGGAGGGGCGGCCCGGGGCTCCTCGCCGGCCTCCATGTCCGCGACCATATCCGGGGCGAGGTGGCAGATATGGCGCCTAAGCTCACCATGGACAAGTTCGTCTCCCTTTGCAAGCGCCGTGGCTTCGTGTTCCAGGGCAGCGAGATCTACGGAGGCATCGGCGGCTTCTGGGACTATGGCCCCCTGGGCGTGGAGCTGAAGAACAACATCAAGCGGGCCTGGTGGAAGGCGGTTGTCCAAGAGCGGCCCGACATGGTGGGCCTGGACGCGGCCATCGTCATGAACCCGAGGGTGTGGGTGGCCAGCGGACACGTGGAGACCTTCGCTGACCCCATGGTGGACTGCAAGTCCTGCAAGCGCCGCTTCCGGGCCGACGAACTGGCGCGGGAGCACCCGGAGCCCGAGGCCGCCCACGGCCACGCGCCCCCGG
>BEIA01000077.1 GCA_002898715.1 bacterium HR24 | reverse complement strand
GTCGACGCGCTGGCGGGCAGCGAGTACCTGAAGCTGGCCCACGGCCTGATAGCCGGCCGGCCCCGCATCGACCTGGACCTGGAGGCCCGCGTGCAGCGGGCGGCCCTGGCGGCCATGGCCGAGGGCCTGGTGCGCTGCGCCCACGACTGCGCCGACGGCGGCCTGGCGGTGGCCCTGGCCGAGCTGTGCCTGCGCGAGGGGCTGGGCCTGCTGGCGCCGGGGTTCGCCGTCGATGGCCGTGTCGACGCCGCCCTGTTCGGGGAGGCGCAGTCGCGCCTGCTGCTGGTCTGCCCGCCTGGCGCTCGCCAGCGCCTGGAGGACGTAGCCCGGGGCCACGGCGTGCCCCTGTCGTGGCTGGGGCGGCTGGAGGGGGAGCGGCTGGTGCTGGGGGGCTACGTGGACGTGCCCCTGGCCGCGCTCGGGGCGGCCTACGACGGCGGCCTCGAGCGGGCGCTGCGGGGCTAGCCCTGGCCGACCTTGACTGGGGGCCGGGGGTATGATAAACAGTTACCGCATACGTAAAAGGGAGGTTGGCCTTGGCCCAGGAGACTGCCACTCAGGAGCAGGTACAGGAGAAGAAGGTCAAACCCCTGGTGCCCTTCCTGCGCATCCCCGACGGCTGGCCCGACGAGCCGGCGTACGTCTTCGCTTCCCGCTGCAAGGCCTGTGGCGCCCTCTTCCTGGGCGAGCGGTATGCCTGCGGCCGCTGCGGCTCGGTGGAACAGTTCGACGAGGTGCGCGTCTCGGACGAGGGCGAGATCTACGTGTTCACTGTCATCCACCAGTCCTTCCCCGGCATCGAGACGCCGTATGTCGCCGCCATAATCGACTTCCCCGAGGGGGTCTCGGTGCGGGCCAACGTGTACGGGCTCGACCCCAACCACCCTGACCGCTCGTGGTTCGGCAAGAAGGTGCGCATGCGGGTGGAGAAGATCCGCGTGGACCGGGAAGGGAACGACGTGGTAGCTCCCAAGTACTACGTCGTCGAGTAGCACGGTGCGTAAGGAAAGGCAGGAGGTGCCGAAATGCGCGACGTAGCCGTGGTCGGCGTGTCTATGGTCAAGTTCGGCCGCTACAACGACAAGGACGTTGTCCGCCTGGCCTCTGAGGCGGCGGTGGAGGCCATGCGCGACGCGGGCATCGACATCAAGGACGTGCAGGTGCTCGTGTCGGGCAACCTCTACCAGGCCAACGGCATGGTGGGCCAGCGCATCGTGAAGGAGATCGGGGCCACGGGGATGCCCGTGATCAACGTGGCCAACGCCTGCGCCACCGGCTCCACCGCCTTCCGAGAGGCCTACCTGGCGGTGGCCTCGGGGGCGTACGACATCGCCCTGGCGGTGGGCTCGGAGCAGATGGGCAAGATGGGCCTCCTGGGCGGCGGTGGCGGCGGCGACCCGGCCTACAACCCCGAGGGCATCATGGGCACCAACCTGATGCCGGGCGTCTTCGCCATGACGGGCGTGGAGCACATGCGCAAGTACGGCACCACCATCGAGCAGTTCGCCAAGGTGGCGGTCAAGAACCACAAGCACTCCACCCTGAACCCCTACGCCCAGTACCAGATCGAGACGCCGCTGGAGATGGTGCTCAACGCCCGCATGATCGCCTGGCCCAACACCCTTTACATGTGCTGTCCCACCGGCGACGGCGCCGCTGCGGCTGTCATCATGTCGGCGGAGAAGGCACGCCAGTACACCAGCAAGCCCATCTGGGTGGCGGCCTCGGTGCTCACCTCCGACCCCTGGACGGAGCGCAACCCCACCATGTGGGACGTGAACACCCTGACCAAGATGGCCGCCAAGCAGGCCTACGAGCAGGCGGGCATCGGGCCCGAGGACTTGAGCATGGTGGAGCTGCACGACTGCTTCGCCACCGCCGAGCTAGTCCACTACGAGAACCTGATGCTCTGCGGCGAGGGCGAGGCGGGCGAGTTCATCGACAAGGGCATGCCCTACCACCCCAACATGGGCGGCAAGATCCCGGTGAACGTCTCGGGTGGGCTCCTTTCCAAGGGGCACCCGCTGGGGGCCACGGGCGTGGCCAACATTGTCGAGATCGTGTGGCACCTGCGCGAGCAGGCAGGGGACCGGCAGGTGCCGGGGGCGAAGGTGGGGCTGGCCCACGTCATCGGTCTCGGCTCTGCCTGCACCATCCACATCCTGAAGCGCTAGGCGGGAAGGGCGAAACGGTGCCTCGGGAGGCCGCGCGGCCTCCCGAGGCCTTTTTCAGCCCCGGACAGGGCACCACCCTATTGGCCGGCAACGGGGCTTGGGCTACAATAGCTGAGGCGCGTAAGCGACTATCCGGGAGAGTCGGAGATGGCAGAGCCTTTCGACAACTACCTGGACCTCATCGAGGCGGCCCGCGAGCTGGGCATCCATCCCCAGAGCCTGCGCCGCCTCATCAAGCAGAAGAAGGTGCCGGCCATCATGTTCGCCGGCAAGTACTTGATCCCCCGCGACCAGTTCGAGATGTTCAAGGCGACCTACGATCCCAGGCCGGGCCGCAAGCCGGTGCGGCGCCTGCTCTAGTCCTCGCCCTGCAGGCCGGTGGCCGCCGCTCGCCGCGACTGGATGTACTCGATGCTGCGGCGGTACCACTCCTCGTCTATCTTGCCGCACACCATCAGGTAGTTGAGGATCTGCTCCAGGGTGAGGATGGACGTCAGGTTGAGTCCGTAGTGCTTCAGGCGCTGGCGCGCCCCCTCGTTGCGGTCCACCAGGACCAGCACGTCCCGCACCTGCAGGCCGGCGTTGATGTGCAGCCAGGCCGCTGTCTCGATGACGTTGGTGCCGCTGGTCACCAGGTCGTCCACCAGCAGCACACGCTCGCCCCGCTGATAAACGCCCTCCAGGAACGGGTCGGCCGAGTCCTTGCCCTTGGGCGGATGGATATAGACCAGGGGCACCTTGCTGACCAGGGAAAAGGCCAGGGCCAGGTGCAGCCCGCCGAAGGGGATGCCCGTAACGCGCTGGAAAGGGAGGATGTGCGGCCGGGCCATGGCCTGCAGGGTCCGCACCGTGTCCCACATCACCCTGGCGGTGCGCCAGAGGGCGCGGGGATTGCTGGTGAGGAGGCGCAGGTTGACGTATACGGGCGAATGGAGGGTGGTGCGGCCCAGGGTGAAATCGCCAAACTGGATGGCGCCCAGGTCCCATAGAACCCGGGCGAGCCAGAGGTTTTCGGGATCTCGGCGCTGGGGCATCCCTAACAAATAAGGCCCGCATCCTCCGTAAGGGGGGCCTTATAGAGACCAAACGCCAAAATAACACCCTGCGGTGCTGCCGTCAAGCACCCCAAACTCGCCCCGCCAGGCCCAGTCCATGCATATGGCCGGCGGCAGGTTGCCCCTGAGCGGCGCTGCGGCCCATAATGAGGTCAGTCATGGGCCGTCTGTCGCAGCTCCTGCGCCGGGTCACCGCCACGGAGGCGCCACCCCTGGGCTTCGGGGTGACCGCCCACAGGCCCCGGGCCACCATGCTGCTCCTGGCCCGAGTGGCAGGCGATGCCTCCTCGCTGCCCGGCCACCTGAGCAAAGGCGCTGCCGATGCCCTGCTGGTGGAGGCGGAGGTAGCGGGACGCCTGGCCAAGGAGCTACGCGACCTGGGCGACCTCCCCTGGGGCGCCCTCGTGCCCGCGGCGGCCGGAGGCGGCATCGAGGCCCTGCGAGAGGCGGGGGCCGACTTCCTCGTCTTCGATCCGGCCCGGAGCGAGGCATCGGTGCTCCTGGAGGAGGGAATGGACCTGGTGGCGGTGGCCGACCCCGAGGCATCGGACACCGACCTGCGGCTCCTGGAGTCGCTGCCGCTGGCGGCCCTGTTGGCGCCCGCCCCGTCCCTGCCTCTGACGGTAGGTGGGCGGCTGGCCCTGCAACGGCTCTCCGCCCTGTCCCGCCTACCCCTGCTGGTCCCCGTGCCCGCCGGTGCCGATGGCGCCCTCTTGCGCCTGCTGCGCGATGCCGGGGCGGCGGCCGTCGTCG
This sequence comes from bacterium HR24, assembly GCA_002898715.1. Lineage (GTDB taxonomy): Bacteria > Chloroflexota > Dehalococcoidia > SM23-28-2 > HRBIN24 > HRBIN24. The sequence continues at coordinate 4,864 of BEIA01000077.1, read as the reverse complement.
TCGACGGCGCCACCGGTGCCGACGCCCTGGCCGCGCTGCGGGAGGCCATCGAAAAGCTGCCGCCGCGGGCGCGCCGTCGTGAGGAGCGCTTGGAGCCGCTGGTGCCGTCGTCGTTGCTGCCGCGCCCCGGCGGCGAGGAAGAAGAGGAAGAGGCACTCCGCGGACGGTCCAGCGCCCGCTCGACGCCGGCGCATCGACCCGCCCCAGTGGCCGCTCCGACGGGCCCGCCGCCAGCTCACCTTGACGTAGAAGTCAGATTCTAATACCCTCTACGCAGGAGCGAGGGGGAGGGACGTGCCCGAAGTCAAGGAATACCTCCAGATAGGCGAGGTGGCGGAGCGCGCCGGGGTCAGCCAGCGTACCCTCCGCTTCTACGAGGAGAAAGGCCTCCTCAAGCCTCCGGCCCGCATGGAGGGCGGCTTCCGCCTCTATACCGAGGAGGACGTCCGCCGCGTCAAGCAGATCAAGAAGCTCCAGAGCCTGCTAGGGGTGAGCCTGGCCGAGATCAAGGAGATGGTGGAGGCCCAGGACACCCTGCGCGAGATCCGCGCCCGCTACCGGCCCGATGCTCCGCCTTCGGAGAAGCTAGAGCAGCTCCAGCGGGCCACCGAGGTCGTGCAGCGCCAGTACGACATCGTACGCAACAAGGTCGACCAGCTCCTGGAGATGAAGGGCCAGCTCGAGGAGTGGCTCAAGACGTTCGAGCGGTGGCGTCGCTCCCTGGAGGAGGCGGCCGCCCAGGAGCGGCAGGGCTAGGCAGCCCTACTCGTCGTCCCACAGGACCGCCACCATCTCCACGCCCACGCGCACCGTCGGCTCCCAGGCCAGCCCCGGCTGCTCTCGCGCCTCACTAGGCGTCGGGGGGCTGCCCAGGGGCGGCCTGCCCCGGGGCCCCCTGGTTCGCCTTTCCGGCCTCTTCGCCATGGCCTGCCTTCTCTCAGTCGTAGACCGCCACCACTGCCGCGTCCTGCGGGTTCGTCTCGTCGAAGAAGACCACCACGCAGCGCCGGCCCGCCGTCAGCAGGCTGGAGGCGATGTTCCTGGCCACAGGCACCCCTTCCAGCCAGACGGAGAGGGAACCGGCCACCTGGACCGTGGCCCGGTATGACGCGCCGTCGAACCCCTTGACCACGCCGCGGACCACGCGCACGCTCCCACCTCCTAGGGCGCTGACAGGGCGAGGTGCTGGCGGTACAAGCCCCGCCGTGCATCGTAGCGAGTGCGGATGGCCACTACCCTCCGGCGCGCTGCCGCCAGGCCCAGGGCCGGCTCGCTGACCGTCACCACGTCGTAGAGCTGCTGGCCGCAGTTGACCGGCACCACGATCTCCTCGCTGGCGAGGGCCAGCAGCAACCGCCCGGCCTCCCAGCCGGCGCGGTCGCTGGCCTGGACAGCGGAGGCGATATTCAAGTCGTGGACCTGGCGTAGCCGGTCGCCCCCCAGGGCGATGTCCTCCCACAGGAACGCCTCGGCGAAAGCCCCCTGGCCGAAGACCTGCACCCGGTTGGCAGGCGACAGGGCCTGGCGCCGGGATGCCGCCAGCACCGGGTGGCCATCGCCGTAGGCATAGGAGGCGGTCTCGGCCGGGTCCGGGTACTTGAGGAGGGCGAACCCTTCCGAGAGCAGCACGACGTCGGGCACCGCCGACAGGAGGCGCCCGACCGCCTAGAGCCCGGACTGGCCCGGCTGTACGGTGAAGGCCGGGCGCAGGTTCACGGCGGCGGGCGAGTAGCTGACGCTGGCGAAGGGCACGCCGGCCCTGGCCCACAGGAAGGCGAGGATGCCGAAGACGTTGGTCTGTCCCGCCGCCCAGGAGAACTGCCGCCGCGCCCGCCAGGAAGAGAGCAGGCCCCAGGCGCTGGCGGCGTCCACGGCCAGCGTCCGACGCCCGCCCTCGACTCTCGTCTCCACCGAGGTCGCCCAGAAGCAGGGAGCTGGCGAGGCGAGGGGGCCTTCGGCCGTAACATAGCCCAGGGAGACGGCGACCTCGGCACCCGGGCGGAGGGGGGAGCCGGGCGCGGAATAGGCGCCGTCGGCGTCCGAGAGCTCCAGACGCAGCCGCCCGCCGGATGGCTCCTCCTCGAGCTCCAGGAAGAGCACGCCAGCGCTCACGTCCAGCCCGGTCGCCGCCAGGGGAGCGAACCACACGCCCGAGGGCGAGGAGAGCCACAGGCCTCCGGGCGCCCCGGCCAGGGCCACGCCGTAGGCGCCCGTGATGGCGGCAGGCACGGGCTCGCGCCACCAGTTATCGGCAAAGTCCACGCCCGGCACCAGGTGAGCGAGCTGGGGGCGGGAGTAGGCGCCGCTGCCGCTGTAGGACTCGACGAAGGCCAGGCGGTACACGTCGGGCGCGGCCAGAGAGGGAGCGGCGAAGCTCACGCCCGAGCCGGCATCGGCCCGCTGTACCTCCCGCAGGGGCGACCACGAGTCCGACGGCTGGCGGTAGCCGTCGCCGTATACGACCGTCCAGACACCGGCGCGGGAGGCCGTATCGGTGCCCGTCACCAGGAGGTCGTAGTCTCCGCCGCGGTGACAGGCGAGGCCGCTGACGCTCCCCAGGCTGTGGGGCCACGTCGAGGCGGCGCCCCAGGTGCCTCCCGTCCGCTTAAGGGCGCGCACCTGCGAGGCAGTTGCGTAGGCCAGGAAGACCTGGCCGCCCGCCCTCAGGGCCAGCGCTACGTGCTGTGCCCCGGCCGCGGCTGCCACAGCCGTGACGGGCGCGCCGAAGGAAGCGCCGTAGTCGACGCTATCCCTCACCGCGACGGAGCCATCGCTGGCCACGTAGGCGAGGACTACCTGCGCGCCGAGGGCGGCCATTGCCACCGAGCGCTGCGCTGGGCCCAGCCCAGCCCATGTCCCGAAGCTGGCCCCGGGCCCCGGCGACGTCACCCGCTGGTAATGGAGCTGGCCGCCGGCGATCCGGGCGCGCAGGAGCGAGCCGTCGCCGGCCAGAGCAGCGGCATGGGGGCCATCGGGCTCGCTACCGGTATAGAGACGTTGGTAGGGGGCCCGCGCCACGCCTCCCGTGCGGTCGGACACGGTAACCCGCACGTAAGGGCGGGCGGAAGGGGACTGCTGCGCCGCCAGCAGGGCTGCCGACAGGGAGCGCACCCTATCCCTCCTGCCAGCGGCGCAACGACGGTCCGTGGGCGGGGACATAGAGGCGACGTGCCTGCACCGCTCGGCGCCGCGAGTGGCGCTCCAGCCCCTCGTGGAAAAGGCCCAGCATGCGCTCGCCCCAGGCCAGATAGCGGCGCCACACGTCCTCGCCGCCCACGTTGACCCGGTTGGCGGCGTAGCCCGCCCATTCCAAGGCAGCGTATGCAGCGGCGCCGGTGAGCAGCAGGTCCTCCAGGGGCGGCGGCAGCGTGGAGCCGGTCTCGTCCAGGGTGTGCAGGCGGGTGTAGTAAACGCGCACCTGGTCGCCCGCGGCGGGCACCCTCTCGCCCATGAGGGTGAGGACATTGCCCCACAGGGAGAAAGGCACGTAAGCAGGCGGGAAGAGGCCCACGGGGTGCTCCACCGCCTCCACGGCCACCAGCCCGTCCAGGTCGGCCAGCGACAGCTCTCGGCCGCCGCCGGGCGCCGTGAGGGAGGCCACCGCCTCCAGGGGCGCCGACAGGGAGAGCTCCCGCAGGGCCCGTTGCAGGTGGCGGTCCAGCTCAGCATCGCTCCAGCGCTGGTCGTCCGGGTCTTCGTCGCGCAGGTCGCGACGGAGGCGGGCCCGCAACTGGACGATGTCCACCGCACCACCCCCTCAGCTCAGGCTGGCGTAGACCCGGAGCGACAGCGCCGTGGCCTGCGCTGCCGTTACCTTGAGGAAGACGACGGCGCCCCGTACCTCGGCCTCGAGACTGGGCCGCGGGTTGGCCTGGAGCTGAGCGGCGGAGAAGGCCCGCCGCGCGCCACCGAAATAGCGTCCCGCCGTGGGGTTCCAGATCAGAAGCTGCACCTCCAGGTATTGCAGACCGCTGCTGCCGGTGGTGTCCAGGTCGAAGCGGGCCATCCGGTAGCCGGCGCAGTCCAGCCCCTGGGCGGCGCCGGTCGGGTCGGCGGCGTCCGGGGCGGAGAGGGGGCCCCGGTGCAGCACGGGCGCCGTCCCCTCGTAGACGGGGGCCTTGGGCACTCCCTGAGCGTCGAGCCTCACGTTGGGCATGGCACACCCCTAGGGACGCACGCCCACTAGCTTGGCCAGCTTCACCCGGTTGAACAGGGCCACCGCCGCGTACCACTTGATGCGGATGCGGGTCGCGTCCTTGCTTTCCAGGCTGCCCACCCGCTCCACCTGCAGGCCGCCGGGAGCGGTGAGTCCGGCCACGCCGCCCTCGCCGAACTGCAGGGCGTAGACGGTGGAGCAGTCGCTGGACGTGCCCACCGTCTGGCTGTCGGAGATGTAGTCGCTGACGCCGATGGGGATGCCGTCGTAGAACTGGACCATCTGGCCGAACTCGTTGCGGTCCGTCTCCAGGAAGCCGCCCGACTGCCGGGCCAGGCGGTTGAGGGTGCGGCGGCTACGGCGACTCATGAGCAGCATGTCGGGCTTGCCACCCTTCACCAGGTCGATGAGCTCGTCCAGCTTGTCCAGGGTGAGGGTGCCGCCGTTGGCGCCCATGGAGATGGTCTGAGAAGAGTCGCACAGGCGGTCGATGCCATCGAAGGCCTTGGGGTTGGTGGCGCTGTTGCCGTTGATGAAGGTGTCCTCGAAGAGCTGGCGCACCGCTTTGGCCTTGAGCTGGACCACCGCTGCCTCCAGGTCCTGCAGGTTGGAGCGGGTGGCCAGCAGAAAGTTGTCGATGTCGGCGTCGCCGCCCATGATCTTGAGCTGGGCCGTCTTCTGCTCGAAGGTCGGCGTCGATTCGCTCCA
>BEIA01000076.1 GCA_002898715.1 bacterium HR24 | reverse complement strand
GAGTCGGCCACGAGCAGTCAGTTCACCGTGGTGGGCGCTCTGACCATCGTCACCGACAGCCTGCCCGGGGCGCTGGCCGGCGCTCCCTATTCGGCTACGCTGCAGGCGGTGGGCGGCACTCCGCCATATAGCTGGTCCATCGTCAGCGGCGGGCTGCCCGACGGCCTGAGCCTCGACCCGGCCACGGGCGTCATCTCGGGCATTCCCACTCAGGTGGGGAGCTTCAACTTCACCGTGCAGGTCCAGGACAGCGTCCTGGCCACCGACACCCAGGCGCTCTCGCTGCAGGTCGCGCCGCCCGGGGCGCCGCCGGCTCCGCCGGGCATGGTGGCCCTCTGGCCTGCCAGCCCTGGTATCGCCGCCATTAGCTGGTGGCCGCAGTCGGGCGTCACCTACTTCCGGTTGCAGTCGGCCCTCGATCCCGACTTCACCTTCGGGGTCAACACGGTGGACATCCCGGTGAGCAGCCTGCCGGAGCCCGGCAACTTCCTCACGGTGGGCATGCCCGACCAAGACATGTTGGCCTTCTATTACCGTCTGGCCGCCTGCAACCCCGCCGGCTGCTCGCCCTTCGTCTTCGCTGGCGGGATGGCGGCGCGCCGTTTCCCGGCGGGGACGACGGAGCACTGGAGCTTCGTCATGGGCGGTTACCAGTTCCTGGGCTTCGCGTCCGTGTGGGGGCAGAACCAGGTGAGCGTGGAAGGAAAGGTTAGCAACTTCAAGTTCTACGAGGGCATCCACGGCTTCGGCGGCCTCCTCATGGACGCTTGCACCGGCATCGCGCCGGGCTCGGCCTGCACTCGGTCCTGGGCGCACGCGGGAGGCTACGTGAGCGTTTCCCAGGACTTCCCACCCCTCGGCGAGGTGGGGGTGGCCATCCGCCTCTCCTGAGGGGGAAACAGGGTGACAGGGGCCCGGGGGCAACCCCCGGGCCCCTGTCTTGGCCGCCAGCGCTGCCTCAGGCGGGGAAGCCGAGGCCGCGCTCGCGCAGGCTGACGTAGCCGCCGCGGGCCACCACCAGGTGGTCCAGCACCTCGATGCCCAGCAACTCCCCGGCTACGACCATCTGCCGCGTCACGTCCACGTCCTCGCGGCTGGGCTCGGGGTCGCCCGAAGGGTGGTTGTGCACCACTACGATGGCCGGACAACCCTCCCGCACCGCCTCCCGGAAGATGTCCGCCACCCTGACCTGGGCGCTGTTGACGGTGCCCTTGTACACCTCCGGCACCCCCAGCACGTGATTGCGGGTGTTCAGGAGCACCACCCGCAGGTGCTCCTGCTCCAGGAGGGCCATCTCGGCCATGAGCAGGTTGGCCACGTCCCTGGGGGAGCGGACTACCGGGCGCTCTTCGGGGGCGGCCGCCAGGAGGCGACGCCCCAGCTCCAGCGCGGCCTTGACCTGGGCCGCCTTGGCCTCGCCCATGCCATGCTCGGCGCAAAGCTCCCCGAACGAGGCCCGGGCCAGCCCGGGCAGCCCTCCCCAGCGGGCCAGCAGGCGCGTGGCCAGGGCGATGGCGCTCTCCCGCCCCGATCCTACCCGCAACACGATGGCCAGCAGTTCGGGGTTAGAGAGGCTGGCCGGGCCGTACTGGCGCAGCCGCTCGCGGGGGCGCTCGCTGGCCGGCAGGTCGCGGATGCGGAGGCGGTACTCGGGCCCGGCCATCGCCTACTGCGGCACTTTCAGCCGGTCGCCGGGCCTGATGGCGGGGTTGTCGAAGTCGATCTTGTTCCAGAAGGCGATGGCCTGCGCCTGCTCATAAGCGCTCACGCCCGGTCGCGGGTGGCGCTCGGCGATGGACAGGAGGGTGTCGCCCTCCTGGACTTCGTAGTCGACGAAGTTGGGCAGTGCCGGCGTGGGCGTAGCGGCCGGGCTAGGCGTGGGGGTGGGCGTAGCGGCGGGCGTGGGCGTCGCGCTGGGCGTGGGCGTCCCGCCAGGGGAGAGGGAGGGCCCCGAGCTCCTGAGGTCAGAGCCGGCGGGCGGCCTCACCTCGCCGGTGAGGGGCTCGCCGGCCTGGCTCTCGCCCGGCAGTTCGGGCGGGCTCACCAGCAGCCAGACGGCGATGCCCACCGCCGCCAGCAGCGCCACCAGCGAGCCGCGGTAAGTGGCGCCCGAGGGGGCCGCCCGCACGGGGCTGAGGCAGTCGCGGCAGAAGGGGCGAGGGCCCCCGCCGTGGGCCTGGCAGTACGGGCGATGACAGCGGACGCACTTCCTCTCCGCCGCCTGCCCGCAGGCGTAGCACTCCATGGGTCAAGGCAGAGTATAGCCGTGCTGGGCCGAGGCGGAAAGGCCGCGCTACTTGAGCTCGACGACTGCGCCCGCTTCCTGCAGCTTCTTGGCGATAGCGTCGGCCTCTTCCTTGGAGACGCCCTCCTTGATGTTGATAGGGGCGCTCTCCACCAGGTCCTTGGCCTCCTTCAGGCCCAGGCCGGGCACCGCCTCCCGCACCGCCTTGATGACGTTGATCTTGTTGGGGCCGATCTCCTTCAGGAAGACGGTCCACTCCGTCTTCTCCTCGGCCGGGGCGGCGGCCTCGGCGGCAGCGGCGGCAGGGGCGGCGGCCTGTCCCGCGGCGGGAGCGGCTGCCACCGCTACCGGCGCCACGGGCGATATGCCGAATTCCTCCTGTAGCCGCTTGTTCAGGTCGCGCAGCTCCAGCAGGTTCATCTGCTTGATGAGCTCCAGGACCTGCTCCACACGCTCCGAACTAGTGGTGACCATGCTGGCACCTCCTGTCTCTCAGGCTGCCTCTTCCAGTTGCCGCGCCCTCGCCTCGATGAGGGCCGGTAGTTCGCCCAGCAGCGCCTGCAAAGAGAAGCCCAGCTCTTGCAGCGGCGCCTCCAGCAGCCCCACCAGTGTGGCCAGGGGCGACTGCAGGCGTCCTGCCACCTCGGCCAGGAGTTGTGGCCGCGGTGGCAGAGCTACCAACTCCTTCAGGTCCTGGGGCTGCAGGACGGAGCCATCGAGCACGGCCCCCCGCACCACGAAGGTGGGCGGGGCGCTGCGGGCGTATTCGTCCAGCGCCCGTGCCGCCTCCACCGGGTCGCCGTAGGCGAAGGCGATGGCGGTGGGCCCTTCCACCACCTGCATCACCTGGGGCCGTCCGGCCTGCTCCGCGGCCAGGCGCAGGAGCGTGTTCTTGACCACCTTGATCTCGAGGCCGGCCTGGCGCAGACGGCGGCGCAGCTCGTTCATCTCCGCCACGGTCATGCCGGTGAAGCCGGCGCTGACGGCGAGGGTGGCCCGCTGGAGCCGCTCGCGCAGCTCCTCTACGGCCCGCACCTTTTCTGGCCTGGGCATCGGCTCTCCTCCAACCAGAACGAATGCGGCGCCCTCTGCCCGTCTGGCAAAGGGCGCCGCCCCTCGCTCGCTGTGCAAGGTCGGTCGCGCTGTATCCTCTGCCTCGACGGGCCCCCGCCAGGGCGGGGTTTGAGCCACGAGGGCACCCGTTGTCTCAGGCCTGGACGGCAAGGGCCATTATAACCGCCGCCTGGCCCTGGCTCAACTTCAGGTGGTTAAACGGCCACCGCCTGGGGCAGGGAGAGGGTAGCGGAGATGTCCAGCTTGACCCCCGGGCCCATGGTGGTGGTGAGGGTCATGGCGCGCAGGAACTGCCCCTTGGCCCCACTGGGCTTCGCCTGCTGGATGGCCTCCACCACCGCTGCCAGGTTCTCGAGAAGCGCCTGGGTGGGGAAGGACAGCTTGCCGATGGGCACGTGCAGCAGGGCGGTGCGGTCCAGCCGGAACTCGACCCGCCCCTGCTTGGCGTCGCGGATGGCACGGGGCAGGTCTTCCGGCTCCACCACCGTGCCCGCCCGGGGGTTGGGCATGAGGCCACGGGGGCCCAGGATGCGGCCCAGGCGCGACACCTTGCTCATGACGTCGCGCGTGGCCAGGGCGACATCGAAGTCTACCCAGCCTCCTTCGATGCGGCGGATGAGCTCATCGCTGCCCACGTAGTCGGCCCCGGCCTCCTGGGCGATGCGGGCCGCCTCACCCTCGGCGAAGACCAGCACCCGCACCTGCCTGCCCAGCCCGTGGGGTAGCACGACTGTGCCCCTCAACTGCTGGTCGGCATGGCGCGGGTCCAGGCTGGTGCGCACGTGCAGCTCCACCGTCTCGTCGAAGCGGGCGTAGGAGATCTCCTTGAGCAGTTCGATGGCCTCCTGGGGGGTGTAGGTGCGGGTGCGGTCCACCCGCTGTCGCGCCATGAGGTACTTCTTTCCCCGCCTGGCCATGGTCGGCCCCCTTCTAATCGACCACCTCGACGCCCATGGAGCGGGCGGTTCCCGCCACCATGCGCATGGCGGCCTCGATATCGGTGGTGTTCAGGTCCTTCATCTTCACTTCGGCGATGCGGCGCAACTGCTCACGGGTCAGGCGCCCCACCTTGTCGCGCTTCGGGTTGGCCGAGCCAGACTCGATGCCCAGCTCCTTCTTGATCAGGTCGGAGACGGGCGGGGTCTTGAGGACGAAGGTGAAAGAGCGGTCCTCGTAGATGGTGATCTCCACCGGCACGATGCTGCCGGCCTGGGAGGCGGTGCGTTCGTTGTACTCCTTGACGAAGGCCATGATGTTGACCCCGTGCTGGCCCAAGGCCGGGCCCACGGGCGGCGCCGGCGTGGCCTTGCCCGCCTCCAGTTGCAGCTTGACGACTGCACGCACCTTCTTGGCCATAGCTCCACCCTGAGCGAAACGTAAACTGGAGAAGAGGGCGCTAGAGCCTCTCCACCTGCATGAAGTCCAGCTCCACGGGCGTGTCGCGCCCGAAGAAGGAGACCAGCACCCGCACCTTGCCCTTCTCCAGGTTTATCTCCTCCACCGTGCCGATGAAGTCCTGGAACGGCCCGTCGATGATGCGCACCGACTGGCCCACCTGGAAGCTGACCTTCACCCGCGGCTCTTCGGAGCGCATCTGCCGGATGATGTTGCGCAGTTCCTTCTCGTCCAGGGGTACGGGCTGCGTGCCCGAGCCCACGAACCCCGTCACCCCCGGTGTATTGCGGATGACGAACCAGGCCTTCTCGGCCCGCTCCTTGTCCTCGGGGTTGGCGGTGTTGTTCAGGTCGATGGCCTGGACGAGGATGTAGCCGGGAAAGAGCTTGCGCTGAACGGTACGCCGCTGTCCTTCCCGTATCTCGATCTCGTCCACCTCGGGCACCAGCACGTGGAAGATGAGGTCGCCGGCGTCCAGGGAATGGATGCGGTTTATGAGGTTGGTACGGACCTTGTCCTCATAGCCCGAGTAGGTGTGGACGATGTACCACTTGCGCTGGGGATGGAATATCTCCTCGTCGGTGAGGCCCTCCAGCTGCTTGTGAGCCCGGGCCTCCCCTTCGGTCTGGGGCCTCTCAACGGATACCGTTTCCTCAGTGCGCTTGCGACGCGCCATATCCCTTCCCGCTCCCCGCCATCGGTCTCGTTGCCGGCACGGGGCCTACCCGAACAGACTGCGGCCCAGGAGGAGCTTCTGGATGAGCCAGGCGAAGGCGGCGTCGATGCCGCCCAGGATGGCCCCCACCGTCACTGCCACCACTACCACCACCACGGTCAGGTGAAAGGTGGTCTCCCGGGAGGGCCACGTCACCTTTCTCAGCTCGGCCCAGATCTCGGCGGCGAACTGCGGCAGGAACCGTAGCCCGCCCCTGGCGGCCCTCGCCCCCGCCGATGCGCGGCCGGGCAGCCGCGGCGGCCGCCCCTTGGGGGCCTGCCTGCTGACGACGGGATGACGCCGCAGCGCCCGGTTCATGGCTCCTCCTGCCCGGCCAGCACCATTCTACACCTACCTGGCCTCTCGGTGGGCCACGTGGCGCCGGCAGCGCGGACAGTACTTGCGCAGCTCCAGCCGGTCAGGGTCGTTGCGCCGGTTCTTGGTGCTGGTGTAGTTCCGCCGCCGGCACTCGGTGCAGGCCAGGTGGATGATGATGCGGTCCCCCTTCTTCTTGGCCATTGCCCCCGTGCCTGCCCGCTACTCGATGACCTTGGTGATGACGCCGGCGCCCACGGTGCGCCCGCCCTCGCGGATGGCGAAGCGCATGCCGTCTTCGAGGGCCACCGGGTACATCAGCTCCACCGTCAGGTTGATGTTGTCGCCGGGCATCACCATCTCCACACCCTGGGGCAGGATGACGCTGCCGGTGACGTCGGTGGTGCGGATATAGAACTGGGGTTTGTAGCCGGTGAAGAAGGGGGTGTGGCGGCCTCCCTCCTCCTTGGTCAGGACGTAGACCTGGGCCTCGAACTTGGTGTGGGGCTTGATGGAGCCGGGGGCCGCCAGCACCATGCCCCGCTCCACCTCGTCCCGCTCCACGCCCCTCAGGAGCACGCCGATGTTGTCGCCCGGGAGCGCCTCGTCCAGGATCTTGCGGAACATCTCCACGCTGGTGGCCACCGTCCGGCGCGTGTCGTAGGAGAAGCCGATGATCTCCACTTCATCGCCGGGCCGCAGGACGCCCCTCTCCACGCGGCCGGTGACCACCGTGCCGCGGCCCTTGATGCCGAAGACGTCCTCGATGGGCATGAGGAAGGGCTTGTCGCGGGGCCGCACCGGCTCGGGGATGTACTCGTCCAGGGCGTTCATGAGTTCCCAGATGCACTGGTACTCCGGGGCCTCGGGGTCGGTGCTGCTGGACTCCATGGCCTTGAGAGCGCTGCCGCGGATGACCGGCACCGTGTCGCCGGGGTAACCGTACTTGCTGAGCAGGTCGCGGACCTCCAGCTCCACCAGGTCCAGCAGCTCGGGGTCGTCGACCATGTCCACCTTGTTGAGGAACACGACCATGGCCGGCACCTCCACCTGGCGGGCCAGGAGAACGTGCTCCCGTGTCTGGGGCATGGGCCCATCGTTGGCGGCGACCACCAGAATGGCGCCGTCCATCTGGGCGGCACCGGTGATCATGTTCTTGATGTAGTCGGCGTGGCCGGGGCAGTCGATGTGGGCATAGTGGCGCTTCTCGGTCTGGTACTCCACGTGAGCGATGGCGATCGTGATGCCGCGTGCCCGCTCCTCGGGCGCCTTGTCGATGCTGTAGAAGTCGCGGTACTCGGCCAGGCCCTTCAGAGATAGGACCTTGGTGATGGCGGAAGTGAGGGTGGTCTTGCCGTGGTCGATATGGCCGATGGTGCCCACGTTGAGGTGGGGCTTGGTGCGTACAAACTTCTGCTTAGCCATGTTCGGGTCCTCCTGGAAGGTATTTGGGCTTCCATATGTGGGGCCAGGCTTCCGCAGGGAAGGGCCTCCTGTCCTCGGCCGGTTGTAAGGCTGGAGCCCACAGCCGGACTCGAACCGGCGACCTCGCCCTTACCAAGGGCGTGCTCTACCACCTGAGCTATGTGGGCCCCATATTTTTCTGGTGGCGGGGGCAGGATTCGAACCTGCGTAGCCCATCTCAGGGCGCCTGGTTTACAGCCAGGTGGTTTTAGCCGCTCACCCACCCCGCCAGCTTTGGTCTGCCGTCCTGGAGCCGAAGGCGGGACTCGAACCCGCAACCGGGCGATTACAAATCGCCTGCGCTACCGATTGCGCCACTTCGGCCCCAGCCCTTCGGGCCAAAGGCCAACGCCGCCCCGGAGGGCGGCACCATCGGTAAGTATAGGGCCCCGCCTCCGCCCACGTCAAGGAAACTTGCCTGCCGTGCGAGCCTGGGATACCATGAGGGCGGCCCGCTCGGATACACCACCGATGGGAAGGAGCCTGAACGTCGCTATCGTCGGCGCCACCGGTATGGTGGGGCGCGAGCTCTTGCGAGTGCTGGAGCAGCGCCGCTTTCCCATAGCTGGGCTCAGGTTGCTGGCCTCCGCCCGCTCTGCGGGCAGCCTAATGCGCTTCGACGGCCGCGAGTACACGGTAGAGGAAACGACGCCAGAGTCCTTCGCCGGCGCCGACCTGGTCTTCATCTCCGTGTCCAGTCAGGTGTCGCGGGAGCTGGTGCCCATCGCCGCCCGCGCCGGGGCCGTGGTGATCGACGACTCCAAGGCCTGGCGGCTGGAGCCCGACGTTCCCCTGGTGGTGCCGGAGGTTAACGGCGAGACGCTTTCCGGTCACCGCGGGATCGTCGCCACGCCCAACTGCGAGGTGGCGCCACTGGTGCTCTGCCTGTGGCCCCTGCACCGCCGCAACCCCGTGCGCCGCGTCGTCGTGGACACGTACCAGTCCGTCTCCGGCACCGGCTGGGCAGCGGTGGAGGAGCTCAAGGAGCAGACCCGCGCTGCCCTCGAGGGCCGGGAATACCGGCCGCAGGTGTACCCGCATCCCATCGCCTTCAACGTCATCCCCCATGTGGAGCCCTTCGGCGAAGACGGCTACACGCGAGAGGAGGCGGCCATCGTCCACGAGACGCGCAAGATCATGGGCGAGCCAGAGCTGGCCATCTCGGCCACCTGTGTGCGGGTGCCGGTGCTGGTGGGCCACAGCCTGGCCGTCCACGTCGAGTTCGAGCGGCCGTTCGACCCCCATGAGGCGCGGGAACTGCTCAGCCAGGCGCCAGGCGTCAAGGTGGTGGACGACCCCGCCGCAGCCCTTTACCCCACACCCTTGCAGGCGGCGGGCGATGACCTGTGTCTGGTGGGGCGGATCCGTCGCGACTCCTCCTGCGAGCGGGGCCTGGCCCTGTGGATCGCCTGCGACAACCTGCGCAAGGGCGCCGCCGTCAACCTGGTCCAGATAGCGGAAGAGCTGCTGGCACGCAACCTGATATAGTCCACGGGAGGTGGGGACATGGAGATAGGTCGGCTGCTCACGGCCATGGTCACCCCCATGGACGACGAGGGCCGGGTGGACTACGGTCAGGCCCGTCGCCTGGCCCAGGCCCTCATGGACTCCGGCTCCGACGGCATCGTCGTGGCCGGCACCACCGGCGAATCGCCTACCCTCTCCCACGAGGAGAAGCTCCGTTTGGTCCG
>BEIA01000075.1 GCA_002898715.1 bacterium HR24 | reverse complement strand
AGCAGGTGGAAGCCCGAGACCTGCTGCCGGAGCCGTAGCTCCCTGGCCGGGAGGCGATAGCTCGGGAGGTCGTCGCTCACCAGCACCTCTACCCGAGCCTCCTCAGGAGGGGAGCCAGGGCCCTGGGATCCTCCTCGTCCACCTGCAGGAGAGCTATGGGCAGCCCCTCGTCCGTCTCAACTGCCACTACCAGCCCTGCCCCCTTGCCCTTGAGCGTGGCCCAGAAGCCGTCCAGCCCCAGGCAGGGCGCCCGCCTCTTCTCAAGCCTCCCCTTGGCCTCCCAGAGCAGCACGGGGACGTCGCGCCAGACCGTGGTGGCCGAGAGGGCCACCTCCAGCCCCTCCAGGAGGACGGCTGTGGCGCGGGTGGAGAGGCCCAGGGCCCAAAGGAGGGCAGCCAGGGCCACCGCGCGCTGGCTCTGGTCTCGCCTGTCCACCCCCTCAGGGTAGTGGCGGAGGCAGTGGCGGCAGGCCGGGCAGCGGTAGCGATGGGCGATGACCTCCCTGGTGCGCAGGTCGCGCACGGGCTTCCTCGCCCTGCCCCAGGCCTGCAGGACGGGAGAGGAGCAGCGGGGGCAGGCGCGGGGCCTCCCCTCGGGCTGGGCCTTGACCTGGGGCAGCCGGATGAGGAGACCCTTCATGGGCGGGCACCCCCCTCGGCCCCTTGCTTGCCTTGCTAGACCGATTATAAGGGGCCCGCCCTCCTCTAACCCCCCGTCGACCCACACCAACTGCCTACGTTACGGTCTGGCCTGCGCTGGCAGCCGTGCTTGGTAGGCGGCGACGAAAGCGAGGGCCTGCAGGGCGATCATCGCTGCCCAGGCTGGCCCATACCCTCCCAGGGACTCCGCGGCCTGCCCGAACAGGGGCGGGGCTACCATGCTGCACGCAAAGAGGCTGGTGAGGCTCAGGCCCATGACCTGGGCGGTCTTGGGGCCTGCCAGTTCTGCCAGCTGGGCGCTCACCAGGGCGTTCCATCCCAGAAGCGTGAGGCCGCCGGCCAGGGCCATCCCCGCCGCCACCGGCCAACCCACCGACGCCGCCGAGTCCAGGAATGCTAGCGCCGTCAGGAAGAGGGCCCCGCCGACTATGACCAGCAACAGGGGAGGCACCCTCTGGCCGCGGAAGGTACGGTCGGAGAGCCACCCCCAGCCCAGGCGGCCCGCCACGCCCCCGGTGTGCACCACTAGCAGCAGCCGCGCCGCTTCGCCGCGCTCCCAGCCGAACTCGTCCACCATATAGAGGGGAAGATAGCCGGTGAAGGCGAGCTGGCAGAAGATGAGACAGGAGCCGGTGACCGTGGCCATGACCAGCTGGCGGCGTGGCAGGGGGCCGCCGTCGGCCGCGGGCCCTGGCAGGTCGAGGCCGTCGGAGCGGGGCATCGCCAGATACGTCACGAGGCCGCAAGAAACACAGGCTCCCCCGGCGATGGCCAGCGCGGCGCGCCAGCCCAGGGCGTTGGCCAGCCAGGGCAGGACGGCGGCGGCCACGAAGCCGCCCACCGGCAGCCCCGACTGCCTTACCCCCATTGCCAGCCCCCGCTCCCGCAGCGGGAACCAGCCGACCATGGCCTGGGTACCGGCCACGTGGCTGGAGGGGAAGCCGGTCCCGGCCACGGCCAGGAGCAGGGCGAGCGGCCAGAGGCCCCGAGTGCTCGCCGCCACCACCGTCACCGCACCCGTGAGAAGAGCACCGGCGGCCAGGACGCGCCGCTCGCCGAAGCGCCTGGTGAGGAGGCCTGTGAGGTAGAAAGCGAGGACGGCGCCGAGATCGAAAATGCCCAGTACTATGCCCGTCTGGGAAAGCGAGAGGCCGAGATCGCTGCGGAAGAAGGGGGCCAGGGCCGGCAGGCCGAAGCGAACGAAGGTCACCCCTGCCTGCTGGAGGGTGGCGACCCAGAGCACCGTCCAGCGGGCCGCCGGGGGCTCCGGTGTGGCCAGAGGCAGGTCGCGGGACGGCCCGGCCATCTCGGCAGAAGGCAGGGCCCCTCGTGAGGGGCCTGGTGGCATTATGCCCCGCCAGGGGCGTGAGCGCTACGATGGCCGCAGACGACGGGCGACCAGCGCCATGTCGTCCACGTCCTCCAGCCGCTCCACCAGCGCCACCAGCTCTGTCGCTGCCTGCTCTCCCACCACAGCCTCCGCCAGAGGACGGAACTTGGCCAGCAGCTCCTCCCAGGCCAGGGGACGCTCAGGCTCGCCCTTGGCCAGGGGCACCTCTTCCTCCAGCCGCTCGCCGGCGGTGGTCACGACGGTCACCTGCGCGCCCAGGTCGTGTCGCGGCGCCCCACGGGCCCGGACGCGCGACGCCAGCCCCAGGACCTGACGGTCGCCGAGGCGACGGTAACTGTCCCAGGTGAACCCGCCCTCGGCCAGGGCGATGGCGGCTGCGAAGTAGACGCTGAACTGGGCGTCCACCACGTTGGCGGGCTCCCGCTTGGGCCCCTCGGGCTCGGCCACCAGTGGTACCCCGGCAGGCGGCAGCTCTACCTCGACGCTGGCCACGTCCTCCGGGCCCAGGGCGTACTGCCGGGCCAGGGCCACCAGGCCGTCGATGACGGCGTGGTTGTAGCGGCAGCACGGGTAGGGCTTGATGGCCACGTGCATAACTTCGAAGTCCTGTCCGAGCGTGGCTACAGCCCGTTCCAGATCGCGCTGCTCGCCGGCATAGGAGAAGTAGTACCCGAAGCGACCGGTGAAGGGTTCGGCCGCGCCCACCACTCCTTCCCGGGCCATCGCCAGGGCGACGATGGCATCGTGGGCGGCCATCCCCACGTGCACGCGCTTGTTCCAGGCGCCGTTCTGGAGGAACTGCAGCGAGCCCGCCGCTTGGGACAGGGCCAGGCCCCATGCGTCCAGCAGGGCCGGCTGGCCCAGCGCCAGCAGCCGTGCGCAGGCGGCGGCGGCGCCGAAGATGCCGGTGGTGGCGGTAGGGTGGAAGCCCCGGGCGTGGACGGCCTCGCCGTGGGCGCGCCCCAGTCGGCAGGTCACCTCGTAGCCGGCCACCGCCGCGGCCAGGAACTCGCGGCCGGGGGCATGAGAGGGCTCGGCCAGGGCCAGCAAGGCAGCGAACACCGGCGCGCCCGGGTGGAGCACGGCGTCGCGATGGGTGTCGTCAAAGTCCTGCGAGTGGGCGAAGGCGCCGTTGAGCAGAGCAGCGTAGTGGGACGGATAGAGCGACGCCTCCCCTGCCACGCTCGCCTCGCCGCTGCCGTCGCCCCGCAGGCGCGACACCGCCCGCAGCAACGGCGGGGCCGAGTCCGCCAGGCGCCCTCCACAGGCTACGCCCAGGAAGTCCAGGAACAGCTCCTTGGTCCGGCGCACGACGTCCGGAGGCAGGTCGTCGTAGCGGATGCCCAGGGCGAACTCGGCCAGCCTCTGGGTGGCCGTGCCCTTACGTGTGGCCATGGCGCATCCCCCTCTCGTTCTGGGGCCGTGGTAACTGTCATGGTAAGGAGAGGGAAAGGCGTGTCAAGCCAACGGACTGCCTCCGGCCTAGGTCAGGGCAGTGACGAGGGTGCGGAGTCCCACGCTCAGAAGCGCCAGGGCCAGCACCCTGACGATCCAGCGGGCGCGCACGCGGTTGGAGAGCCAGGCCCCAGCCTGGGCGCCACCGACGGCGCCCAGGCACAGGGCGACGATGCGCCCCACCCCGTGGCTGTAAGTGCCCGTGGCGATGTGGGAAAGGACGGCCACCAGCGCGTTCACCATGAGGATGAAGTGGGAGGTGGCGGTGGCCGTATGCACCGGGAAGTGCAGCACTTCGACCATAGCCGGCACATGTATGGTGCCGCCCCCGATGCCCAGCAGCGTGGCCACGTAGCCCACGCCCAGGCTCAGGGCCATTCCCGCCGGTAGCTGGTAGGGCGGGCGGGGTGGGTCGGCGGGCGCTGGCTCGGGCGCCCGGGCGGCGTAGGGGCGGCCCTGGGCCCGCACCAGCAGGACGATGGACATCAAGGCCAGAAGGGCACCGAAAACAGCCTCGAAGGCCCGGCGCGGCACGTGGCCTACCGTGAGGGAGCCCAGCACCGCTCCGGGGATGGTCGCTAACGAGAACAGGATCGCTGCCTGATAGTCCACCCGGCGCATGCGCATGTAGGCGAGAGTGCCCGAAGTCCCGTTGGCCAGCACGACCGCCAGGGAGACGCCGGTTATGTAGTCCGCGCCCTCGCGGGGATAGAGCAGGAGCAGGGCCGGCACCAGCACGAATCCCCCTCCCGCCCCGATGAAGGTGCCGATGGCCCCTACCACCGCTCCCAGCAGGGCCAGCAGGAACCATTCCCACATGGGACTCTCGGCTGCGGAGGCGTCCGGGCGGGCGACGGCCGGGCTCGGCGCTACGGCCTGAGACTGCCCCCACCCGCAACTTACGCCTTCGTTCACGGTGGGGCAAGGGCAGGCTGCTCCTATGGGGGAACCGGTAGCGGCCCCGGGCCGTCTAGAAGTCAGTGAGACCCTGGACACGAAGGAGGTCGCGCTGTGAAGGGGAAAGTGTGGGCACTCCTCCTGGTTGCCCTGGTATCCGTGGCCGTCGCCTGCGCCGGGGGGAGCGAGACCAAAACCTCGCCGCCCCTGCCGCCGGACGCAATGCCGGTGAAGCCGGTGGACTCCGCACCTTCGCCCGAGCCGGCGCGAGAGGCCACTCGGCCTGCCGCCCCGCCTACCGGTGATGTGGGCTCCCTCCCCCTGGACGCTGTCGGGGTCGACCGCAAGGTGGTCTACAACGCCCGCCTGGACCTGGAGGTGGAGGATGTAGATGCCGCTGTCGACCATGTGCAGCGGGTGGCCACGTCCCTCGGTGGCGGCCTCATGAACGCCAGCGTGCGTGACGAGGGCCAGGGCGGAGAGCGCCGGCGGGTGGCCGATGTCACCGTGCGCGTCCCTGCCTCGGCCCATGCCGATGCCCTCTCTCAGCTCAGGCGCCTGGCCTCCCGCGTCCGCACCGAGACAGCCCAGAGCAGCGACGTCACCGAGGAGTACGCCGACCTGCAGGCCCGCCTGCGCAACCTGCAGGCGACCGAGGCCCGCTACCTGGAGCTCCTGGGCCAGGCGCGTAACATCGGCGAGGTGCTCCAGGTGCAGGACAGGCTCAACTCCGTCCGGCTCGAGATCGAGCGCATCCAGGGCCGCACCAACCTGCTCGACCGCCTGACGGAGATGGCCACCATCACGGTCCACCTGGAGCCACCGGCAGCCGCTGCCGAGACGCCCTGGCACCCGGGCGATGTGGCCGCCAACGCCTGGGAGGCCCTCCGCGCCATCATGCGGGGCCTGGCCACGGCGGCCATTTACTTCGCCATCGCGGGAGGGTGGCTGGCGGTGCTGCTGGCCCTGGGCCTGCTGGTCTGGCGGCGCTGGCAGGCGGCGAGGAGCAGCACTTGAGGCGGGCTGGGAGCGGGGGAAGGGACGTTCAGGATACGACCGGTGTCTGTTAGAATGCGGGCGCCGTGGACGACGATGCCCTCATCTCGCGGGCCCGCGCCGGCGACCTGGACGCCTTCAATCTCCTGGTGGAGCGCTATCAGGGGCTGGTGTTCAACGTGTGCCTGCGCATGCTGTCGGACCGCGCTGCCGCCGAGGACGCCGCCCAGGAGGCTTTCATCTCTGCCTATCGCGTCCTGGGCCGTTTCCGCGGCGGTAGCTTCCGCGCCTGGCTGCTGCGCATCGCGGCCAACCTGTGCTACGACGAGATGCGACGCTGGCGCAGGCGTCCCCTACCTCTGGAGGCGGCCGCTGACCTGGCGGCGCCGGCAGCTCAGTCTCCGGAATCAGCGCTGATGCGCGGCGAGCTGGCAGGGCACCTCCAGCGCGGGTTGGCGTCCCTGCCCGCCGACCAGCGGCTGGCCCTGGTCCTGCGCGATGTGCAGGGCCTGGCCTACGAGGAAATAGCCCAAGCTATGGCCTGCTCGCTGGGCACCGTCAAGTCTCGCATCGCCCGGGGAAGGGCGAGGTTGCGGGACTACTTGAAGGCGCAGGGGCTCCTGCCCTCGGGGGCGGCGCTGGCCCTGGAGGAGGAGTAGGCCACATGGCGCTGGCCTGGCTGCAGCACCTGCTGTCGCACCGCCACCTATCGGCCTACGCCGATGGCGAGCTGGCGTCGGGCCTGCGGCGCCGCGTGGAGGGCCACCTGGCCCGTTGCGCCCGCTGTCGCGCGGAGGTGGAGGAGCTGCAGGCGACCGCCCGCACCCTGTCACTACTGCCCCAGGAGGCGCCGCCGCGCTCCTTCGCCCTGGGGCCGGACCAGGTCGCGGCCCCTGCCCGCCGTCCGCCGCCCGCCCTGGCCCTGCGCGGCCTGCAGGCGGCCACTGTCGCCTTCTCGGTGTTGCTGGTGGCCCTGGTGGCCTGGGATGTGGCAGGGCCTGCCACCTCGGAACAGGCGGCGGCCCCGGCAGGCAGCCAGAGTGCCCCGGCGGCCGCCCCGAGAGAGGCCCCAGAAGGAGCAGGCGCCGCGTTAGCCGCCACGCCTACGCCGGCCCCCACTCGGCCGGACATGGGACTGGCGGGGC
Source organism: bacterium HR24 (assembly GCA_002898715.1). GTDB lineage: Bacteria > Chloroflexota > Dehalococcoidia > SM23-28-2 > HRBIN24 > HRBIN24. The sequence goes on along the minus strand of BEIA01000075.1, from coordinate 2,513 downwards.
CCCAGGCCACGCCGACGCCAGCGGACCGGCGACGGCAGACGGAAGAGGCCCCTGCTGCTGAGGCGGGGGAGGAGACGGGTCGATCGCTCCTCCGCATCGCCCAGGTGGCGGCAGGAGTGGCGGCGGGACTCGCCGCCGGGGCTTGGGCAGTACTCGCCATACGCTCGAGGCGCGGCTCGTAGGTGCCTGACCATGTCCTTCCTGGCATCGTTCGCCCAGCACCTGCCCATAATCGGCATGGTGCACCTGCTGCCCCTGCCCGGGGCGCCCGGCTGGGGCGGAGACATGGCTACGGTGCGACGCCGTGCCCTCGCGGACGCGCTGGCACTGGTGGAGGAGGGTGTGGACGGGCTACTGGTCGAGAACTATGGCGACCTACCGTTCCTGAAGGGGCCGGTAGGGCCCGAGACAGTGGCGGCCATGGCCGTGGTGGTGGCGGACGTCGTCCAGGCGACGAAGGTGCCGGTGGGCGTCAACGTCCTGCGGAACGACCCCATCGCTGCGCTGGCGGTGGCCTGCGCCGCCGGCGCGCGCTTCGTCCGTGTGAACGTCCACAGCGGCGCTGTGGCCACCGATCAGGGGATCATCGAGGGGCGCGCCGGCGATGCCCTGCGCTATCGCCGCCTCCTCGGCGCGGGCGGCGTGGCCCTTCTCGCCGACGTGGCCGTGAAGCACGGGGTGCCCCTGGGCCCGCAGCCCATCGGTGAGCAGGCCCGCGATGCGGCATACCGCGGCCTGGCCGATGCCCTCGTCGTTACCGGCCCCGCTACGGGGATGGAACCGTCTGTCGAGGACCTGAGGGCCGTACGGCGGGCGGTGCCCGACCGGCCGCTGCTCGTGGGGAGCGGGCTCAGCCCCGACAACGCCCTCACCCTGCTCGCCCTCGCCGATGGCGCCATCGTGGGGACGGCGCTGAAGCGGGACGGGCAGACTGCAGCGGAAGTGGACAGGGAGCGGGTGCGTCGCCTCATGACGGCGGTGCGAGAGGCGAGGGCGGCTTCGGGCTAAGGATGCCGGGGCGGCCCGGGCTCGCGCTCCAGAACGGGAGCCGGTGGAAGGGGCTGGGCGGGCGGCGGGGCCGCCCGCGACACGACCCCTACCTGGTCGGGAATGCCTACCACCAGCAGGGTGGTGGCCGCCGAGAGGATGGCCAGGCCGCCGAAGCCCCACTGTAACCCCTCCCCCACCGAAGGCGCCCGCGAGGCGGCCAGCACCATCAGCGCCGTGCCCACAGCGCCCCCTATGAGACGGAACATTCCCCTCAGCCCGGTGATGGCAGCGATGCGCTCCGGCGCCAGCTCGATGGCGGCATTGTTGGCCGAAGGCCCCGATATGCCGAAGCCTATCCCGCTTAGCCCGATGACCAGGGCCAGGAAGGTGAAATCGCTCAGGACCACGGGCCCGATACGCGGCCGATGCAGTCCGGGCCAGAGGAGGGCCAGCGCCACGGCCATAGTCAGAAGTCCCAGCACCAGCGGCCGACGGTACCCCGTGCGGGGCAGGAGCAGGCTCGCCATGGTGGCCGCGACGATGGACGCTGCCGCCCTCGGGGTGAGCAGTATGCCCGACTCGGTGGAGCCCATGCCGTACGCTTCGTGGGCATACAGCGGGATGAAAGAGAAGGCGCCGAAGACGCAGGCCCCGTACAGCACGTTCAGAGCGTTCACGAAGGCGAACTCCCGCCGCCGCAGCAGCGCCAGGTCCAGCACCGGTTCCGGGGCCCGCGCCTCGTGGCGCAGGAAGAGGACCGTGCCGGCGATGGCAGCCCCCAGGCCCACTGCCACCACCGGCAGACTCGGATCGGAGTCGGTGCGCGACAGCTCGGTCAGGGCGTACACCAGGGCGGAGATGGCGACTGTCAGGAGGGCCGCGCCTGCCAGGTCCATGCGGTGGCCTCGTCGGGGCTGCCCGCGAGGCATGAGGGCCAGCAGGGCCACCACCAGGACGCCAGTGGGGGCGTTCATGGCGTAGGTCCAGCGCCAGCCCAGTTCGGCCACGATGAGGCCGCCGGCCGTGGGGCCGATAACCGAGCCCAGGGGCATGATGGACGATATCAGCCCCACCATCTGGGCGCGCCGCTCGGGAAAACTATCGCCGATGACGCCGTAGGCCGTCGGCAACAGCCCGCCTGCCGCCAGCCCCTGCAGGGCGCGGGCGAGTATAAGCACATAGACGTTAGGCGAGAGGGCACAGGCCAGGGAGGCCAGGGCGAACACCATCAGCCCGCCAACGAAAACGGTCCGTCGCCCCAGTTCGTCGCTCAGCCTCCCCACGATGGGCATGGATACGGCCTGGGCCAGGGTGTAGACCGTCACCACCCACCCGGCCCATCGCAAGGGGGCATCGAGGTCGTCGATCAGGTCGGGGAGGGCCACCGAGACCATGGAGAACTGGAGCGCGGCGACCAGCAGGCAGAGGCAGACGAGCCCGAAGAGCAGGTAGGGGCGTAGAGCCGGACTCATGGCGCCGTGTCGGCCCACCAGCTAGCAACGATTGTATTATCCCCGCTGGTG
>BEIA01000074.1 GCA_002898715.1 bacterium HR24 | reverse complement strand
CGCCAGGGCAGCCCACAGGGCCGACATTCTCCCGCCCTGGCCGCGCGCCAGCCGGACGCTCTCGTTGAGGGACAGGAGCAGGAACAGCAGTCCCGGCGCGCGAGTGATGCCGCCACCCACGATCTCCCAGTTCCAGCTACGGGGCAACAGTACGAACGCGACGAGCGCGGCCAGGGAGCGAGGCCATGGCGCCAGGGACCTGAGCAGGGGCCAGGCGGCCGCCGCCGACAACACGCTGAACGCCAGCGGCAGGAAACGCATGACCTGCAACATGTCCCAGGGGCCCAGCCGGTCGACCACCGCCGCTGCATAAAAACCCAGCGGCGGGTAGGCGAAGGGGACCCGGGCGGCGCCATACCCGACTTCCAGCGGAAGGCGGGGAAAGGACTCGGCCAGCCCCCTGGCCATCAGATAAAACAGGCCGCCGTCCCCCAGCGGGAACGAGGAGGAGAGCACATGGGGCAGGCGGGTGGCCAGCGCCAGAGCGGCGGCGAACATGGCCACCCAAGGCCAAGACCTGGCGCTCTGCACACCTGCCAGGAACCGACCGCCGACGGCCTCCAGCGAGAGCCGCTGGCCGGGCAACGATGTCCTGCCTCCCGACTGCGCCAGGCGGCGCTGCCACGGTGGAGACGGGCCACTCATCGGAGGCGCTCAGCCGGCCGCCGCTCGGCCCGTTGCGGAGAATGGCCAGAGGCTACGGCACGTCCCATGTTCCTAACTGTACCTGCTGTATAGTAGGCCCTTTTGTGGCACTTCGTTACAGGGGTGTAAAGGGCAGTACCACGGGCAGATGTGCGATTCGCCGGCATCGCGGATTGCCCGTAAGGCGCGGCGGAGAGTATCATTTGATCATGACAATTGACCTGACAGCAATAATGGCTGGCGACGGCGCGGGAGCGGGGCCCTCATGACGCAGCAGGTGGCGAGCCTGTCGCAGCTCGACCGCCGGCGGCGCATGGTGGTCGTCTTGGGCACCATGCTGGCCCTGTTCACCGTGGGCATGGACCAGACCCTGGTGGGGACAGCGCTGCCCCGCGTGGTGGCGAGCCTGGGCGGCCTGGGTCTTTTCCCCTGGGTCTTCACTGCCTTCATGGTAACCTCCACCACCTTCGTGCCCCTGGTGGGCAAGCTGACCGACCTCTACGGTCGCAAGCCGTTCTACATGGCCGGTGTGGCCATCCTGGTGGTGGGCTCGGCCCTGTGCGGCGCCTCGCGCAATATGGAGGAGCTCATCGCCTTTCGCGCCATCCAGGGTCTCGGTGCGGGGGCGGTGATGAGCATCGCCTTTACGGTCATCGGCGACCTGTTCGCGCCGGCCGAGCGCTCCAAGTACGTGGGCCTGTTCACAGGCACCTTCGCCACCGCCAGCATCCTGGGGCCCCTGATCGGCGGCGCCCTTACGGACTACGTGCACTGGCGCTGGGTGTTCTACGTCAACCTGCCTATCGGCCTGGTGGTGCTGGCGGTGTTGGCCCTGGGCATGCCTGCTTTGCGGCCCATCGGCCAGCGCCGCCCCCTGGACTGGCGAGGGTTCCTCCTCATGCCGGCGGTGATAGTGCCCCTGCTCCTGGCCTTCTCCTGGGGCGGGGACAAGTTCGGCTGGTCTTCGGGGCCGGTGCTGGGCCTGTTCGCTGGCGCTGCGCTGGCGCTGGTCGCCTTCACCTGGGCGGAGCTACGGGCCGAGGAGCCGGCCCTGCCCCTGCACCTCTTCCGCAACCCGGTCTTCCTGGTGGCCTCGCTGGTCACCGTCATTATCGGCGTGGCCATGTTCGGGGCCATCTCTTTCATTCCGCTGTTCGTGCAGGGCGTGAAGGGAGCCACGGCCACCAACTCGGGCCTGGTCACCATGCCGCTGACGCTGGCTATGGCCTCGGCCAGCACCATCGGCGGACAAGTCATCGCCCGCATGGGCCGCTACCGGTGGGTGACAGTGCTGGGGCTGGCAGTGGTGCCGCTAGCCATGTTCATGTTTTCGCGGCTGGACCAGGGCAGCCCCCGGCTGCAGGTGACGCTGGACATGGTGATGCTGGGCATCGGGCTGGGGCTGGCCATGCCGCCTCTCACCCTCGCTGTCCAGAACGCGCTACCGCACCGCTTCCTGGGCGTCTCCACCTCGGCCATCCAGTTCCTGCGCCAGATCGGCGCGGTCATGGGGGTGGCCATCGTCGGCTCCCAGATCAACGCCGCCTTCGCTCGGGAGCTACCGGCCCGCCTGCCCGCTGAGGCCCAGTCGCTGCCGCCGTCGGTGCTGGCAGTGGTGCAGCAGCGTGACTTCCTGTTGAGCAGGGAGGCGCTGGCCGGGCTGCAGCAGCAGTTCCAGGCCCTCGGGCCCGGCGGGGAGTCCCTCTTCCAGCAAGTGGTGGAGGCAGCGCGGGGTGCGCTGGCCACGGCCATCGGCGAGGGGTTCTTCGTGGCCTTCGCCATCTGCATCTCGGCGTTCGTGGTGGGGCTGTTCCTGAAGGAGGTGCCCTTGCGGCGGAGCCTCCTCACCTCCCTGGGCGACGTGGAGGGTGCTGTGCCGCTGGCCAGCGACGGCCCGGTCCCCTCCGATCTCGCCGACGCGCCCCGAGACGAGGGGAGACAGCGGGGCGGAACGGGGCCTAGAGTCGCGGAGGGCACCGGCCCGGGCGGGCCCGCTCCCGCTCCATAATGGCCTCCACCTCGGCCAGCGCCCGCTCCAGGGAGTCGTTGAGCACCCGGTAGTCGAACTCGTCGGCGGCATCCATCTCGCGACGGGCTGTCTCGAGGCGCAGGCGCACCTGCTCCTCCGAGTCCTGGCCACGGCCCCGCAACCGCCTGGCCAGCTCCTCCAGCGAGGGGGGCAGGAGGAAGACCGTCACCGCCTTGGGATGGCGGGACTTGATGTAGCGGGCCCCCTGCACATCGGTGCGCAAGAGCACGTCCTGTCCGCGGGCGATGGCCTGCCGCAGTGGTTCCCGTGGGACACCGTAGCGGTGGCCGTAGACCACAGCGTTCTCCAGCAGCTCGCCCCGCTCCAGCATGGCGGCGAACTCTTCCGGAGAGACGAAGTAATAGTGCACCCCGTGCTGCTCATCGGGCCTGGGAGGCCTGGTAGTGGCAGTGATGGCCACATGGGCCCTGGGGCCCAGGCGCCGTGCCAGCGCCCTCAGCAGCGTGTCCTTGCCCACCCCCGAAGGGCCAGTAATGACCACCAGCAGAGGGGTCTCGGCCACCTGCCTAACGCTGGGCGGCCCGCAGACGGTTACGTATCGTCTCGGGCGAGAGGGCTGAGAGGACCAGGTGACCGGTGTTGAGGAAGACGACGCTGCGAGTGCGTCGGCCGGCGGTGAGGTCGAGGATGGGCGCCGGCGGCGCACCCCGCTTCACGGCCCTCACCAGGCGCTGCACCCAGGCCTGGTCGGCGCGCTCGCACTCGGCGATGCGCTCCGCCAGCACATAGTTGCGGAGGCCCAGGTGCACCAGCCTAGCCACGTGCCGCCCTCCGGCGCCGCACGGGTGCGCTCTCCTCCGGGGCTGCCCCTTCCACCGTGAGCCTCTGGGCGCGCCCGTAGATGGCCTCGGGGGTGATGGCGGCCAGGACGATGGAGCCGTCGTCCATGAACAGCACCGACTTGGTGCGCCGGCCCTGGGTCATGTCCTTGATGATGCCCCGCTTCTTCCCGTCCCGCACCAGCCGCTGGATGGGGGCCGAATTGGGGGTGACCACCGCCACCACCCGGTTCAGGGCGACGTAGTTGCCGAAGCCGACGTGGACGAGCTCTGTGGCCATCCTTCTCACTCTCCCTCCACTCCGCTAGCTCCCTGAGGCGAGCCGCTCCAACTCTCCCCAGAATTCAGGATATGATACCAGCACCGCTCCCGCATTGCCAATTACGGTCTCTCCCGTCGCCATCAGTCCCGCCACGGCCAGCATCATGGCCAGCCGATGGTCTCCATAGCTCCTTACGCGGCAGCCCTGCAGGCGGATGCCGCCACGAATGCGCAGTCCGTCGTCCAGCTCCTCGATATCTGCCCCCAGGCGCCCCAGTTCCCGCGCCGTGGCCCGCAGACGGTCGCTCTCTTTCACCCGCAGCTCCCGGGCACCGCGCACCACCGTCTCCCCATGGGCGAAGCACGCGGCGAGGGCCAGGAGCGGTACCTCGTCGATGAGGCGGGGCACCATCTCGCCATCCACCTCGATACCCCGGAGGCTGGAGGAGCGCACGGCGATATCGGCCACGGGCTCGCCACCGCTGGTCGTCTCATTGGAGAGGCGTATGTCGGCCCCCATAAGGCGGAGGGCGTCCAGCAGGCCGGTACGGGTAGGGTTCACGCCCACCCCCACCAGGCGCACCTCGGCATCGGGATGAATGGCTGCGGCCACCATCCAGAAAGCGGCGGCGGAGAAGTCGCCAGGGACGCGCAGGGACAGGGGCCGCAAGCCTGACGAGGGCGAGCGCAAGGACAGCCAGCCATCCTCGGCCCTCACCTCCACGCCCATGGCCTGGAGCATGCGCTCGGTGTGGTCGCGGGAGGGGCCCGGCTCGCGTAGGCGGGTCTCGCCGTCGGCGTAGAGGCCAGCCAGCAGCAGGCAGGACTTGACCTGGGCCGACGCCACCGGCAGGCGGTACTCGAGCGCCCTCAGGGGGCGGCGCCCCAGCACCGCCAGGGGGGCCAGTTCGCCGCCCCTGCGCCCCCACACCTGGGCGCCCATCTCCCGCAGTGGCCCGGCGATGCGGCCCATGGGCCGCTGGCGCAGGGAGGCGTCGCCGGTGAGGACCGAGAAGAAGGGCTGGCCGGCCAGCACGCCGGCCAGCAGGCGCACGGTGGTGCCCGAGTTACGGCAGTCCAGGGGGGCGGGCGGCTCAGACAGCCCGTCGAGGCCCACGCCCTCGACAACCAGAGAGCCGGGGCCCTGCCAGCGCCAGGGCACGCCCAGCAGGCGCAGACAGCGCAAGGTGGCCAGGCAGTCGGCGCCGCGCAGGAAGTTGTCCACCGCAGCCCGGCCCTGGGCCAGGGCGTTGAGGATGGCGGCCCGGTGGCTGATGGACTTGTCGCCCGGGGGCTCTACAGTGCCCCGCAGGCGGCGTGCAGGGCGGACGACCTTGACCACAGGGCTCACCCCCGCGGCGGGGCAGGGCCCTGGTCCTTGTCTAGCTCCCGCTGCAGGTCCCTTTCCAGGCGCTCGCGGAAGAGACGGGCCAGACGCGTGGTCCTGTCCTCCCGGGACGGCCGCCCGCCGGTCTCCGCCGGCTTCTCGGGCAGCTCGGTGAGCTTGCGCATGCGCTCGCTGACGGCACGGCCTATGAACAGCGACACCAGGGCGTCTTTGAAGTCGGGCAGCTCCACCTGGGGCTGCTCCCGGCCCACCACCTTCCTAGAAAGGAAGGCATCGCGGTCGAGCTGGGCGCGGGCGAAGGTCTCGAACAGCTCCGCCCCGCCTTCGGCGATGAGGCGACGGTAGCGGTACAGCTCGCCGATCATGCGGTCGAGCCAGTGGAGGAGCGCCTCGCGGTTGGTGATGCAGATATCGTGGCTCATCTCGGGGTCGCCCGAGGCCAGGCGGGTGGTGTCGCGAAAACCGCTGGCCGCCAGGGGGGCCATCTCCTGCCAGCCGGTGCTGCCCCTCACCAGGGTGAAAAGGGCAGTGGCCAGGACCAGTGGCAGGTGGCTCACCGCGGCCACGTACTGGTCGTGTTCCTCGGGGTCGATGAACAGGGGGGTGGCCCCCACCGCGTGGACCAGGCCCAGCACGGCGCGGACCGCCCGCTCGTCGGCGTCGGGGTCGGGACACAGGCAGTAGGCACGCTCGCGAAAGAGGTCGGCCTCGGCGTGGTCGATGCCCTGGGTCTCCTTGCCGGCCATAGGGTGCCCACCCACGAAGTGGACGCCAGAGGGCAGCAGCTCACGCGCCCAGCCCAGGACGGCGGCCTTGGTGCTGCCCGTGTCGGTGACCACGGAGCCCTCCGTCAGGTGGGGGGCCGCCTCCCGCAACACCTCGCGTATGGCCAGGATGGGCGTGGCCACAATGACCATACTCGCCCCGGAAACGGCCTCGCCCACGTCCCGTGCCTCGCGGTCGATGGCGCCCATGCGGCGGGCCTTGGTGCGCGTCTCGCTATCCCGGTCATAGCCCACCAGCTCCACGCCGCGCAGACGTGCCGCCTTCAGCGCCAGGCCCAGGGAGCCGCCTATGAGCCCCAGGCCGATGATGGCTATGCGGTGCGTCTCGGCAGTCATAGAAGAAGCCCCGCCTTACCCTTGCAGCCCCGGTGATACGACTTTAGCACGAATCGTCGGCCTCCTGCAAAAGGGAGAGCCGCTCGTCGGCGCCAGCGCTGTCCTCGTGGCCGCATACCAGCTCCACCACCCCGGGAGGGGCCCCGGCCGCTGCCAGCAGCGCAGCGCCGCGCTGCGGGTGGTCCCGCAGGGCGGCCAGCCCGCCGCGCAGGCGCGGCCGCAGCCAGGGGGCAACGGCCATCAGAATTACGTAGGCTACCCGGTGCCATAGGCGGACCTGCCGCCCCTTGCCTACATCGTGCAGGAGCGCCGCCATCAGCAGCTCCCTGTCGGCGCAACCGGCCGCGCGCAGGCGCCGGTACACGTCCAGACAGTGGCGCTGGTCGCGCGGGGCCATGGACAGGAACAGGGGAAACAGCGCCGCGCCCAGGAAGCGCTCCGCCTCCGCCAGTTCCTCGGCCTCCAGCCGGGGGCGCAGCGAGCGCAGCAGTTGGCGAGAGCGATAGGAGGCGCGGGCGAGGGCGCCCTCAACCGAAGACATCGGTATCAATGCCCGTGAACACCCTGGCCAGGGCGTTGATGATGGGCCGCATCACCGTGAACAGGGGGCCGAACCGCCCGCCAGTGAGGAAGGGCAGGATGAGCAAGAGGAAGAGCAGGCCCATGCCCCACCGCGCCTGGAACTCGTTGTAGGCGTGGGCGGCGCGGTCGGACAGGAAGGCGGGCACTACCCGGTGGCCGTCCAGGGGGAAGAGGGGGATCAGGTTGAACACCCCCAGGATGATGCTCACCAGGGCGATGGTGGACAGGAACAGCCCCAGGTATTCGTCCGGGTTCCAGGTGCCGAAGATGAAGCGGTTTACCGCCCGCGAATCGAAGGCCGGCAGCCAGGGCACCAAACCGAACTTGAGGGGCAGGCCAGCCAGGGCCGCCAACAGGAAGTTGGACAGCGGCCCCGCCGCCGCCACCATGGCCATGCCGGCCTTCTCGCCGTTGCGCAGCAGTCGGCCGTTCACCGGCACCGGCTTGCCCCAGCCGAAACCCACCAGAAAGAGCATCACCGTCCCGGCGGGGTCAAGGTGGGCCAGGGGGTTGAGGGACACGCGGCCGGCCAGCCGTGGCGTGGGGTCTCCCAGGGCGTTGGCCAGATACGCGTGGGAGAACTCGTGGAAGGAGATGCCCGCCAGCAGGGCCACCACCACTGCCCCGAAGAAGACCAGGAAGGCGACGGGGTCCTCGCGCAGAAGGTCGGCGTAGATAAAGATCACGTCCGGCTCCCGGCCCGCTCCCCGCAACCGCCCGGGGCGAGAGAAGACATAACGATATTGATTAGGCGCCTAAGCTCGCCTAAAATAAGCATTTGACACTCGAGCAGCGACCGAACCAGGACTATGCCTCTCAACTCCATCATCATACGTGGTGCCCGTGAACACAACCTTAAGAATATAGACGTCGAGATCCCCCGCGACAAGCTGGTGGTCATCACGGGCGTTTCCGGCTCCGGCAAGTCCTCCCTGGCCTTCGACACCCTCTACGCCGAGGGGCAACGCCGTTACGTCGAGTCCCTGTCGGCCTACGCCCGCCAGTTCCTGGGGCTGATGGAGAAGCCCGACGTGGACTACATCGAGGGCCTCTCGCCGGCCATCTCCATCGACCAGAAGGGGGCGTCGCGCAACCCGCGCTCCACCGTCGCCACCCAGACCGAGATCTACGACTACCTGCGGCTCCTGTTCGCCCGTGCCGGCCGCCCCCACTGTCCCCAGTGCGGGCGGCCCATCCAGCGCCAGACCGTGCAGCAGATGGTGGACTCCATCCTCTCCCTGCCCCGGGGCAAGCGGCTGATGATCATGGCGCCGGTGGTGAGGGGGCGCAAGGGCGAGCACCAGCACGTTTTCGAGGACGCCCGACGGGCCGGCTTCGTGCGGGTGCGGGTGGACGGCCAGATATACGACCTGGCCGACGACATCCCGCCCCTCGACCGCTACAAGAACCACACCATCGAGGTAGTGGTGGACAGGCTGATGATCGAGGACGCCGAGGGAGAGGACGCCTCGGCCTTCCGCAACCGCCTCACCGACTCGGTGGAGACAGCCCTGCGGCTGGCGGGCGGCATCGTCCAGGTCTGGGTCGAGGGAGAGGAGGAGAGGCTTTACTCCGAGCACTTCGCCTGCGTGCACTGCGGCATCTCGCTGGGCGAGCTGGAGCCGCGCAACTTCAGCTTCAACTCACCCCATGGGGCCTGCCGGGCCTGCTCTGGCCTGGGCGTGAAGCTGGAGCTCGACCCGGACCTGGTCATCCCTAACAAGGACCTGTCCCTGGCCGAGGGGGCCATCCAGCCCTGGGCGCGGGCTGCCTCCATCTCCCAGTGGTACTATCGCTTGCTGGAGGCGGTGGCCGAAAAATACGGCTTCTCCACTCGCGTGCCCGTGCGAGAGCTGGCGCCCGAGCACCTGCGCATCGTCCTCTACGGCGCCCCCGACCCGGTACCCGTGCGCTTCACCAACCAGTACGGGCGTACCAGCACCTACGAGACTACCTACGAAGGGGTGATGCCTGCCCTGGAGCGCCGCTACCGCGAGACCGACTCCGACTATGTGAAGGCGGAGATCGAGCGCTACATGGCCGAGAGCCCCTGCCCGGCCTGCAAGGGCGCCCGCCTGCGCCCCGAGTCCCTGGCGGTGACGGTGGACGGCCTCAATATCTACCAGGTGACGCAGATGGACATCCGCCAGGCCCTGGAGTGGGTGGAACGGCTCCAGGGCCCGCAGTCGCCCCTCAACGAGCGCGAGGCAGCCATCGCCCGCCAGATCCTGAA
>BEIA01000073.1 GCA_002898715.1 bacterium HR24 | reverse complement strand
CGGCCAGAGGACGCCTACTGGCACGCGCGGCAGGTCATCGACATCCAGCGGCAGCTCGGGTTCTTCTGGGAGGACGACCTGCAGCGCATGTTCTCCGATAACCTGTTCGTCATTCAGAGCTTCAACATCGTCTACTTCTGGCTGCACTTTCCCCTCATCATCGCCTTCGGCATCTGGTGCTATTACTGGCGGCGTCCCAAGTACACCCTGCTGAGGGACGCCTTTCTTTCGTCGGGCGCCATCGCGCTGATCGTCTACTGGTTGTATCCGGTGGCGCCGCCGCGGCTGCTGCCCGACCTGGCGGCCCAGTTCGACCCCAACGCGCCCCCTTTCATCACAGGCTTCGTGGACACCATGCAGCGCTACCTGGGCTACGCCTACCAGAGCCAGGAGACGGCCGCCTTCGTTAACCCCTATGCGGCCATGCCCAGCCTGCATTTCGGCTGGGACCTGCTGCTGGGCATCGGCATCATCTGGTGCTTCTGGGGAACCCGGCTGGCGTGGCTGGCGGTGCCGATCGGGGTCTTCCTGCCGGCGTCGCAGGTGTTCGCCATCACCGTCACCGCCAACCACTTCTTCCTTGACGCCGCGGCCGGGGCAGTGGTCTCGCTGCTGGGCTTTCCGGTGGCGCTGGCCCTGCGCCGCTGGGCATACCCGCGGCTGGGTGAGGCGGTATCGCGGCTGCCGTGGCCGGGGCTGCGGCGCCTGCTGGCCCCGGGCGGCGACCAGCGCGCACCTTCCAGCCTGACCAAGTGACCTCCCCGACCTCAGCGACGCTGAAGACAAAGCGATCGATACGTACCTGATGTTTTTAAATCATCGCATTTTAGCGAATTACTCCCACGTACTGGGCCAAGGGCTTGACAACGCCACAGGCGCTGGGATAATGGATCCATCAGCCCCCGAAGCGGCCGTTGGTCGCCCCGCACCGGGAGGAGGGAAAACCACATGGGTGCGGGTCCTCATCCGGAGCCCCTTCGCTGATCATCCGCGAGCTCCGTCTTTTCCCGAGGGAGGGGTGGTCTCATGGCCCAATGGCTCATGCGCGGTCAGTATCTCAAGAACTGCAACTGCCTGCCCTCCTGCCCCTGCGACACCATCGGCGTGCCCGCCCCCAACGCCTTTTGCGAAGGGGTGGTGGCCATGGAAATCGTGGAGGGCCACTACGACGGTCTGCCCCTGGACGGCCTGCGCTGGGCCGTCGTCGCCCACTGGCCCGGTGCCATTCACGCGGGCAACGGCACCGTGGAGCTCTTCATCGACGAGCGGGCCGACCCCCAGCAGCGGCAGGCCCTGCTCCAGGTCCTGTCGGGCCAGGCTGGCGGCACCCTGTTCGAGATCATGGCCAGCGTGGTGCAGGAGGTGGTGGGCCCCCACTTCGTGCCCATCCACTTCGAGTTCGACAAGGCCGGACGGCGGGCCCGCCTCTCCATACCCGGGCAGGTGGAGACGGTCTCCCAGCCCCTCACCGTGCCCGCCACCGGCGAGGAGCAGCGGGTCATCGTCTGCCTGCCCGACGGCTTCGAGTACAAAGAGATGGAGGTGGCCCAGGCCACGGTCCTGCGCTCCAGCGGCGCTGTGCGCTTCGACTGGCAGGGCACCCACAGCTCCCTGGCAGAGGTGACCCACACCCACCAGGGCCTCCAGGCCTAGGCAGGGCACCGAGCACAGGCCCGCATACAACCGAAAGGAGGGTGAGGGATGGAGGGTGGCACCACGCGAGAGCACCTCTGGCTGCGCAGGCTCGTCGGCCGGTGGACCTACGAGTCCCAGGTGGTGGTGCAGCCCGACCGGCCGCCCGTTACCCTGCGCGGCACCGAGAACGTGCGGCCCCTGGGCGACCTCTGGGTGCTGCTGGAAGGGGAAGGAGAGATGCCCGACGGCAGCCGCGGCTCCTGGCTCATGGCCCTGGGCTATGACCCGCGCCGCCAGTGCTTCGTGGGCACCTGGATCGGCAGCATGATGTCGCACCTCTGGCTCTACGAGGGGACTCTGGAGCAGGGCGGCGACGTGCTGCCCCTGGATACGGAGGGCCCGGCCATGGAAGGCGAGCGGCTGGCCCGCTACCGCGACGTCATCGAGTTCGTGGCCGACGACCGCCGGCTCCTCCGCTCAGAGGTGCTGGGCGACGAAGGCCGGTGGCACCAGTTCCAGATCTGCGAGTTCCTTCGGCAGGAATGAGGCGCCACTACAGGGAGGTCCCAGAGAGAAAGGAGAAGAGGAGCCATGACAGCAGGACAGACCATCCTCAAGGCACTGGACGCCTTCAACCGCCACGACGCCGCCGCCTTCGCCGCCCTTTACGCGTCCGACGCCGTGGCCTATGACCCCATGTATCCCGAGCCCCTGCGCGGGAAGGGGGCCATCCAGCGGGACATCGAGCAGTTCTTCCGCGCTTTTCCCGACGTGCGCTGCGAGGTGGTGGGCCAGGTGCTGGAGACCGGCAGCGAGACAGCCGTGCGTCTCAGGGGCACCGGCACCAACCGGGGCCCCCTGGCCATGCCCGAGGGGGAGCAGCCCGCCACCGGGCGGCCGGTGGACTTCGAGGTGGCCATCTTCTGCCAGGTGGGGCAGGACGGCCTCATCCAGCGGGAGCACCGTTACATGGACATGGTCCGCATCCTGGGCCAGCTCGGTCTCCTGCAGGTCCCCTGAACGAGGGAGGCGAGAGATGTCCGAGCAACGGAACATTGCCCTCGTCCGCCAGCTCTATGCCGACTTCTCGCGGGGGGACATCCCCGCTATCCTCTCTCGGTTGGCGAAGGACGTGGAATGGAACGAGCCGCCCTCGGGCCCGCCACCCTTCGGCGGCACCCACCGCGGCCGTGAGGCAGTGGGCCAGTTCTTCCAGCACCTGGCCACGACGGCGGAAGTGGAGGAGTTCCAGCCCCGGCAATTCTTGGCCCAGGGGGATGTAGTGGTGGCCTTGGGCCACTATCGCTTCCGCGCCCGCGAGACGGGCCAGGCCTGGGAAACGGACTGGGCCATGGTCTGGGAGTTCAGGGATGAAGAGGTGGTGCGGTTCCAGATCCTCAAGGACTCGGCGGCAGAGGCGGCCGCCCTGCAGGGCAGATAGCGGCCGCGCTGGCGCGGCCGCCTAAGGTATGGGGAGGTGCGGTCATGGCCTGGCAGATCGTGGGCACCTACTGGGGCCCCTGCAGTTGCAAGGTGAGCTGCCCCTGCGAACTAGGCGAGCCCGAGGGCGACGACGGCTACTGCTCCGGCGCCCTGGCCCTGGAGATCGAGCGCGGCCAGGTGGAGGGCGTGGACGTGAGCGGCTGCCGCGTCGTCTTCGATGGCGACTGGCCCAAAGGCTTCATCTCCGGCGATGGCACCGCCCGCCTCTACTTCGACCCGTCCGTCTCGTCCGAGCAGTGGCAGGCCCTGGAGGCGGTGCTGCAGGGGAAGAAGGGCGGCGTATTCGAGGCGATAACGGGGCTCGTGCCACGCTTCCTGCCCTCCCGCGAGGCGCCCATCCGCCTCGAGAAGGGCGAGGAGGAGACGCGCATCCAGGTGGGGGACTTCGGCCTGCTCATCACCCGACCCATGAAGGGCGCCACCGGCGAGCCGACCAAGCTCCTGCACGCCGCCTTCGCCTTCCGCGACGAAGTGGTGCTGGCCAAGGGCCACGGCTCCTACTGGCGCGACCCGGACATGCGCCAGTGGGAGAGCCGCGGCCACAGCGAGATGGCCGCCTTCGACTGGAGCGCCTGACAGGCAGAACATCCGACCGCGACGTAGGCCGGCGGCGCCGGCAGAAAGGGGATCGAGTCATGCTCTACACCATGCTCCTGAGCTGGAAGCCAGGGCTCGACCGTCAGCAGATGGACGAGGCGCTGGTGCGACGCTCCCGCTGGAGCTACCCCCAGGGCACCAAGGTGGTGGGCGAATACTGGCTGGGCACCCACTCCCCGGCAGTTGTGTCCGTGTTCGAGGTCTCCGACTTCGCCCCCATCATGGAGATGCAGATGACCTGGGAAGACCTGTTCGACATCGTCGTCGTGCCCAGCACCACACCCGAGGAGGGGTTGCGCATCGGCGGCGAGATCCTGCAGCGACGCTCCCGCTAGCGCGGCGGTCCGCCGGACAAGAGCCAAGAGAGGAGATAGCGATGCGAGAGACTATAGCGACCGGTACCGATGGCGGCACAGTGCCCATCGCCTCTGCTAGGGTGAGCGCCCTCGCCGATGCTCTGGACGGGGACCTCCTCTCAGCGGAGCACCCCGAATACGACGCCACCCGCCGCGTCTGGAACGCGATGTTCGACCGGCGCCCCGCCCTCATCGCCCGTTGCCAGACCGAGGCCGACGTGATGCGGGCGGTACATTTCGCCCGCGAGCACGGCCTGCTGCTGTCGGTGCGCGGGGGCGGCCACAGCCTGCCCGGACACTCGGTCTGCGACGGCGGCATGATGGTGGACCTCTCGTTCATGAAGGGCATACAGATGGACGTCGCGCAAAGGGCGGCCTGGGCCGGCCCGGGGCTGGTATGGAGGGAGCTGGATGCGGCCACCCAGGCGCACGGTCTGGCCGTCACTGGCGGCCAGGTCTCCCACACCGGCGTCGCTGGTCTCACCTTGGGCGGCGGCATGGGCTGGCTCATGCGCCGCCACGGCCTGACCAGCGACAGCCTCCTGGGCGCCCGCCTGGTGACTGCCGAAGGCGAGGCCATCACCGTGGACGACGAGTACAGCGACCTGCTCTGGGGTCTGCGCGGCGGCGGGGGCAACTTCGGCATCGTCACCGCCTTCCGCTTCGGCCTGCACCGGGTGGGCCCGCAGGTGGTGGGCGGCCTCATGGCCTTCCCGTTCCCCGAGACGCGACAGGTTCTGCGGTCCTTCCGCGAGTTCGCCGACGCCGCCCCCGACGAACTGACCTGCACCGTCGCCTTCCTCACCACCCCCGAGGGGCAGAAGGCGCTGGGCATAGGCGTCTGCTACGCCGGCGACCTGGCCCAGGGGGAGCGGACGGTGGCAGCCCTGCGGGGCATGGGCACGGTGGTCATGGACCAGGTGGGCACCGTCCCCTACACCGCCGTCCAGTCCATGCTGGACGAGACCATGCCCCATGGCGCCCGCTACTACGTGAAGGCCGGCATGCTGGCCAGCCTCAACGATGACGTCATCGACGCCTGCGCCGACCACTTCGCCCGTGTGCCGTCGCCGCTCACCCAGGTGCTGCTCGTGCAGATGGGTGGGGCGGTCTCGCGGCGCAGCCAGGACGACACCGCCTTCGCCCACCGCCAGGCAGCCTACAACTTCGTCGCCCTCTGCCAGTGGCGCCATCCGGGGGAGGACAGGGCCAACATCGAGTGGGCCAGGGCCTTCCACCAGGCGCTGGAGCAGCACTGGTCACGAGGCGTCTACGTCAACGATTTGATGGACGAGGGCAGAGAGCGCGTGCACGAGGCCTACGGTGCAGCCTACGACCGCCTGGCCGCCCTCAAGGCCCGCTACGATCCCACCAACTTCTTCCGCCTGAACCAGAACATACGTCCCCTGACCGCGGAGGAGTGAAGCAGTGAGGAGGAGGGAGAACATGCAAGGACTGACCAAGGAGGAAGCCTTATCCGGCCGCTCGCGCCGCGCCGCGTGGGTGGCCGTCGCCCTGGCCCTGGCCGCCGTGGCTGTCCTGGCCGCTGCCTGCGGCGGCAGCGAAGAGGAGACCCCCGCCGGCCAGGTGCCCACCACGCCGGGCGTCATCGCCCTGCGGGCCGGCCTCAACGACCCCCAGGACGTGAACATCGCCGTGCTGGAGTTCCTGCCCCAGTCCATCACCGTGCGCACGGGGACGACGGTGGAGTGGCGCTTCACGGGCCCCGAGCCCCACACCGTCACATTCTTCCCGCCGGGCCAGCAGCCCCCCAGCCCTGACCAGGCGGAGCCCTTCTTCGCCCCTACGCCCCCTACCGGCCCCTACGACGGCACGGCCCTGGTCAACTCCGGCCTGCAGCCCCTGGGCCCTAACCCAGTCACCTTTCAGGTGACCTTCACCCGGGCAGGGGAATACAACTACGTCTGTGTCATCCATCCGGGCATGACAGGGAAAGTGACGGTCACGGAAAACGCCGGACAGGGCGACACTCAGGAGCAGGTCACCCAGCGGGGCGACCAGGAGCTGCAGCAGTGGCTGCAGGAGGGGAGGGCGGCCAAGCAGCGGCTCATGTCCCAGCAGCCGCGACGCACCGCCAACCCCGACGGCACCACCACCTGGTTCGTGGAGATGGGCATCACCACCGAGCACACCGACGTGCTGGCCTTCGCCCCCGCGCCGGCGACGGTGCGGGCTGGCGACCGGGTGACCTTCGTCAACGACTCGGGCGCTCCCCACACGGCCACCTTCCTGGGCGGGCGCAGCGCCCCCAGCCCCGACTCGCCGGAGGTGGGGCAGGTGGTGCCCGGGCCCTCGCCCCAGGTACTCAACGCCCAGAGCTACTTCAACACCGGCCTCCTGCCGCCCAACGCCCCGCCGGGCAACGCCCCGCCCGAGACGGCCCGCAGCTTCACCTTCGTGGTGGCTCAGCCCGGCCGCTACACCTACGTCTGCCTGTTGCACGTCCCCAGCGGCATGGCCGGGAGCATAGAGGCGCAATAGCCATCGTCCGGAGGAGCGACAGGGAGGTAGCAGAGATGGTTGAGGCGCAGCGCTGGACGCTCGCCGGCGATTACTTCGAGAGCTGCAACTGTGATGTGGTCTGTCCCTGCGAGGTCTCGCCCCTGGGGCCACTGCGGGCGCGTCCCACCCAGGGGCACTGCGACGTCTTCCTGGCCTTCCACATAGACAGCGGCAACTACGGCGATGTCGACCTGAGCGGGGTCAACTTCGTGGTAGCCGTACACACGCCCGGGGCCATGGCCGAGGGCAACTGGTCCCTGGCCGTATATATGGACGAGGCCGCCTCCCCCCAGCAGCAGGAGGCGTTGGGTGCCATCCTTTCAGGGCAGGTGGGCGGCCCCTTCGCCGCCATGGGGCCCCTCATCGGCCGCAATCTGGGGGCCAAGGCCGTCCCCATTACTTACCGTAAGGAGGGGCGGCGCCGCAGCTTGACGATACCCGGCATCCTCGAGTCCACCATCGAGGCCGTGCCCGGCGCCGACCCGGAGGCGGAGGTGGTGAAGCGCAACGCCCATCCCCTCTTCCCGGAGGCGGTGCAGGCCTACAGCGTCCGGACCGCTTACAGCGACCATGGCTTTACCTGGGACGTGAGCGGCAAGAACGCCGACTACGCCAGCTTCCGCTGGGCCGGCCCGTGAGGAGACAGGGTAGGGGGTGATACGATGGCCCAGCCGATGCCCTTGGCCCGCGAGCGCAGCCTGATACTGGCCGCGCTCCTCGCCCTGGCCGCCGCCGCCTGGGGGCTGCTGGTCTGGCAGCAGGGTGGCATGGACGAGGAGATGATGGGCCCCACCATGGGCATGGGCGCCCCCCTGTTCATGGCCATGTGGGCCCTGATGATGGTGGCCATGATGTTCCCCACCGCCGCGCCCATGGTGCTCACCTTCGCCACCGTCCAGGCCGGCCGGCGGCAGCGCGGCCAGCCCTACGTCCCCCCCTGGCTGTTCGTCTCCTCCTACCTGGCGCTGTGGGTGGCCTTCGGGGCCATCGCCTACGGGCTGGCGGTGGGCGGCGAGCACCTGGCCATGCGCTGGGGGTGGCTGGAGACCAACGCCCCCCGCCTGGGCGGCGGCGTGCTGGTGCTGGCCGGCCTCTACCAGCTATCGCCCCTCAAGTGGGCCTGCCTCAGGCGCTGCCGCTCCCCCCTGAGCTTCATCCTCGGCTCCTGGCGGGAGGGGCAGTGGGGCGCCGTGCGCATGGGCCTGGAGCACGGCGCCTACTGCCTGGGCTGCTGCTGGCTGCTGTTCGTCATCCTCTTCCCCCTGGGGGTGATGAACGTGGCCATCATGGCCCTCATCACCGCCCTCATCTTCGCCGAGAAGTCGCTGCCCATGGGCCCCCAGGCGCGGCTGCTGGCCGCCGCCGCCCTCATCGCTTACGGGGCGGTGGTGGTCTTCTACCCCGCTGCCCTGCCGACCATGTTCTGACCAGGAAAGGAGGACGAAGCCATGTACGGCACCCTTATCGTCATGCGGCCCAAGGAGGGCCACGAGCAGGCCGTCCTGGACATGATGGACTCCTGGGTGCGGGAGTGGGCGCCCAGGATCGAGGGCTTCGTCGCCTCGGTGCTCTACCGCAACCAGGACGATCCGCGGGAGCTCATCGAGGCGGTGGTCTTCTCAAGCCGCGACACCTACTTCGCCAACGCCAACGACCCGGAGCAGGACCGCTGGTACTGGCGGCTGGTGGAGCACCTGGAATCGGAGCCCAGGTTCATAGACGGCGACGTGCTGGGGATATGGCGCTAGGCTAACCCTAGCTGCCGCTCGGCCAGTTCGACGGTGTTCAGCAGCACCATGGCCACGGTCATGGGGCCGACGCCGCCCGGCACGGGCGTGATGGCCGACGCCACCTGGCGCACCGCCTCGTAGTCCACGTCGCCCACCAGCCGGCGGCCGCTCTTGCGCGTGGGGTCGGGCAGCCAGTTGTTGCCCACGTCCACCACCACTGCGCCCGGCCGCACCATGTCGGCGGTGATGGCGTGGGCGCTGCCCATGGCGGCGATGAGGATATCGGCCTGGCGGGTGAAGCGGGCCAGGTCAGGCGTGCCGGTGTGGCAGACGGTCACGGTAGCGTTGGCCCCCTCCCGCTTCTGGACCAGGATGGCCGCCAGGGGCTTGCCGACGATGTTGGACCGGCCCACTATGACCACGTGCTTGCCCTCGGGCCGGTAACCCGAGCGTACCAGCAGTTCCACCACGCCGCGGGGGGTGCAGGGCTGGGGGCAGGGCTCCCCCCGCAACAGGCGCCCCATGTTGACGGCCGTGACCCCGTCCACGTCCTTCTCCGGCGCGATAGCCTCGATGACGGCGCTCTCGGATATGTGGGGTGGCAGGGGCAGCTGCACCAGGATGGCGTGGAAGGCGGGGTCGGCGTTCAGCTCCCTGACCCGGGCGATGACCTCGTCCTGGGACGTGTCTCCGGGCAGGTGGAGGGTAATGGAGTGGATGCCCGCCTCCTGGGCGGCCTCGCCCTTGGAGCGGACGTAGGAGAGGGAGGAGGGGTTGTCGCCCACCA
>BEIA01000072.1 GCA_002898715.1 bacterium HR24 | reverse complement strand
TAGAAGGAGCGGACGGTGCTCACCTTCCGGGCTACGCTGGCCGGGGCCGTGCCCCGCTGGTGCAGCAGCGCCAGATATATGCGGAAGTCCTGCCGCGTCAGCGATCCGAGCTCCAGGCCCTCCCGTTCCAGGAAATGAAAGAACTGGCGCAGGTCGGTGGCGTAGTTGCGGACGGTATAGGGCGAAAGGTTGCGCTCCGCCGAGAGATGGCGCAGGTAGGCCCGGGCCCAGTCCCAGCCGGTCATGAGCAGGCTCAGGAGGTCACTGGCGCCACGCCCCGCCAGCTGCACTGCGTGCAGCGGGCCTCCTCCTTGCCGTCGGCCACCAGCAGGCCACGACACTGGGGGCAGGGCGAGGCCAGCGGCCGGCGCCAGACCGTGAAATCGCAGTCAGGGTAGCGGGAGCAGCCGTAAAAGGAGCGGCCGCGTCGGCTCCGCCGCTCCACCAGGTCGCCCCCGCACCTGGGGCAGGCGACGCCCGTACTCGCCAGGAAGGGCTTGCGACCCCGGCACTCCGGGTAGCGGGAGCAGGCCAGGAAGGGGCCGTAGCGGCCGCGCTTGACCAGCATGGGAGCGCCGCACTCCGGGCAGGCCTCCTCGCTGGGCTGGGGCGCTTCCTCGCCCTCCAGCGGGCGCGCGTTCTTGCACTCGGGGAAGCCCGAGCAGGAGAGGAAGCGGCCGCGTCTCCCCCAGCGGATGACCATGGGCCGTCCGCACAGCTCGCAGGTCTGGTCGGTGGCCTCGGTGGCCCGGGGCGCCCGCTCGGCCCTGGCAAGGGCCTGTTCCAGGGGCCCGTAAAACTCCTGTACCACCGGCTGCCAGGGCCGCTCGCCACGGGAGACCTCGTCCAGTCGGTCTTCCATCTCGGCGGTGAAGTCCACGTCCACGAACTCGGGGAAGTGCTCGACTAAGAGGTCGTTAACCAGTCGGCCCAGGTCGGTGGGGCGTAGCTGACGTCCCTCTCGTTCCACATAGCCGCGCTCCAGCAGGGTGGAGATGATGACGGCATAAGTGCTGGGCCGGCCGATGCCCTTCTCCTCCAGCGCCTTGATGAGGGAGGCCTCGGAGTAGCGGCGGGGCGGCTCGGTGAAGTGCTGGCGTGGCATCAGCTCGCGCAGCTCCAGGGGGTCCCCCGGGGCCAGGTCGGGCAGCGTCCCCGCCCCGTCCTGCTGCTCGTCCTCGTCATCGCTACCCTCGATATAGAGCTGGCGGTAGCCGGGGAAGACCAGCACGGAGCTACTGGCCCGCAGCAGGAAGGGCTGGCCGGCAGGCGGCTCGGCCACTATGTCCGCCGAACGCACCTCGTACTGGGCATCGGCCATCTGACAGGCCAGCGTCCGCTGCCAGATGAGGGTGTAGAGGCGGAGCTGGTCCTCTGTGAGGTAGGGGCGGAGGGACTCGGGCTCCCGCGCCAGCGATGTAGGGCGGATGGCCTCGTGGGCCTCCTGGGCGTTCTTTACCCGCGTCTTGTAGTCCCGAGGGGCGCGGGGCAGGTAGTCCGGGCCAAAGTGCTGGCGGATGTAGTCCCTCGCCTCGGCCTTGGCCGACTCCGACAAGTGGGTGGAGTCGGTGCGCATGTAGGTGATGAGGCCGACTTCGCCCTGGTCGCCCAGGCGCACGCCCTCGTACAGTTGCTGGGCGATGACCATAGTCTTCTGGGCGGAGAAGCCCAGCCGGCGGGCCGCCTCCTGCTGCAGGGTGCTGGTGATGAAGGGCGGCGGGGGGCGGCGCGACTGCCGCTTCCTGTCCACCGCGTCCACCCGGTAGCGGGAGGAGCGCAGGAGCGCCACCAGGCGCTGGGCCTCCGTCTCGTTGGGGATCTCCAGCTTCTCGCGGCGGCCCAGGTAGCCCACCAGCCGGGCGAGGAAGGCATCGTCGCCCCTGGCCAGCAGGGCCTCGATGGTCCAGTACTCGCGGGGGATGAAGGACTCGATCTCGCGCTCGCGCTCCACCAGGAGGCGCAGAGCCACCGACTGCACCCTCCCCGCCGAGAGGCCCCTCTTCACCTTGCGCCACAGGAAGGGGCTGAGCTTGTAGCCCAGGAGCCTGTCCAGCACGCGGCGCGCCTGCTGGGCTTCCACCAGGCGCATGTCGATGTCGCGGGGGTTGCGGAAGGCCTCCCTCACCGCCTGGGGGGTTATCTCGTGGAAGACGACGCGGCGGTATGGCCGGCCCTGGAGCTGGGCGGCATGCAGCAGGTGCCAGGCGATGGCCTCGCCCTCGCGGTCGGGGTCGGTGGCCAGGAAGACAGTGCCCGCCTCGCGGGCCGCTTCCCGGATCTGGCGGATGGCCTTTTCCTTCTCCTTGATGACCACGTACTGGGGGAGGAAGCCATGCTCCACGTCCACGCCCAGTTGCCGCTTGGGCAGGTCGCGGACGTGGCCCAGAGATGCCAGCACTTTGTACTCCCGCCCCAGTATGTTGGCGATGGTGCGCGCCTTGGCCGGCGACTCCACAACCACCAGGTCGTGGCCGTTGCGCCTGGCCATCCTCAGCGTCCTCCTCCGGTCAGGGCGTGGGCCCGTACGTAGGTCATGGCGCTCACCTGCTTCACCAGCCCTTTCAGTTCCAGCATAGCCAAAGTCCCGCTCACCGTCGCTACCGGCAGGCCGCTCAGCCGGCAGAGGTCGTCCACGTGCAGAGGCTCCCTGCCTATGTGACGCAGGAGGGCCGCTTCCGTGTCGCCGTCGGGCGCCGGGGCGGCCAGGGTGGCCTGCTGGGGCACCATGGTCAGGTTCAGCTCCTCCAGCACGTCCTCCACTCTCTGCACCAGCTTGGCGCCCTGCTGCAGCAGCCAGTGGGGGCCCTGGCTCTGGGGCGAGAAGATGCTGCCGGGCACCGCGAAAACCTCCCTGTCCTGCTCCACCGCCCACCGGGCGGTGTTCAGAGCGCCGCTGGTCATGTCTCCCTCTACCACCAGCACCCCCAGCGATAGCCCGGCCATGATGCGGTTACGACGGGGGAAGTAGTCGGCACGGGGCGCCGTACCCAGGGGATAGTCGCTGACCAGGGCCCCACGCTCCATGACCTGCCGGGCCAGGCGAGCGTGCTCGGGCGGGTAGACCATGTCCAGGCCGCAGGCCATGACGGCTATGGTCCGGCCGCCCGCCTCCAGGGCGGAGCGGTGGGCGATGGCGTCGATGCCCCGGGCCAGCCCGCTGACGATGGTCACGCCCGCCCTGGCCAGCGCCCAGGAGAGCTCCTCGGCCGCCTGCCGACCGTAGGGGGTGGGGCGCCGGGTGCCCACCACCGCTACGGCCACCCTGTCCCGCTCCTCCAGCTCGCCGCGCACATACAGCACCGGCGGCAGCTCGTATATTTCCCTGAGCAGTGGAGGGTAGGCGTCGTCGTGCCAGGTGAGGGCGCGCACGCCGAGTCGGGATAGGCGCTCCATCTCCCCCTGGGGAGAGAGCCTTTCGCGCCGCTGGACGATGGCCGTCACAGTCCGGCGGTCCAGCCCCGCCGCCAGCAGCGCCGACGCGGGCGCCCGCCACGCCTCCTCCAGGCTACCGAAGTGGCGCTCCAGGAGCTGGAAGCGGGCCCTTCCCACTCCGGGGATGAGGCTAAAGGCTACCCAGTACGCCAGGTCGGGGCGCATGGCTGGCACACATTCTAGCATGGGGCCCGACGCCGACGGACTGCGCCGGCGGGGGCTCAGTCTTCCTGCTGCTGGGAGGGGGCGCTGCGGGAGACGTGCACGCGCTTTATCTTGCGCCCCAGCATGGAGACGACGCGCAAGACCAGGCCGTCCACCTCGATCTGGTCGCCCACGCTGGGCACCTTGCCCAGGTGGTGGTAGATGAACCCCCCCACCGTGTCGTAGTCCTCGTTCTCCAGGTGGACGCCGAACATCTCCTCCAGCGCATCCACGGTGACGCGTGCGTCCACCAGGGCGGCGCCGTCGCCCAGAGGCTGCACCGGCTCCTCGGAAGTGTCGAACTCGTCCGCCAGCTCGCCCACGATCTCCTCGACGATGTCCTCCACCGTCACCAGGCCGGCGGTGCCGCCGTACTCGTCCACCACGATGGCAATGGACAGGTGCTGGCGCTGCATTTCGGCCAGGAGGTCATGCACGGGCTTGGTGTCGGGCACGAAATAGGCCGGGCGCAACAGCTCCCGCACGCTCTGGGGCCGGAAGCCGTTGGCCAGCACCCGCAACACGTCGCGGGCGTGGACCACGCCGATGACGTTGTCGATGGTCTCCTCGTAAACGGGCAGGCGACTGAACCCCCGCTGCACCATGGTGCGGGCCACCTCTTGGAAGGTGGCGCTGGCCTCCACGGCCACGATGTCCACCCTGGGCACCATGATCTCCCATACGGTGGTCTCCCCCAGCTCCAGGACCGAGCGCATCATGGTCATCTGGGCGGAGGAAGGCTCGTGGCCCAGCAGGCGGGCTACCGCTTCCAGGAGCCCCCGTTCCTGGTCCGGGCTGGCGGCCCTTCGCAGAGGGGCGAGCAGCAGGCGGCCCAGCGGTGCCGCGGCCACCGACGCCGTCCGCACCAGGGGCGACCAGGCCCGGCGGGGCAGGCGAGGCAAGGTCAGGTGCGCTCCGGCCTGCACCGCCAGCCAGACGACGGCGGCCAGCAGTCCCCCCAGCGGCCACGCCAGGGCGGCCCCGTCGGTGGCGCTCTCCAGCAGCCTGGCCGCGGCGAGGGCCATCGGCACGAGCAACAGGGCACCGAGGAGGGCTGTCCCCAGGCGCGCCTCGTCCCACGCCCAGAGGCCATCGGCCTTGCGCCCCTGGCGCGGGCGCCCGCCGGGGGCGTAGGGGCCCGACTGCAGGGCGGCATCGGCCAGGGCCACCGGGGCCAGCAGGAGCGTGAGGCAGAGGAATACTGCGAAGCTATTCCAGCTCGTCGTGTCCACTATCGTTCCTGGCGCCGCCCTTCTCCAAGGGGCGGGCAGGCACTCCCACCACCACCGTCCCCGCGGGCACGTCCCTGGTTACGACGGAGCCCGCGCCCGTGGCGGCACCCCTCCCGACCCGTACCGGGGCCACCAGCATGGTCCCGCTGCCGATGAAGGCCCCGTCCTCGATGACTGTCCGGTGCTTCTCCTTGCCGTCGAAGTTGCAGGTGACGGTGCCGGCGCCGATGTTGACGCCCTCGCCCACCTCGGCGTCGCCCACGTAGCTGAAGTGGTTCACCAGCGTATTGCGCCCCAGGCGGGAGCCCTTCACCTCGGCGTAGTTGCCCACTCGCACGCCGGGCCCCAGACAGGCGCCCTCGCGCAGGTGAGCGAAGGGGCCCACCTGCACGCCCTCCTCCAGCAGAGCGCCTTCCACCACCGAGGCCACGACGCGACAGCCGTCGCCAATGGTCGAGTCGGCGATGACGGCGTTGGGGCCGATGTCGCAGTCGCGTCCTATCGTCGTCCTGCCCGTGATAGTGGTGTTGGGCCGGATCACCGTCCCCGGCCCGATGCGCACATCACCCTCTACGTAGGTCGTGAAGGGGTCTTGCACCGTTACGCCCGCCTCGACCAGGGCGAGACAGGCCCGCAGGCGCTCTTCCAGCGCCTGGCGCCAGCGCTGCTCCAGCTCGGGAAGGGTCACGGGGTGGTGCGGGGCACGTTCGCGGGCCACTACCCACCTCTCAGCGCTAGCGAGGGCTGCGCTGGTGGTGCGCGCCTCGGAGGGCGGGCACTATGCGGGGGCTGCTATCTGGTGGTATGTCCTTCAAAGGCCATCGCGGCCGGCCCTGGCCGACCGCCATTATGCTAACCGGCAGTGCCGCAGGCCGTCAAGGGGCCCTCGACTCGCGCGGCAGCGGGGCCCGGCGCTGCCGGACTCGGCAACGGCGTCTCAGGGGCCGCTGGCCAGTCCACGCTGCCAGGGACGAGCGGCGAGCCTGGGCCTCTCCTCCGCGGGCCCGTCTTTTTGATAGCTTGACAAGTTTGTCCGGGTGGTCTATGCTCTAGCCACCCTACAGGGAAGGAGGGCCCCCATGGCCGTGCGCCGTCCCTCCCCGGACGATCTGCGGCGGATCGCCCACCTCTACGGCTTCGACCTCACCCAGGAAGAAGTCGAAACCTTCTCCGTATTCATCGAGGGCCTGCTGCCGTCCTACGAGTGGCTGGACACCCTGCCCGAACCTGCCCTGCCGGTGAAG
The DNA here is from genome assembly GCA_002898715.1 of bacterium HR24. Lineage (GTDB taxonomy): Bacteria > Chloroflexota > Dehalococcoidia > SM23-28-2 > HRBIN24 > HRBIN24. The sequence continues at coordinate 3,283 of BEIA01000072.1, read as the reverse complement.
TACCCCCGCGATGCCGGCTGTCGGCCTGCCCCCGAAGAGAACCCGCTGGGCGCCTGGGCCTGGCGCTGCTCCATCAAGGGCGCCCCGGCGGGCCCGCTGGCCGGCAAGCGTGTGGCGGTGAAGGACAATGTGTCGGTACAGGGGCTGCCCCTACTCAATGGCTCGGCGCTCATGGACGGCTACGTGCCCACGGTGGACGCCACCATCGTCACCCGCATGCTGGATGCCGGGGCAGAGCTGGTGGGCAAGACGGTGTGCGAAGACCTCTGCTTCTCCGGCGGCTCCCACACCTCTTACCCCTGGCCAGTGCGCAACCCCCACGACCCCGAGCGCATGGCCGGCGGGTCCTCCAGCGGCTCGGGGGCAGTGGTGGCCGCCGGCGAGGCGGACATCGCCATCGGCGGCGACCAGGGCGGCTCCATCCGCATCCCCGCCTCCTGGTGCGGGGTGTACGGGCTCAAGCCTACCTATGGCCTGGTGCCGTATACCGGTATCTTCCCCATCGAGCTGACCCTGGACCACACAGGCCCCCTGGCCCGGACGGTGACGGACGTTGCCCTGTGCCTGGAGGTGATCGCCGGCCGGGACGGCCTCGACCCACGGCAGGGCCAGACGCCCGAGTCCCTGCCCCGCTACAGCCAGGAGCTGGGGGCGGGGGCCCGGGGCCTGCGCATAGGCGTCGTGCCCGAGGGCTTCGGGTGGCAGGGCCTTTCTGAGCCGGACGTGGACGAGGCGGTGCGGGAGGCGGCCGGCCGCTTCGAGTCCCTGGGCGCCGAAGTGCGGGAGGTCTCGGTCCCGCTGCACAGGCAAGGCGTACACTTCTGGAACGGCGTGGGGGTGGAAGGGACCTGGGCCATCATGGTGCGCGGCGAGGGCATGGGCCACGGCTGGCTGGGCTATCACGACACGGCCCTGGTGGAGTTCTACGGCCGTTCTCGCCGGGTGAGGGCCCAGGACTTCTCGCCCACGGTAAAGATGGTGACCATCCTCGGCCACTACCTGGGCGAGCGCTACCACGGCCGCTACTACGCCCGTGCCCAGAACCTGCGCCGCACCCTTCGCGCCGCCTACGATGCTGCCCTGCGCGAGGTGGACCTCCTGCTGATGCCCACTACTCCCCAGAAGGCGCAGCCCTTCCCAAAGGGTGGGCTGGCCGAGTACATCGCCGGTGCCCTGAACATGATCGCCAACACCTGCCCATTCGATGTCACCGGGCATCCGGCTATGAACGTGCCCTGCGCTATGTCCGGCGGCCTGCCCGTGGGCATGATGCTGGTGGGCAGGCACTTCGACGAGGCGACGGTGCTGAGGGCGGCCTATGCCTTCGAGCAAGAGGTGTTCCGTGTCCAGCAGTGATTCCATGCGGAGGGGGCGATAGCCTTGAACAGCGTCCACGACCTGGGCGGCATGCACAACATGGGCCGGGTGGCAGTGGAGGAGAACGAGCCGGTCTTCCATACCGACTGGGAGCGGCTCACCTTCGCCATGCTCTTCGGCACCATGGGCAACGGCCTCATAAACCTGGACGAGTTCCGCCACGGCATCGAGCGCATGAACCCGGTGCACTACCTGGCCTCCCGCTACTACGAGCACTGGCTCTACACCATGGAGAAGAACCTGCTGGAGAAGGGGCATATCAGCCCGCAGGAGCTGGAGGCCCGCACCAAGCAGTACCTGGAGCGGCCGGAGGCGCCCCTGCCCAAGCGGCAGGACCCCGCCCTGACGGAGCGCATGCTGCTGGTGATACGCGAGGGGGCCCCCACCCGCAAGCCGGTGGAGGCCGGGCCCCGCTTCAAGGTGGGCGACCGGGTGGCGATGCGCAACGTCCACCCTTATGGCCACACCCGCCTGGCCCGCTACGTCCGGGGCAAGAGGGGCGTCATCGCCCACGTGTACGACTCCTACATCCTGCCCGATACCAATGCCCACGGCCTGGGCGAGAACCCCCAGTACGTGTACTCGGTGCGGTTCGAGGCCCGCGAGCTGTGGGGAGACTCGGCGGAGCCTAACGAGGTCGTCTACTTCGATGCCTGGGAGTCCTATCTGGAGCCGGCCGAATAGGGACGAGGAGGAGGCGCGAGCATGGCCGAGCGAGAGAAGGTGCCCCTGCCGGTAGAAGGCCAGTACCCGGTGCCCGAGGAATACCTGGCTGCCCGGGCCAAGGCCCTGGCCTCGCTGCTCATCGAAAAGGGCTTCCTGAGCGAGGACCTCATCGAGAGGGTGGTCCAGACTTATGAGCGGGACATCGGGCCGTTCCTGGGCGCCCGCGTGGTGGCCCGCGCCTGGGTGGACCCCGAGTTCAAGCGCCGCCTGCTGGAGGACGCTACCGCCGCCTGCGCCGAGCTGGGCATCAAGGGCATGCAGGGCGAGGACATGGTGTGCGTTGAGAACACCCCCCAGGTGCACAACGTGGTGGTCTGCACCCTCTGCTCGTGCTACCCTTGGCCCGTCCTGGGCCTGCCGCCGGAGTGGTACAAGTATCCCCAGTACCGCTCGCGGATGGTCATCGAGCCGCGGAAGGTGCTGAAGGAGGACTTCGGGCTGGAGGTGCCGGAGTCGGTGGAGGTGCGGGTGTGGGACAGCAGCTCGGAGGTGCGGTACTTCGTGCTGCCGGAGCGGCCGGAGGGGACGGAGGGCATGTCGGAGGAGGAGCTGGCCAAGCTGGTGACGCGGGAGGCCATGATCGGCGTGGCGAAGGTCCAGGCGCCACGCCGCTGAGGGGGCGGGGAGCAGTGACGGAGGAGCATAGGGTCAGGGTCAATCCCAAGATCGCCTACGTCTTGCCCCGCAAGAGCGGCGAGATCGTCTTCAACGCCGACTGGGAGCGGCAGGCCTTCGGGCTGGCCGTGGCCCTGTGCGAGAAGGGCGATATCCCCTTCGACCAGTTCCGCTGGGCGCTGGCCAGGGAACTGGCCGAGTGGCAGCGGGCCCACGGCCCCGCCGGCACGCCCTACCGGTTCTATGAGATGTGGCTGGCCGCCCTGGAGAAGGTGCTGGTGGGCCAGGGCCTCCTCAGCGAGGAGGAGCTGCGACAGCGTCTGGAAAAGGCCCTGCCAGAGGGCCAGGAGGCGGAGTAGGAGGCCATGACGGGCTTCTACGAGCCGGAGCTCATGGTCCAGTTCCTGCAACACGCCCACCGGCGCATCGACGGGCACCTGACCGACTTCCGTGACGCGCTGGAGGTAGGCGAGCCCGACTGGGCGCTGCTGGAGGAGGCCAAGGAGGAGTTGCTCCAGCACATGTATGCCGAGGAGGTCCTGGTCTTCCCGGCCCTGCAGGAGGA
>BEIA01000071.1 GCA_002898715.1 bacterium HR24 | reverse complement strand
CCCTGTGAGTCGCCCCTCGCCCGCCGCCACGGCACAGCGGTGGCCGAGATCGTGGCCGATACGGCACCAGCGGCCCGCCTCTATCTGGCCCAGGCCAACACCAGCGTCGAGTTCGCCAGGGCGGTGGACTGGCTCCTGCAACAGGGCGTACACGTCATCAACTTCTCCGCTGTGTTCCCGGGTGGGCGTCCTTACGGCCTGGTCGGCAGTGCCACGGACTTCTTCGCGGACACCGTGGACAGGGCGGCCCAGGCCGGTGTTCTGTGGGCCAATTCCGCCGGAAACTCTGCCGACTCCCACTGGACGGGGAACTGGAGCGACAGCGACCGGGACCGGCTGCTCGACTTCGCGCCCCGCGATCCCTTCAACGACCTGGTGCTGTCGGGCACCGCCGCTTCCTGCCTGCTGCTGGTCTTGCTCTGGGACGATGCCTGGGGCGGCGCCTGCCAGGACTATTCTTTGCTGGTAGGCTACTTCGATCCCGCCGGCAGTCCTCAGGTGGTCGGGAGCGACGACCGCCAGGACTGCTCGGCGGGCGCCCTTCCCAGGGAAGCGGTGGAGATAACATCGCTGGACACCGCCGACGGCCGGCTGTACATCGCCATCGGCCAGAGGGCGGGGGCGCAGCCGCGCCGTCTGCATCTGTTCGTGTTCGGGTTAGGTGACTTGCAGTATGTGGTGCCTTCGCGGAGTGTCCTGCCCCCAGCCGACCGGCCCACCGCCCTGGCTGTGGGGGCGGTGCCCGCCTCCGCTCCGGATACTGTGGAGTTCTTCAGCTCCCAGGGGCCTACCTGGGATGGCCGCATAAAGCCTGACCTGGTGGCGCCCGACCGCGTATCGACGGTTACCTACGGCGCTGGGCGCTTCGCCGGCACCTCGGCCTCGGCCCCGCACGTGGCCGGGGCGACGGCGCTAGTGAAACAGGCCAATCCCGGCTGGAGCGGTGCCCAACTGCGCCAGTTCCTGGAATCGCGGGCTGTAGACCTGGGTGCTCCGGGCAAGGACAACGCCTACGGTGTAGGTAGGCTCCAGCTCGGCCCGCCCCCGCCGGGCCAACCGCCGCCGACGGCCCCACCGGTGCCGCCGGCCATCCCCTCCATACATCCCTTCGACAACGGCAGGGCCAGGGCCACGTGGCTGCCACCGGAACAGGTGTCGCGTTACCGGCTGTGCGCCAGCCTCGACTTCGAGTTCACCTTCGGCCTGACTTGCCAGGACGTCCCCGCCGCGGAGGCCCCTGGCGTGTTGCTGGTAGGTGTCCCCTGGTGGGACACGGGCATCGTCTACTACCGGCTGGAGGCATGCAACGACTTGGGTTGCTCCGCGCCGGTGCGACTGGGCGGGGTGGGTAGACGCGCCTGGCCGAGCGAGAACGACTGGAACTTCTACGTCACGGCCATCGACGTCTTCGGCCAAGCCAGGGTAGCCGCCTGGAACGCCAGCCCGGTGGCAGGCAAGGTCTCGGACCTGGCCCTGTGGACGGGGATCGCCGGTTTCGGTGGCCAGGCCATGCACGCCTGCCCCGCAGTCATGCCCGGGCAGGGCTGCGGGCCCCTCGACCTGGATACTGGCTCAGACTTCGTCTCGGCCACCCAGGGCTTCCCGCCCTTCGGGGCCATCGGCATCGCTTTGAGGGTGCGCTGAGGCCGGCTGCGGCGAGCCGCGCGCGCCCAGGTGTAGCCCTCCGGGCAGAAGTTCGTACATCTCGGCCCACAGGCGTAGGCCCTCTCCCTCACGGGCTTGCCGCTGCAAGGCGACAAGTCCCGGGGCGCTCAGGCAACCCTCAGCCGCCTCCCGCCCCTGGCACCATACCGTCAGCATCAGGCTGCGGCGCGACACCCACCGGTGCACCTTGAGCACTCCGGGGAGGGAGCGCAGTTCACGCTCCAGCCTCCGCATCCGCCAGAACAAGGACGGCATGGCCCACATGCTGTCCAGGTGCACGGCGACGGCCAGCAGCAACGGTGGTCGGGCAGCCAATGTCCTCAGCCCTAGCCGGGAGGCGATGGCAGGGCAGCCGGCCGCCCCTGCCTCACCAGCGAGAACAGGTCGCGCGGGCGGAGCCGCATGAGCCACAGGGCTACCATGCCCAAGCCGATGACCCACAGGTTGGTGAGCAGGTGGGTGACGATGGCGTAGGCGAGGGCCTGTTCGCCGGGAACGTCCCAGGCGGCCAGCACGCCCAGCAGGACCGCCTCGTAGGTGCCTATGTTCTCGAAGGTTATAGGAAACGCGGAGACCAGGTTGGCCGCGATCATGATGACGATGAAGGCTACCAGCGGCACGTCCAGCCCGAATGCCAGGCCGAACAGGGCGAAGGTGATCACCTGGGAGCCCCAGCCCACGAAGTTCAGCAGCATGGCCGCCAGCAGCATCCGCCAGTTGCGCATGGTCTCCAGGCCGTCCAAGAAGCGGGGCCAGCCCTCCTCCAGGCCCGAGCGCGCCCATGCTGGCAGCCTGGCCAGCCATCGCCAGCGTGGCGCCTGGCGGGGCAGAAGAGCGCTGGCCATCACCGCCGCCACGAATCCCCCTCCCGAGGCCGCCGCCACGCTCCAGAGCAGCGCCGGCGGCACGAAGCCCAGGTCGAGGACGGCCAGCCCGACCATCAGCAGCACCAGGAACGTCACACCGTCCAAGAGCGCCTCCACCACGAACACCGACGACGCCAGCCCCGCCCTCGACAGCCCGTAGCGGTTAGCGACGATCTGAATACGGGCGACGTCGCCAGCGCGCATGGGCAACAGATTGTTGAGCAGATTGCCGATGAGGAACGCCCCCAGCAGCCCGAGGAAGGGGGCCTGCCCTACCTTGGACAGGTAGACCTGCCAGCGCAGCGTGTCCACGGCCTTGGTGACGAGGTTGGCTGCCAGGGCCAGCGCGGCCCAGCCGTAGTTGGCGGCTCGGAGGGAGTCGCCCACCTGCTGCAGGTCTATCTGCCATACTACCAGCCCCACGAACAGGGCGGTGGCCGCCACCTGGAACGTCCACGGGCCCTTCAGGATACGAAGGAAACGCCTAAACCCCCGGTTCCGACTCACGCCCGACTAGCTCCTCTCTGCCTCCGGGGCGAGCGCCTGCGCCACCGCCTCCGCGTACTCTCCCCACCAGTCTGGCGGGAGCAGCACGCCGATAGCAGTCATCACCCGTTCTCGGGCCAGGACATCCGCCTCCGCCCGCGGCAAGCCCTCGGGCAAGGAAAGAGCGAACGGCCGGCCGAAGCGGAACCTGAGGGTGGAATCGTCCTCCCATACCGCCACCGGCAGGAAGGGGACGCCGCGCCGCGCCAGGGAAAGCAGGAACAGGCCGCTCCCCCGCGGGGGCTCTACCAGCCGCCCCGAGCCCCTGGCCTCGGGCGTGATGCCTATGGGGGCCTCGTTCAGCGCCTTCAGGAGGGTCCGCAATGCTGCCGCCCGGCCCATGACCAGCTCCTCCCGGCGCGGCATCACCACCAGATTGTAGACCCGGGCGATACGCCGGAACGTCCAGCGAATGAGAGGCAGGGGGATGGGGATGGGGCCGATGCGCCGCCCGTGCAACTCGCTGGTGAACGTCCAGCGTACCTCCGGGGCAGCGGGCCGCCGCTGCTTGAGGAAGCAGCTCACCATCATGGCGCAATGGTACGGGTGCAGGCCCGGCCGGTCGAAGTGGTTCATGACCAGCACGAAGCGGCCCGTTTCGGGCACGTTCTCGATGCCTTCCACCCGCCGCGGGAAGGGGTTGACCGCCATGAGGAGGGCCCCGTCGCGGGCGAAGGAGCGGCGCCAGCCGAAGAGAAGCGACAGCCCGAACATGACCAGGTGGGGCAGGAGGCGTAGGCGCAGGTACTCGTAATGGGGCCGGACTTCCTGTGCGGGCGCTGGCCTCATTGTCGCTCTGCGGCTCTAGCCGCACTTATTGTAGCCGCAGCTCCGACAGATGAGACAGCCTTCCTGGTACACCAGCAGGGCACCGCAGTCCGGGCAGGTCATGCCTGTCTCCTCGGCAGGTCGCATGGCCGGGTCGATGGGCTCGCCGTCACGGGCCGCACGGGGCTCTGCCTGCCCGAACTTCATCTCCAGCCAGCGGAAGATGTAGTCGAGGACGGAAGTGGCCCAGGGGATGCGCGGGTTGTTGGTGGGGCCGTAGGGCTCGAAGCGGGTGTTCTTCAGCTTCCTGGCCAGGTCGTCAACGGGGACGCCGTACTGGAGGGCCACCGAAGTGAGCAAGGCCACAGCGTCCATGAGCCCTGACACGGTAGAACCCTCTTTGGCCATCTTGATGAAGATCTCGCCTGGGCGGCCATCGTCGTACAGCCCCACCGTTATGTAGCCCTCCTGGTCGCCCACCTGGAACTTGTGGGTGATGGAGCGGCGCTCGTCGGGAAGCCTCTCACGGTAGGGACGCGGGCGGGTGGGGACTCCACCGACCTCCCGGGCTACTTCCGGCGTCTCCTGCTCCGGGCCCCTGACATTGGCGGTGGCGTGGGAGAGGACCGATATCTGTCTCGAGCCTTCGCGGTACACGGTGATGCCCTTCACCCCCTCGCGATAGGCCAGCCAGAAGGCCCTGGCCACGTCCTCCTTGGTGGCCTCCCGCGGGAAGTTGATGGTCTTGGACACGGCGTTGTCGGTGTGGCGCTGGAAGGCCGCCTGCATCCGCACATGCCACTCGGGAGAGATATCGTGTGCTGTGACGAACAGACGCTTCACCCAGTCCGGCACCTCCGGCCGGTCGCGGAGGCGGCCCCCGCTCGCCAGGTAGTCCATCAGCTCCTCCGAGTAGAAGCCCTCCTGCTGGGCCACCGACACGAAGTGCTCGTTGACCTCGCGCAGGCGGGTGAGCTTGGTCGGGTCGCTGGGGTCGAGATAGTGATGACGGAAGAAGGCCAGCGAGAACAGGGGCTCGATCCCCGAAGAGCAGTCGGCGATGATGGATATGGTTCCCGTCGGGGCGATGGTGGTGCGGGTAGCGTTGCGGTAGGGCAGGTCGGGGTAGTGGCGGGAGCCCTCCCAGGCCGGATAGGGCCCGCGCTCCTCCCCCAGAGCCAGGGACGCCTCATTGGCCTTCTGCTGGACAAAGCTCATGAGCTCCTCGGCCAACGACAGCGCCTCCTCCGAGTCGTAGGGAATGCCGAGCCGAAGCAGCATGTCGGCCCAGCCCATGACGCCCAGGCCGATCTTGCGCGTGCGCCTGGTGGCCTCCTCGATCTGGGGTATGGGGTAGCGGTTCATGTCGATGACGTTGTCGAGGAAGCGCACGCAGACGGGGATGACCTCGGCCAGGCGCTGCCAGTCCACAGCCGGACGCCCTCCGTCGTTGCGGACGAACCTGGACAGATTGATGGAGCCCAGGGTGCACGACTCGTAGGGCAGCAGCGGCTGCTCGCCGCAGTTGTGCACCAGGAAGCCGTTGGCGTCGAAGGCGTTAGCTCCCGGCACGTGCACGTCGTATACCGGCTCCCGGCCGTCGGGCACCACCGCCGAGACCCTGGCCACGAAGCGATCGCGGCTGGCGGGCCGCCGGGAGCGTGCGAGGAGGTCATGGAGCCGTTGCCTCTTGGCGGGGTCGGAGAACCCTATCAGGTCGGCGTAGCGGAAGACGCTCTCGCCGGAGATGACCAGTCCGTATCGACGAGGGATGTGGTGGGAGCGCTTGCCGCCGCGACCATCGGGAAGCAGGGGCGTACCCCGGGCGCGCCGCACGTAAAGCTTGCTGACGATGCCCAGGCGTAGGAGCATGCGCTGGACGGCCCGCAGGGACTCCAGGTCACCCCGGGCCAGGCATATAAAGACGCCCTGGCTCCGGCTCCCGTGCACCGAACCGTCGCAATCGAAGAGGCCCCGCAGGAAGCCGCGGTAGAACACGGACGACGCCCGCTCTATCTCGGGCGTTATCCCCTTAGAGCCGGGGGACGCGCCCAGGGCCGCGGCCAGGCGGCACGCCGCCCCCGTCGAGAGGCGCCACTCGTCGGGGCGAGCACCAATCCACCGACGGGAATCACTTTGGTGGTGCCGCGTCCGGGCAGCAGCGACGACCGGGGCGGCAGCAGCCGCCATCACGCTCTCCTCACTGGCCACGGGGCCCCAGGCCGAGAGCGCAGCCCTGTTCTCCCTCACGGTGCCATCCCTCAGCAGCAGGCCCAGCAGATAGCCCTCGGCCTCGCTGTAGGGCCCCGGCCACTCGGCCGCCTGCCGGTGGTCGTTGAGCACGACGAGGTCGCCGGGCCGGAGGTCTCCCGCTGGCACCCACTCCTCCTCCCGGATGTGGCGGGTAAGACGCCTCACCCGCCGCACCGGGTGGTCGCGGGTGGCACGCAGCGAGTATCCCTCTTGTGTCTCTATGCGTACCAGCGGACGCACACCGGTGAGAAAGAAACCCTCGTCGCCGGTGGCGAAGGGCCGACCGTGGACGAGCAGCCGACACGGGCGGCCGACCAGCTCGCGTACCTGCCTGGGCCCCTCGTCGGTCATGACCCAGGCATCGCCTGGGAGGCATGGGTTAGTGGCCTCGATGCGCCCCAGGTGCGGCGTAGGGTTATCGGCGTTGATGCGGTCCAGAAAGACCAGACCCGGGTCGCCGCAGAGCCAGGCATTCTCCACTATCAGGTCGAAGATGTAGCGGGCCCGGCGGCGCCCCACTGCCTGTCCGGTGCGCGGGTTTACCAGCTCGTATTCCCTGTCCTCCTCCACCGCCCGCATGAACTCGTCCGTCACCGCCACCGAGATGTTGAAATTGGTCAGCGTGCGGAGGTCGGCCTTGAGGGTGATGAACTTTTCGATGTCGGGGTGGGTCACGTCCAGGATGCCCATATTGGCCCCTCGTCGCGTACCCCCCTGCTTGATGGCCTCGGTAGCGGCGTCGAACACCTTCAGGAAGGACACGGGCCCCGAAGCTACGCCCATGGTGGTCCGCACCCGGTCGCCCTCGGGCCTGAGGCGAGAGAAGGAGAAGCCGGTGCCGCCACCCGTCTTGTGGATGATGGCCGTGTACTTGATGGCATCGAAAATGGCGTCGATGGAGTCCTCCACCGGTAACACGAAGCAGGCCGCCAACTGCTGCAGCTCGCGGCCGGCGTTCATCAAGGTGGGTGAATTGGGCAGGAACTCCAGGCGCGCCATGAGCTGGAAGAACTGCTCCTCCCAGTAGGCGGCCTGGCCGGGATCCTCCAGCGGCTGGTAGAGGCGCTCCGCCTGGGCGATGTTATGGGCCACCCGTCGGAACAGACCTTCGGCCGACTCTATAGGCCTGCCATTTTCGTCCTTGGCCAGATATCGGCGCTCCAGGACGACGCGGGCGTTCTCGCTGAGGACGATTTCGGGCATAGCCCCTCACCAGCGCCAGTATACCACCGGTCTCGGGCTTTTCTTAACGTCTACAGAGATTCGTGGTGCGACACGGAGGTCAGGACGACGCCGCCAACCGGGACTCCAGCTCCGCCAATCGGTCGCGGAGGGCCCTCTCTTGCTGCCAGCGTTCGGTCACGTCGCGCATAATGGCGGCGACGCCCTCCACCTGGCCCGCGGCGTCCTTCAGCAGCGTGATGGTGAACTCCACCGATATACGTGAGCCGTCCCTGCGCACAGCCGGCACCGACAACAGTTCTCCGCGCCCGTACTTCGTCTCGCCAGTGGCCATGACCCTCCGGTATCCCTCCCAGTGCCGCTGCCGGTGGCGCTCGGGCACGATGATGTCGAGGCTCTGGCCGAGGGCCTCCGCGACAGGGTACCCGAACATCTCCTCCGCCCGTCGGTTCCAGAGGCGTATCGTCCCCTCGCGGTCGGCTACGATGATCGCGTCGCCCGCTTCCGCTACGATGCGCTGGGCCAGATCATCCGTAGAGAGTGGCCCGCTCACGACGCCTCCCCCATCAGTTCTTCCAGCACGGCCTTGATTACCACGGCATTGTTGTGCTCGCGGTCCTGGGCTGCATACACGAGGGTCACGGTGCCGTCGCGGGCCTTGCGCGCCAGCTCCCGGAGCAAGGCCTGGCGTTCGGCCGCCGCCAGCTCTTCCCGGTAACGGGCCTGGAACTCTCCCCACCTGGCCGGGTCGTGGCCGAACCAGCGGCGGAGGCCATCGCTGGGGGCCAGGTCACGGAGCCAGGCAACGATCTGCAGGTCGTCCTTGGCGATGCCGCGGGGCCACAGCCTGTCTACGAGGTACCGCTCGCCGTCCTCCGGCGAGGGAGGGTCGTACGCCCTCTTCAACCTGATCACGCTGCTATTATACCTAAGTCGATGTTCACATGTGGTGCGAGGACACGATGCTGTTCGCGCCCCGCTTCCCTTGACACAGACCATCGAGCCATTTCTCATTTATACGCGGGACAGAAATATCCTATGACGCTGTGAGGTACACAATGCACGAGGCCTCTATAGACGACGTTATCGTCCAGTTTGCGGGTTTGGGGGTCACCACTATTAGCGACGCACTCGACCGTCTAGGTATTGACGGCCAGTGCTTCGGAATCCGTCCTCTGGACTACCGGTTCCGCATCTGCGGCCGCGCTTTCACTGTGCTGATGCGCCCGGTAGCACAGGCGAAGGGTACGGTGGGTGACTTCATCGACGACGTATCTCCGGGCCAGGTGGTGGCCATCGATAATGGGGGCAGGCTGGATGCGACCGTCTGGGGCGACATCCTGACGCTGGCTGCCTCCCGCCGCGGCATCGGCGGCACCGTCATCGATGGCGTCTGCCGCGATAGCAGGCGCTCCCTAGAGCTGAGTTACCCCATCTTCAGCCGTGGCGTCTATATGCGCACCGGGAAGGACAGGGTGCAGGCCGACGCCTACCAAGTCGCAGTGACCATAGGGGGCGTGCGAGTCGAGCCAGGGGACGTCCTGGTAGGCGACGCCGATGGAGTCGTAGTAGTACCCCGCTCGCGGGAAGAAGAGGTGCTGGCGGCGGCTAAGGAGATAGCCGAGGCCGAGGACAGGATCAAAGAGGCCGTCCGCCAAGGGTTGCGCCTGGACGAGGCGCGCAGACAGTTTGGCTACTTTCAGTTGCAGCGTCGGAGGGAATGAGGGTATGGGTGTGCAAGGCGCGCCGATAAGGGAAGATGCCTGGCTGGAAGTAGCACGTTCCCTTTCCACGAGCACCATTCATGAGGCTATGGGCCAGCAAGGAGTCCTGCCCGCAGCCATCCGCCCCTTGCACTCGTCCTTTCGCATCTGCGGCTGGGCCACCACCGTGGCCTGCCCGCCCGGGGACAACCTCTGGCTGCACCGCGCCATTTACGCCTCTCCGCCTGGCTGGGTCCTGGTATGTTCCACCGGTGGACACTATGAGGCCGGCTACTGGGGCGAGATCATGACTGAGGCAGCCAGGGTGCGAGGCTTAGCGGGGTTGGTCATTGATGGCATGGTGCGGGACGGGGCCCGGCTGGTCGAGTTGGGCTTCCCCATCTTCTGTCGAGGCCTCTGCATGCGCGG
>BEIA01000070.1 GCA_002898715.1 bacterium HR24 | reverse complement strand
AGGAGGGGGACCATGAATTCGGTGCAGCGCAGACAGCAGCTATGGCTGAGACGCATGAGCCGGCGCCAGGTGCTGAAGGGGATGGTGGCCGCCGGCGCCCTGGCCAGCGCCTCCGCCCTGGCCTGCCGAGAGGAACAGCCCCAGGTGACGCCCGCACCGGTGCAGGAGGAGACGCCCCGCCCGGGCGGCACCGTCAGGGCGCCGCTGGTGGGCCTGTCCTCGGGCAACCCACCCACCCTCGACCCCTACAAGGAGCTCACTTATCTGGCCCAGATCCCGGCCTCGTGGCACTACAGCCGGCTGGTCAAGTTCCAGGCGGGGCCGAACATCGACCCTCTGGACTTCTCGGTGGTTGAGGGCGACCTGGCCGAGCGGTGGGAGATCCCGGACCCCCAGACGTACATCTTCCGCCTGCGGCCCAACATTCGCTTCCACAACGTGCCGCCCCTGAACGGACGCCCCCTCACCGCCGACGATATCCTGTTCTCCGCCCGCCGCATCTCCCAGGACTCGCCCAACCGGGGTTCTTGGAACGACGTGGTGGACAGGGTGGAGGCGCCCGACGACCGCACTGTCATCGTGCGCCTCAAGAAGGTGTTCGCCCCTGGCCTGAACCACTTCGCCAACCCGGAGCTGTTTCGAGTGCAGCCCAAGGAGCTCATCGACGCCGGGCTGCAGGAGCGTCCTGTGGGCACCGGCCCCTTCATCTTCGAGGCGTTCGAGCGGGACGTGGCCATCAAGTGGCGCAAGAACCCGGACTACTTCATCGCCGACCGGCCGTACGTGGACCGCTGGGAGGCCTCGCTGGTGGGCGACCCGTCCACCATCATCGCCAACCTGAAGACGGGCACCTTCGACCTGGCCCTGCTCGATCCGGCCGTGTACAACACTGCCAAGACCGAGGTGCCCGACCTCACCTTCACCTACAACAAGAACCAGGTCATCGGCGGTTTCTACTTCAACTTCGACAAGGAGCCCTGGAACGATCCTCGGGTGCGCCAGGCCCTGTCCATGTCCATCGACCGGGACGGAATCCTGCGGGTGATGGACCCCACCGGGCAGGGGGGCTGGTTCAGCGCCATCTCCCAGCTGGTGCCGTTCTGGCTGGACCCCAAGGATCAGTCCAGGTTCGGGCCCAACGCCCGCTACTTCCAGCGGGACGTCGCCGAGGCCAGGCGTCTGCTGGCCGCGGCCGGCTATCCCAACGGCATCGATGCCCGGGTGGTGTACAGCCCTGTGTACGGCAAGGCCTACGAGCAGCTCTTCACCCTGGCCACCACCACCGCCCGGGACGCGGGATTTCGCCTGCAGCTCCAGCCCCAGGAGTACGCCGCTTACCTGACCACCACCTTCCGGGGCAATATCCAGCCCGACGGCATCGCCATCGGGCCGCTGTACGTGGCCGTGGAGCCGGACGCCATCTTCTTCACCGTTTACCACCCTCAGAGTGCCCGCAAGAACTGGGGTGGCACGGGCCCGGCGTCCCTGGACAAGGACACCCAGCTACTGCAGATGTTCGATGCCCAGCGGCAGGAGCTGAACGCCGACCGGCGGGTGCAGCTCATCCATGACATCCAGCGTTACATGGCCGAGAAGATGTATATGGTGCCTTACTCCGCTCTGCCGGGCGTGGGCGGCTTCCGCCCCTGGGTCCGCGGCCTCTACTACAAGTCCAGCTTCGGCTACGGCGCCGAGGTGGCCATACACGTCTGGCTGGCCAGGTGAGACATGGCCCGGGCTCAGGCGGTGCAACCTGCTGAATAGGGGCCTGGTGCTGTGCGCCAGTACGCCGTCCGGCGGTTCCTCCTGCTGGTGCCCACCCTGTTCGGCGTGACGCTGCTGGTGGCCGCGCTGGTGCGGCTGTTGCCCGGCACGGTGGTGGACATCATCGTTGCCGAGTCGGGCGGGCAGATAGACCGGGCGGAGGTGGAGCGGCGCCTGGGGCTGGACCGCAGCTTTCCCGAGTTCTACGCCGACTGGGTGTGGGGCGTGGTGCGGGGCGACTTCGGCCAGCGCTTTCGCGGCGGCGGCGAGGTGCTGGACGACCTGGCCGACCGCATCCCGGTGACCCTGGAGCTGGGCATCTTCGCCATGCTGGTGGCCCTGGCCATCGCCGTGCCGGTGGGGGTGCTGGCGGCGGTGCGCCAGGACTCGCCGGTGGACTACGTGGCCCGCAGCTTCGCCGTCTCGGCCATCGCCCTGCCCACCTTCTGGCTGGGCACCCTGGCGGTGGTGTTCATACCCAAGCTGTTCGGCAAGTCCCTGCCCGTCTTCTACCACCACTTCTGGGACGACCCGGTGGAGAACCTGAAGCAGATGTGGGTGCCGGCCGTCATCCTGGGGGCCGCCATCTCCGGCTCCATCATGCGCCTGGTGCGCAGCCAGATGCTGGAGGTGCTGCGCCAGGACTACATCCGCACCGCCTGGGCCAAGGGGCTCAGGGAACGGGCGGTGGTGATGCGCCACGCCCTGCGCAACGCCCTCATACCCATCGTCACCATCATCGGCCTGCAGGTGCCGGTGCTGGTGGGCGGCTCGGTGGTGATGGAGAGCATCTTCGTCCTGCCGGGCATGGGGCGGCTGCTGATGGAGGCCCTGTTCATGCGGGACTACCCGCTGGTGCTGGGCATCAACCTGGTGGTGGCGGCGTTCATCGTCGTCGCCAACCTGGTGGTGGACCTGACCTACGGCTACCTCGACCCCAGGGTGCGCATGGCCTGAGGGGCGTCATGGCTGTCGGCGAGGAAGTCCTGGGCTACCGCGGGGTGACGGAGCGGTTCGCCTTCCCCCTGCTGTCCATGGGGCGGGGGCTGTGGCGCTTCGCCGTGCGCAAGCCCCTGGGGGCCTTCGGCGCCCTCATCGTCCTGGCCGTCATCGTCATCGCCATCATCGCGCCGGCGGTGGCGCCGTACTCGTACGAGCAGGTCTACCTGAGCGATGCCCTGAAGGGCCCCAGCCTGGACCACTTCTTCGGCACCGACGAGAACGGGCGCGACGTGTTCAGCCGCATCCTGTACGGGGCCCAGGTGACCGTCATCGTGGGCTTCGGCTCGGTGGCCCTCACCGCCCTGGTGGCCACGGCCGTGGGCGTCGTCAGCGGCTACTTCGGTGGGCGGCTGGACATGCTGGTGCAGCGGGCGGTGGACGTGTGGATGTCGTTCCCGGCCCTGTTCCTGCTGCTGACGGTGGCGGCCATCCTCGGCACGGGCGGGGGAGGCATCCTGGGCCTGGGCCGGGGGCCCGACTGGGGCCCCGACGTGAAGGGGATGCCCATCATCCTGGCCCTGGGCCTCATCCTCTCCGGGGGCACCTCGCGGGTCATCCGCAGCGCCGTGCTGTCCATCAAGGCCCAGCCCTTCGTGGAGGCGGCGCAGGTGCTGGGGGCCCGGCACCTGCACATCATAGTCCGGTACGTCCTGCCCAACGTCGCCCCCCTCATCATCGTGCTGGCCACCCTGCAGCTGGGGGTGGCGGTCCTGGCCGAGTCCACCATCAGCTTCCTGGGCTTCGGCGTGCCGCCGCCTTTCCCCACCTGGGGTCAGATGCTCTCCGGTCGGGCACGGGAGCTGGGCCCCAACTACCCCTGGCTGGTCCTGGCCCCGGGCGGCGCCATCTTCATCACCGTCTACGGGTTCAACATGCTGGGCGACGCCCTGCGCGACATCCTCGACCCCCGCCTGCGCGGAGTCAGGTAGAGGCGGCGACAGCTGCCCTGTCTCTCAGCGCGCCAGCCGCCATATAATACAGGGCGAGACCATCCCCACAGGAGCGAGTCGATGGAGCTGGAAGGTGCTGTGACCATGGTCACCGGCGGGGCATCGGGCCTTGGCGAGGCCACCGTGCGCCGGCTGGTGAGCGCCGGGTCCCGGGTGGTCATCATGGACAGGGACGCTGCCCGGGGCGAGGCGTTGGCCAGGGAACTGGGCGAGTCCACCCTGTTCGCACAGGCCGATATCACCGACGAGGCCTCCACCGCGGCCGCCATGGAAAAGGCCGCGTCCCTCGGGCCACTGCGGGCCGTCGTCCACTGCGCCGGCGTGGGCTGGGCAGGCAGGGTTCTCTCCCGCGACGGCACTCCCCACAACCTGCAGCAGTTCCGCACGGTCATAGAGATCAACCTCGTCGGCACGTTCAACGTGCTGCGTCTGGCAGCGGCCACCATGGCCAGGAACGAGCCCACGGCCGACGGGGAGCGAGGGGTAATCATCAATACCGCTTCCGTAGCTGCCTTCGACGGTCAGATCGGTCAGGCCGCCTACGCCGCTTCCAAGGCGGGTGTGGTGGGCCTGACGCTCACCGCCGCCCGTGACCTGGCCAGCCTGGGCATCCGCGTGGTGACCATTGCGCCGGGCGTTTTCGACACGCCCATGTTCCGCCTCCTTTCCGAGGAACAACGGCAGGCCCTGGCCCAGAACGTCCCCTTCCCCAGGCGGTTGGGCCGCCCCGAGGAGTACGCTCTGCTGGCGGAGCAGATCATCCGCAACCCGTACCTCAACGGCGAGACCATCCGCCTGGACGGGGCGCTGCGTATGCCGCCCCGCTAGGGCCCAGCCGTCCCCCACCGAACGGTGGCCGGCAGGGGGTGAAAGGGAGGCATAGCGGAGAGCGGGACCGCCGCCGGGATGGGCCGTGCGCTGGCAGCGCCGGGCCTGCCGCCTGTTCCGCGCGACTCGCCGCCGACGAAGGAGGTGGACCGTGGACTTCCAGGACATCATCTACGAGAAACGAGAGGGGATCGCGCTCGTACGCCTGAACCGGCCCCACAAGCTGAACGCCTGCACCCTCAAAACCTACGCCGAGCTGCGGACAGCGCTGCAGGACGCCGAGGCCGACGATACCGTGCGCGCCCTGGTCATCACCGGAGAGGGCCGAGGCTTCTGCGCCGGCGACGATGTGCAGGAGATCTTCCTGGCCTCCCCGCCTGAGGGCCGTGGCCCCCGCGTCCGCGAGCGACTGGAGGAGCTGCGCGGTCGAGGCCAGCGCGGCGTGGACAACCTCCTCTTCTTCGACAAGCCGGCGGTGGCCGCCGTCAACGGGCCCGCCGTAGGCTACGGCTTCGACCTGGCCCTCATGTGCGACGTGCGCATCGCCGCCGAGTCCGCCCGCTTCGGCTCCATCTTCGTTCGCCGGGGTCTCATGGCCGATGCCGCCTCGCTCTTGCTCCTGCCCCGGGTGGTCGGCTGGAGCAAGGCAGCCGAACTGACCATGACCGGCGACATCATCAATGCCCAGGAGGCGCTGCGCATCGGCCTGGTGAGCAAGGTGGTGCCCCAGGAGCGGCTGATGGACGAGGCGCTGGCCCTGGCCCGGCGCATGGCCGACAACGCCCCCCTGGCGGTGCGCATGACCAAGCACGGCCTGCGCCGCTCCCTGGGCCTGGACCTGCAGCCCTTCCTGGAGTGGCAGTCGGTCTGCCAGGACTTGCTGCTGCGCAGCGAGGACCACCGCGAAGGCGCCCTGGCCTTTGCCGAGAAGAGGGAGCCCCGCTTCCAGGGCCGCTAGGCCCTCTGCCGCTGCAGCCAGCCCGGGTCGTTGACCTCCAGCTTGTGGCGGGTGAGGAGCCAGAGGAAGCGCACGAGCCCCTGGCGGAAGGGGCCGTCCTGGTCCGCCTCCCCTGCCCGGATGCGCCGGCACACCTCCTCCACCCGTCGGCGCAGCGCCTCCTTCCGTTCCGCCAGCCCCTCGGGCGGCGGCTCGGGGCCGAGGAGGGCGTCCAGGGCCTCCCACTCTTCCCGCAGGTGGCCCTCGCCGATCTCCAGCTCCCGGCGCACGATGCGCACGGCGTTGGCGGCCACGATGGCGTGGAAGCGGCGAGGCCCCTCCAGCCGTGGCGCTACCTCCTCCTGCAGGAAGCGCTCCACCTCCTGCAGCAGCTCCTGCACGGTGGGCCGGTCCTGCATCAGCCCCCCTCCATGATGTGCAGGAGCTCCCACTCCGTCTCCGACACCCGCCGGCCGATGGCGGCCAGCTCCACGCTGGGCTCGTGGCCGTCCAACGAGCGCCGCGCCTGCATGATGCAGATGATGCCCCAACGCAGGTTGCCGTAGGCCTCCCACCAGCGCCAGGCGTCCCAGTCGATCTCCAGGCCCCCCGCCTCCTCGTAGCCGGCCCGCAGCTCCTCCCGCTGACCCAGGCCCGCCACTGGCAGGTGGTCCTGTCCGAAGCGCCAGGAGCGGACGCAACACCAGCCCACGTCCTCCATGGGGTCTCCCACGTGGGCTCCCTCCCAGTCCAGGATGGCCCGCAGCCCTTCCGGCCCGGCGATGAGGTTCCCCAGGCGATAGTCGCCGTGGACGAAGGTGCGCAGGGCCGAGCCAGGCAGGCGCTGGGCCAGCCAGCGGAAGGCCAGCTCGAACACGGGCGAGGGCACGAGGGCCACCTCCTCGTACATGGCTCGCAGGTTGTCCAGCGCGTGCCGGGCCGGGGCCACCCCCTCCGGCGGCGCCGGCAGGTCCCCCAGGCCGTGGCGTTCGATGTCTATCCTGTGGATGCGGGCCAGCGCCTGACCGAGCTGGCGGGGCAGCAGGCGGCGGGCCTGGGCGAACTCGGCATCGCGCAGGATACGCCGGGCGATGCTCTCCCCCTCCACCCTGTCCATCACCAGCATGTCGATGGGCTCGAAGGGGTCCTCGGTGAGGGGGTACACCCTGGGGACCGGCACCCCCGACAGATAGGCCGCCCGCAGCACCCGGTACTCCCGGTCGATGGGCATGCCCGACATGGCCCCCGGCGGCGGCCCGCTGCGGTAGACCAGGCGCAGCAGCCGCTCCCTCTCCCGGTCGCGCACCAGGGCGTCGAAGGCCCACGTCTGGCGGTGGGCGCCGCCGGCCATGGGCCGCAGGTCGCGCACCTCGACGCTGTCGTAGTAGCGGCCCAGGAACTCCTGCAGCCGCCGGGCCAGCTCGGCCGCGTCGAGCAAGTGGGCGGCCTCCCGCTCGCTCATGGCTGCCCTTCGCTTGGTTCGGCGGCCGCCCGCAGGGCCGGCATGACCTTGCGGGCGAACAGCTCCAGGGACTCCATGGCCCTCTTCGGGTCCTGGCCGGGAAGGGTAGCCCAGCTCACGATGTAATCGTACGGCAGGACCCGCCTGGCGGCCAGGATGCCATCTCGTACTTGCTCCGGCGTGCCGACCAGCACCATGCCGGCCCGGCGGAAGTCCTCGGGCGACCAGGTCGCCCACTGGCGCCACTCCCGGTCCTCCGGCAGGTCTCCCCGCTGGCTGTACCACTGGCCGTAGAGGCTGGCCGTGTAGGCAAAGTGGGGCCCGGCCTCCGCCCAGTAGCGCTCCGGGTCGTCGGACACGGCCCAGGCCAGCAGGCCGAGGAGTCGGTAGCGAGAGGGGGCCTCTCCCTGGGCCCTCAGCGCCGCCGCGTACTCCTCGTACACCGAAGGCGGGCCGACCAGCATCAGGTCGGCGCGGAACCGCGCCGCCCGTCGGGCGGTCACGGGGCTCCTGGCTGCCAGCCACAGCGGGAAAGGCTGCTGGCAGGGTGGCGGGGTTACCCGCACATCGCGGAGATGGAAATGCCGGCCCTCGAAGGAGAACCGCTCTCCGGCCAAGGCGCGCTTCAGGACCTCCACGCCCTCTTCCATGCGGCCGCGACGGTGCCGCAGAGGAATGCCGAAGCCGGCGAACTCCTCCTCCCTATATCCCAGCCCCACCCCCAGCTCGAGCCTGCCGCCCGAAAGCTGATCCACCACCGCCGCATCCTCGGCCAGACGCAGGGGATGATACAGGGGTAGCAACGCCACCCAGGTGCCGATGCGGATGCGGCTGGTGCGGGCGGCGATGGCCCCCAGCGCTACCAGGGGCGAAGGGCAGTAGCCGTCGTTGATGAAGTGGTGCTCGGTGACGAACACGGCGTCGTAGCCCAGCCGCTCCACCTCCTGTATCTGCTCCAGCAGGGCGGCGTACAGCTCGGGGAAGGGGCGCCGCCAGCGCTCGGGATTACGGAAGTCGTAGACAAGTCCGAACTTCATGGCCCTTGCCTCCCCCTGAAATGGGGCATCACCTGGCGGGCGAAGAGCTCCATGGAGCGCACCGCCTCGCGGGGCGGCAGCCCGGGCGGGATAGCCCACCAGAAGTAGCGCTCCGCCGGCGCCTGGACGAAGAGCTGGGCCAGCGCCTCGCGCACCTGCTCCGGGGTTCCCACCAGGTAGGGCCCGCGGGCCTGCAGGTCCTCCAGGTCGGCATAGGGCTCCGTGCCGAAGATGGGCTGCCCGGCCTCGGAGAACCACCTCTGATAGCCGTTGATCTGATAGCTGAGGTGAGGATACAGCTCTCGCCAGGCCCGCTCCGGGTCGTCGGACACGTACAGCCAGGGCAGCCCCAGGGCCACACGTGCCCGGTCACCGTTCCTCCCCTCGGCAGCCAGCGCCTCGGCGAACTGGGCCACCTGCTCCGGCCCGGCGATGATCCCGTCGGCGTAGCGGGCCGCCCGCCGCACGGCCGCCGGGCCCAGGGCGCCTACCCACAGCTCCGGCCTGGGGCGCTGCACGGGCTTGGGCGTCGCCCGTACGCCCTGCAGGCGGTAAAACTGGCCCTGGAAGTCGAACTCGTCCTCCGTCCAGCAGCGCAGCACTATCTGGATGATCTCCTCGGTCATGGCGCCGCGTTTCTGCCTGGGCACCCCGAAGCCAGCGAACTCCTCCCGGCGGTAGCCCACCGCCAGGCCGAGCAGGAAGCGCCCGCCGGATATGATGTCCACCAATGCCGACTCCTCGGCCAGCCGCACCGGATGGTGGAACGGGGCGAGCAAGATGTTGGTACCGATGGTGACCCGGGAGGTGACGGCGGCCACCGCCGCCGCTGCGGGCAGGAGCGACGGCAGATAACCGTCCTCGATAAAGTGGTGCTCCGAGAGCCAGATATCGTCGTAGCCCAGCTCCTCAGCGTAACGGATATGCTCCAGGGTCTGGGCGCAGGTCTCCCTCCAGCTCACGGGGGAGTGGGGCGGGCAGCGGAAATCGTACCACAGGCCGAACTTCATGACGCTGGGGCCCCCAGGTGCCTACTTGATAGCCAACGGGTTCACGGGCGAGCCCACCGCCCGCGTGAACTTGATGGGCGGCCCCACGAATAGGAAGTCCCAGCGCCCGTCGCGAGCGCAGTCCTCGGCCAGCTCGTCCAGGTCGAACATCTCGCCCAGGGTCATGCCCATGTCGCGGATGAGCACCATGTGCACCGGCAGCACCGCGTTGGGGTCCTCGCCGAACAGGGTCGGCCCGAAGGCCTCGATGGCCCAGTTGTCGGACGCCACCGCCGCCACCTGCTTCTCGTACAGCCAGGGGATGGAGCGCAGGCCCAGCCCCGGCTCCGCCGACATGAACTCCTGGCGGTTGCCGTCGGTGACGAACTTGGTCCGCCAGCCAGTGCGAAAGAGCAGGATGTCGCCCGGCCTGACCTCGACGCCCTGGGCGCGGGCCACCTCCTCCAGCAACGCCCCGTCGATGACGAAGTTGGGCGGGAGCCAGCGCTCCCCCTTGTGGCGGGCCACATCCAGCAGCACTCCCCGCCCGACGATGCCGCGGGCAGTCTTGTCGATACTGCACTTGAGGGCGCCCGCCGAGGTGACCACGCTGGCGGGATAGCCGTTGTAGATCTGGTCGTCATAGTACACGTGGGCCAGCGCGTCCCACTGGGTGGCGCACTGGAGCGGCATGAACACGAAGTCGTC
>BEIA01000069.1 GCA_002898715.1 bacterium HR24 | reverse complement strand
TCCGGGTGGGGATAGGCGCTGTCGGGCCGACGAGGGTTGACCAGGGCGGCGGCAGGCGGCAGGTGGGGCGAGAGGGAGTGGTGGTCCAGCACCAGCACCTCCATGCCCAGGCGCAGCGCCTCCTCCACCTCCGCCACGGCGGTGGTGCCGCAGTCGGCGGCTACGAGCAGGCGCGCGCCCTGGCCTGCCAGCCGGTGCAGGGCGTCCACGTTCAGACCGTAGCCCTCGGTGTAGCGGTCGGGGATGTAAGGCAGGACGCGGGCTCCCAGTCCGGTCAGGGCCTCGGTCAGGAGGGCGGCCGCCGTCACGCCGTCCACGTCGAAGTCGCCGAAGACGGCCACCGGCTCGCCCTCCAGGGCAGCGCGGCGCAGGCGGGCGACCGCCCTCTCCATCTCCGGCAGGAGGAGCGGGTCGTGCTCCGCGGCCACCTGGCCGAAGAAGCGGCGGGCGTCGGCCTCGCTGCGGATGCCCCGGTGCCAGAGGAGTTGCCGCACCAGGGCCGGGTAGGGGCTATCGGCCAGAAAGGAAGGCGGGGCCTGCTCCCGCAGGCGCCAGCGCTTGAGCACAGCCGGCATGGCCCCTACTCCCGCAGCGACTTGATGGCCCGGGGCAGTTCCGGCAAGAGGTCGCCGGCCAGCATGCCGGCATCGCCCAGCTCCCGGCGCACCTGCTCCCCGGCCAGCCCGTGCAGGTAGACGCCGAGGGAGGCGGCGTCGAAGGGCCCCAGGCCCTGGGCGGCCAGCCCCACGATGGCGCCGGCCAGCACGTCGCCGGTGCCGCCCGAGGCCAGCCCCGGGTTCACGAAGGGGCTGATGCGGACACGCCCGTCGGGGGCGGCCACCACCGTGTGGGCCCCTTTCAGCACCACCACGGCGCCCCACCGGCGGGCGTGCTCGCGGGCCACCCGCACGCGGTCGGACTGGACTTCCTCGGTGGCGAGCCCGGAGAGGCGCGACATCTCCCCCGGGTGGGGGGTGAGGATGGCGTTGGGAGGCAGGCGCTCGGGCCATTCCCTGAGACCGGCCAGGTTGTTGAGCGCGTCGGCGTCCACCACCACCGCCCGCAGGCTGCGGCCCCTGAGGGCGGGCAGCAGTTCGCCCACCATGCCCTGCACATAGCCCCCGCGTCCCAGGCCCGGGCCCACCAGCAGCGCCTCCACGCCCTCGTCCACCGCTTGCAGGACCGGCGCTACGGCCTCGGCCGATAGCTGGCCGTCGTGGTCGGGCAGGGGCAGGAAGGTGGGCTCGTTCACGCCCGCCCCCAGCAGCGGCTGCAGGCTGCGCGGGCAGGCCAGGACGGCGAGCCCAGCCCCCACACGCAGGGCGCCGAGGGCGGCCAGCCGGGCCGCGCCGATATAGCGGGGCGAGGCGGCCACCACCAGCGCCCGGCCGAAGGTGCCCTTGTGGGCGCCGGGAGGCCTGGGCGGCAGGAGCCCCCGCGCCCAGCGCCGGTCCATCAGCTCGGTGGAGAAGGACGCCTCCAGCTCTCTGGGTATGCCGATGTCCACCACCTCCAGCCGCCCCACCAGGGCCGAACCGGGGAGCTGGTGCAGGCCCACCTTGCTCCACTGCAGGGCTACAGTCACGTCGGCGGCCACGGCATGGGGATCGGCGGCTCCGGTGTCGGCGTCCACCCCCGTAGGCAGGTCCAGGGCGATGAGCCTGGGGCCGTAGGCTCGGCTGCGGGCCGCGGCCAGCCGGCCCAGCACCTCGGCCATCTCGCCCTCCAGGGGCCGGGCGCGGCCGGTGCCCAGGATGGCGTCGATGACCACCTCCGCCCGCGACAGGGCCTCGTCCAGGCGGCGGAAGAACTCCCTGGCGTCCTCCTCAGCGAGCCAGACAGGTATCTGGCGGCGTTTGACCTCGGCGAAGACGGGGTCTTCGTCGGGGCGGGGACGCAGCAGGTACACCTCCACCTTGGCGCCCCAGTCGTGCAGGTGGCGGGCGGCCACCAGGCCGTCGCCGCCGTTGTTGCCCGGGCCCACCAGCACCAGCACGCGGCGGTCGGCCACCTCGCCCAGGAGCAGCCAGACCTCCTGGGCCACCGCCAGGCCCGCGTTCTCCATCAGTTGGGAGACAGGCACGCCGGCGCGGGCCTCGGCCTCGCGCATCTCGGCCACGGTGACGAGCTTCACGGCTCCAGCAGCCCCCTCTCGCGCAGCATGGCGCCCAGATGGAGGCGCCAGCGCTCGCGCTCGCCCTCGTCATCGGGGTGGGAGTGGCCCACGGCCAGGGCAACAGCGTAGTCGCGGGAGTGGGACATGCTCACATCGAGGCCGGTGAGCCCCAGGACGCGGGCCCGTTCCCTGGCCCGCCCGTGGAGGAAGACCAGGGGCTTGCCGCGGCGGTTGGGCAGCACCTCTATCTCCCGCCAGGCGACGCCGCGGTTGCCGGTGCCCAGGGCCTTCATCACTGCCTCCTTGGCGGCGAAGCGAGCGGCCAGCTCGTGGGGCTTGCGGCCGTACAGGGCGGCCTCCATGGGGGTGAAGACGCGGCGCAGGAAGCGGTCGCCGAAGCGGGCCAGGGCCCGGGAGACCCGCTCGATCTCGATGATGTCGACGCCTACGGCGTTGTCCATCTAGCTGCGGTCGGCGTCCACGATGCGCAGGAAACGGTGCTTGCCCACCCGCACGATGCTGCCGTCCCTGACCAAAGCCTGGGGCTCTCGCACCGTCTGCCCGTCGATCTCGATGGCGCCCTGAGCGAGGAGACGCCGCGCCTCGGAGCGGCTGCGTACCAGGCCGGCACCGAGGAGCACGTCCACTAGGTCGATGGGGCCGTTCCTCACCCGGACGGGCACCTGGGGCACTTCGGCAGGCGCTTCGTGGCGGCGGAAGACGCGCTCGAACTCCTCCTGAGCTGCGCGCGCCGCCTCGGGGCCGTGGAACTGGGCCACCACCTCCCGCGCCATGCGCATCTTCGCCTCCATGGGGTTCAGCGACCGCTCCCTGAGCCCCCGGGCGATGGCCTCCAGCTCCTCTTCGGGCACGTCCGTCAGCAGCTCCAGATACTGCACGATGAGGTGGTCGGGCAGCGACATGAGCTTGCCGAACATGTCGTGGGGCGGCGCGTCGATGGCGATGTAGTTGCCCAGGGACTGGCTCATCTTGCGCTCGCCGTCCAGCCCCACCAGCAAGGGCATGAGCAGGGCACACTGGGGCTCCTGGCCGAAGCGAGGCTGCAGCTCGCGGCCCATGAGGATGTTGAACTTCTGGTCGGTGCCGCCGAACTCCACGTCGGCCCGCACCGCCACCGAGTCGTAGGCCTGCAGGAGGGGGTAGATGAACTCGTGCAGGCCAATGGGCCGCCCCTGCTCGTAGCGCAGGGCAAAGTCCTCCCGCTGCAGGAGCTGGGCCACGGTGGCCTGGGCGGCCAGGCGCACCACGTCCCCCAGGCGGAAATCGGTGAACCACTCGCTCTGCCGGCGCACCTCGGTGCGCTCGGGGTCCAGGACGCGGAAGAACTGCCGCAGGACGGCCTCCGCGTTGGCCTCGACCTCCTCGGCGGTGAGCATGGGGCGCGTTTCAGACTGGCCGGACGGGTCGCCGATCTGGGCGGTCACATCGCCGATGATGAGGACGGCGAAGTGGCCCAGCCCCTGGAGCTGGCGCAGCTTGCGCAGGCCCACTGCCCAGCCCAGCGTCACCACCGGCCGGGTGGGGTCGAAGCCCATCTTCAGGCGCAGGGGCCTGCCCGAGCGGAGCCGACGGACGAACTCCTCCTCCGGGATGATCTCGGCCACGCCCCGGCGCAGAACGCGCTGCAGCTCGGCCTCGTCCGGGATGCGGACGCCGCTCAACTCCGCCTCACCCCTGGGCCGCTCGCGCCAGGTACTGCCTGGTGTGCTCGATATCGCGGTGCATGGCAGCCACCAGCTCCGCCACCGAAGAGAACTTCAGCTCGTCCCGCAGCCGGTGCAGGAACTCCAGGCCGATTACCTGGCCGTAGAGGTCGCCCTCGTAGTCGAGGATGTATGCCTCGACGGTCACGGCGGGGCCCTCGTCGGCGAAGGTGGGGCGGACCCCCACGTTAGTGCACGAGGGCAGGGCCGCACCGCCCACATGGGCCATGGTGACGTAGACGCCGTAGGCGGGCAGGGCCAGGTCCGGCGCCACGGCCACGTTGGCGGTGGGGAAGCCCAGGTCGCGGCCGCGACCGGCGCCCCGCACCACCGGTCCCCGCAGCCGGTAAGGGCGGCCCAGCAGCCGGGCCACCTCCTCCATGTCGCCCTCGGCAAGGGCCTGCCGCAGGGCTGACGAGCCCACCTTCTGGCCTTCCTCCACCAGCATGGGCGCCGTCTCCACCCGGAAACCCATCTCCCGCCCCAGTTGCGAAAGCACGGCCAGCGTGCCCTCGCGGTCGCGGCCCAGGGCCATGTCGGGGCCCCCCACCAGCAGGCGCATGCGCACCGTCTCCTGCAGGAGCGCGACGAAGTCCCTGGCCGAGAGCAGGGCCAGCTCCGAGGTGAAGGTGAGCACCCCCACCCGGTCCGGCCCCAGGGAGCGCAGCATCTCCAGCCGCTCCTCCAGGCTGCACAAGTAGGTGATGGGCATGCCCGGCCGCAGCACCGTCAGCGGGTTGGGGTGCAGGGTGATGACCACCGAGGCCAGCCCCAGCTCTCGCGCCCTGGCCACCGTCCAGGAGACCAGATGCTGGTGCCCGCGGTGCACGCCGTCGAACTTGCCGATGGTGACAGCGCTCTCGCGCCCGGGGTCGAGGCGCAGCAGCTCTTCGCGGGCGAGGGCGGGGGCATTCACGGCCCCACCTCCGCTGCCTGGCGCAGGGCGCGCAGACACTCCTCGGGAGCAGTGGGCGGTACGGAGCAGCCAGGCGCCAGCAGGAAGCGGGTGCCGCCGGTGCGACGAATCGCCTCCTGGGCCTCGGCCAGGACGGCCTGAGCATCGCCGCGGGCCAGGGCCCCTTCGTGGGCGACGCCGCCGGACACGGCCGCGCCGACGCGGGCCGCGACCTCCTCCAGCGGCGGGTTGGAAGGGTCGTGGGCCGCCCAGTGGAAGCAGGCCACCGGGTAGTCCAGCAGCCAGAGGAGCAGGTTCCGGGAGCGGCACACATGCAGGACGTTGAAAGGCGCAGCGGCCACCGCCGACAGCACCCGCAGGTCGTAGGGACGGCCGAAGCGGGCGTACTCCTGGGGCGAGACCAGGTCGCGGCTGCCCCAGTCCACCGTGGCGTAGAAGATGCCGCTCGCCCCCGCCTCCACGCAGGCACGGGCGTACTCGGCCAGAGTCACGGCCACCGCCCCCAGGGCCCGCTCCAGCGCCTCGGGCGCGCTGGCCATCAGGGCCTTCACCGGCGCCGGGCCACCGGCCATACGCGAGAGCACGGCCAGCGGCGAGAAGACGGTCTGCACGAAGGGCGCCTCCCCTGCCAGCCGGCGGGCGATGAGCCGCAGCGCCTCCACCTGCTCCCCGAAGGGACCCTGCCGCGGGTCCAGAGGCCGGACGCGGCCCAGGTCAGCCTCGCCCCTCAGGGCGGGCTCCACCAGGCGGGGCCCTTCGCTGCCGTCGGGCGAGGGCTCGAAGCGTGCTCCCCAGGCCTCGGCGTAGTAGGTGGCGCGGGGGTTGACCTTGATGAAGTCCCAGTCGTATCGGGAATAGGCCTCCAGGGTCGCCTCGGCCAGTCCCTCGGGCGACCACTCCCGCCGGAAGTCGTGGCCCCAGGCCGACACGGGCACCCTGTCCACGGGCAGCCCGGCCAGGGCGGCCAGGACGCGTCCGTTCTTGTCCATGGCGTCATTTCCAGTCTATCAGGGCGGCCAGGGAGTGGGCAGGGGCCTACTCGGGCAGCGGCTCCGCCTCCACCAGCACGATGTCGCCGAAGGGACGCTCCTGTTCGGCCCAGAGGCGCCCCTGCTTGATGAGCTCCAGCACCGCCAGGAACAGCGCCACTACCTCCCGCCGCGTGCGGCATTCGGCCAGCAGGCGCCGAAAGGAGAGGGGCCCGCGGGTAGCCCGCAGCGCCCAGACGACCTCGTCCATCTTGGCCTCGATGCGAGGTATGTCCTCCTCGAACCGCAGCGGCACCGGCTCGGGCGGCCTCTGGGAGAGTGCTTCCTGGACCAGGCGCGCCAGGTCGTGGAGGGTGACGCCCCTCAGGCCGCTGGGCATGGGCACGCCCTTGGGCGGCCCCGGACGGGTGTAGGCCCGCCGCCGCGCCTCCTCCCATGCCCGCAGGAGCTGGGCGGCCTCCTGGAAGGGCTCCAGCCGCTCCAGGGCCGACGCCAGGTCGTCCGGTGGCCCGGCCGGCGCCCGCTCCTCCGCGCCCGGGGGCGGCGCGGGCCGGGGCAGCAGGGCAGCGGCCTTCAGCTCCATGAGGCGGGCGAAGGCGACGATGAAGCCGGCCAGGGCATCGGGGTCCAGCTCGCCCTGGCCGGCGGCCCCGGCCCAGAACTGCTCCGCCACCTGGCCAAGCTGGAGCCGGGTTATGTCGATATCGCCCCGCTCGGCCGCCTCCAGCAGACCCTCCAGGGGCCCGGTATATTCGGGCAGCCGGAGTTCGGGCATGGCCTAGGGCCTCTGGCCGTCGCCGCGGGCCGCCGATGGCGCCTGGCCCACGGCCGGGTGCAGGGGGCGTCCCAACGCCTGGCAGAGAACGTCCAGCCGCTCCATCAGCCGCGCGAAGTTCTGGGGCGTGAGCGACTGGGCACCGTCGGACAGGGCGTGGTCGGGGCTCACGTGCACCTCGATGATGAGGCCGTCGGCACCGGCGGCGATGGCCGCCAGGGCCACCGGTTCCACCAGGTACCAGCGGCCGGTGCCGTGGCTGGGGTCGGCCACCACCGGCAGGTGGCTCTCCCGCTTGACGAAGGGTATCGCGTTGACATCGAAGGTGAAGCGGGTGGCGGTCTCGAAGGTGCGGATGCCCCGCTCGCAGAGGATGACGTTATGGTTCCCCTGGGTCATGATGTGCTCCGCCGCCAGCAGCCACTCCTCCACTGTGGCCCACATGCCCCGCTTCAGCAGCACCGGCTTATCGGTGCGGCCCACCTCCTTGAGGAGGGCGAAGTTCTGGCCGTTGCGGGAGCCGATCTGCAGGATATCGGCGGTCTCGGCCACCAGCTCCACGTCGCGGGGGTCCATCACCTCGGTGATGATGGGTAGGCCGGTGATGGCCTTGGCGCGGGCCAGCAGCTCCAGGCCCTTGGCCCCGTGGCCCTCGAAAGAGTGGGGGCTGGTACGGGGCTTGAAGGCGCCGCCCCGCAGCACATGAGCGCCGGCGTCCCGCACCGCCTGGGCCGTGGCCAGGGTATACTCTTCCGTGTCCACGGAGCACTGCCCGGCCATGACCACCACACGGCCGGAACCGATCTCCAGGTCGCCGACTCGCACCACCGTGTCCATGGGGTGCACTTCGCGGCTGGCCAGCTTGTAAGGCTTGCTTACCCTGAGCACTGTCTCCACTCCGTCCAGGACCGAGAGTTCGTCCAGCATCTCGGGGTAGACCTGCCCCAGCACGCAGACCACGGTGCGCTCTACGCCCTGGATGGGCCTGTCCTGGTAGCCCAGCTCGCGGATCTTGGCCCGCACGGCCTCGATCTGTTCGGGGCTGGCGTCTGTCCTCATCACGACGATCATGGTGCACTCCTCCCTCTCGGTAGGGTCTGGGCGATGCTGCGGCAGTCTTCGGACACCGGGGGCCTCAGCCCCCGAAGCCGAACTCGGGCCGCAGGGCGCGGGCCCCGCGCAGATAGACGTGAACGATCTCGCCTTGGCTCTTGTCGGTGTTGACGTGGAGGAGGACGCGCAGGCACATGGGCAGGGAGCCCGGGACGCTCATCTCATGGCCGCACATGAGGGCCACGTGCGTCCAGCCCATCTCCCTGGCGGCCACCGCCGGGAACTCTGCCGTCAGGTCAGGGGTGGTGGTGAAGAAGGCCGAGGCGATGTCCTCGGTGCGGACGCCGTTGGCCTCCACCATGGCTGTCAACAGCTCCCTGGTGGCCTCCAGTATGGCCTCGCGGGTGTTGGCTGGCACCGTCGTCGCACCCCTTATTCCGCGGCAGAGCATTCCCAGACCCCTGCGCTCTCCTGGCGGGGCCCGCCCTGCCCTTCAGCTCACATAGGCCCCGGCCCGGGGCAGGTCGCGGCCCTCACTAGGCCTCGTCCTGGCCCCTACGGCCGGCCAGCACCTCCACATACGCCTTCACCCGCTCTTCGCGCTCGTCGGGACGGGCCCCATCCAGGCACTGGATTATGGCGCTACCGACCACGACGGCCTCCGCCCAGGGGCGGAGGGACTCGACGTGTTTACGTTTAGATATACCAAATCCTACCGCCACAGGCAATGCCGTTCGCTCTCTTACCCTGCGCAGAAAGTCGGGCAGGTCCGGCGGCAGCTCTTCCCTGGCCCCTGTGACACCGGTGACGCTCACGCAGTAGATGAAGCCGCTGGCCTCGCTGCCGATGCGTGCCAGCCGCTCGTCGGAGGTGGTCGGCGCGACCAGCGGCACCAGGTCGATGCCGTAGGCGCGGCAGGCTGCCAGCACTGGCCCCGCCTCTTCCCAGGGCAGATCCACCACGATGAGGCCGTCCACGCCCGCAGCCGCCGCATCGGCAGCGAAGCGCTCCACCCCGTAGGCCAGCACGGGGTTGAAGTAGCCCATGAGCACGAGGGGCGCCTCTACCCCTCGCTCTCTCAGGGTGCCCACCACCTGCAGGCAGGTGGCGGGAGTCACCCCCTGCTCCAGCGCCGCCTGGGTCGCCCGCTGGACGGTGGCGCCATCGGCCAGGGGGTCGGAGAAGGGGATGCCCAGCTCCACCAGGTGGGCCCCGCCCGCCAGCAGGGCGGGCACCAGCCGCAGCGTCGAGTCCACGTCCGGGTACCCCACCGTCAGGTAGGCGATGATGCCCATCTCTCCCCGCTCGCGGAGGTCACGGAAACAAGCAGCTATGCGCCCCAAGGCTACACGCTCGCCACGGCCAGGCTGAAGCTGATGGCGTTGAAGGCCAGGTGGGCCAGCACGGCGGGCAGGATGGAGCCCGAATAGGCATAGGCCAGGGCGAAGACGATGCCGATGCCCGCAAAAGGCACCATCACCTGCGGCTGAAAGTGGACCACCGAGAAGAGCACGCCCGAAGCCAGGGCCGCCAGGGGCGTTCCCCAGCGGCCTCGCAGCCCACCGAAAACGAAGCCCCGAAAGAAGGTCTCCTCGGCGATGGGCGCGAAGGCCATCACCGTCACGCCGGTGAGCGCCGTGAGAGGCGGCTCGCGGAAGGCCACGTCGGGCAGTTGCTCCTGGGGCAGGGCCCCTTCCAGCCCCAGGCCTCGCACCACCGCCACGTAGACGCCCAGCACCAGGTACGCGCCCACTAGGGCGACCAGCGCCACCCAGAGACCGCCGCGCTGCGGCCAGCGCCAACCCAGTTCGGCGGGCCCGGCGTCGTACTTGCCCACCGTCAGCCCCAGGGCCACCAGCAACAGCACCAGCTCCAGTCCCATGCTGGCGCCGAGCAACAGCCCGGTGGCGGTGGGGTCCTGGGATATGTCCTCTCCCGCCTCCGAGACCACCACAGCGGCCACGCCCAGGGGTATGGCCAAGAGGACGGCCCCCAGGACGGTGAGCCCCAGGCCGAGGGCGATATCGCCCAGGCCCCAGGGGGTGCGACCGTGCACGGCTACACGCTCCATTGGCGCCCTCCGGCTCCAGTGTAGGACAGGGGAGGGGACGCGGCTACTGCTCTTGCC
>BEIA01000068.1 GCA_002898715.1 bacterium HR24 | reverse complement strand
CTGCGCCATCAGTCGCTCCTCCTGCCAGGGATGGGCGGGCAACGCCTCGCCGCCAGTATAGTAGCACCCCGAGGGCGGACGGCAGCCCGTGGCAGTGGGAAGGGGGAGCGTGGGCGCGAGGCGTGCTAGGATGGGGGTAGGCGGCACGGCGCTTCGGCACGAAACGTGTATCAGGTCGGCGGCCCCGTGAGCTCTCTCCTTGCGGTGCTGCGCCGCAGCGGGGCAGGAGGCTGGCGGCGGGCCTTCGCCTCGCTGGAGGTGCGGAACTTTCGCCTCTTCTGGGTCGGGCAGGTGGTCTCACTGGTGGGGACTTGGGCCCAGCTCACCGGCCAGTCGTGGCTGGTGGTGAGCGACCTACGTGGCTCTCCCCTCGCCCTGGGCACCATCACCATGCTCCAGTTCCTGCCCGTGCTGCTTTTCTCTCTGGTGGCGGGGGTGGTGGTGGACAGGGTGAGCAAGAGGGTCTTCCTGGTGGGCACGCAGGTGGCGGCCCTGGCCCAGGCCCTGGCGCTGGGGGTGCTGGCGTCGACGGGTCACGTGGCGCTGTGGCATGTGGGGTTGCTGGCCTTCTGTCTGGGAATGGTCAACGCCTTCGATAGCCCCGCACGCCAGGCCTTCATCCCCGAGCTGGTGGGCCGGGAGCTATTGCCCAACGCGGTAGCGCTGAACAGCATCATCTTCAACCTGGCGCGCATCGTGGGGCCCATGGTAGCCGGGATATCCATCGCCGTGGTGGGGACGGCGAGCACCTTCTTCATCAACGCCGCCACCTTCCTGCCGGTCATCGCCGGGTTGCTGATGATGCGGTCCGGCGAGTTGCTGCCTGCGCCGCCCGCTCAGTCGGCGCCTCTTTGGCAGCAGGTGCAGGAGGGGCTTCGGTATGCCCTGGAGACGCCGCCGGTGTTCCGGGTCATGCTGCTGATGGCGTTCATCGGCACCTTCGGCTACAACTTCAGCGTGGTGTTGCCCCTGCTGGCGCGGTACGTGCTTGGAGTGCAATCGCTAGGGTTCGGCGGGCTGAGCGCGGCCATGGGCGTGGGCTCGATACTGGCGGCGCTGGCGCTGGCCTACCGGCGCCAGGCTGGAGAGGGGGAGTTGCTGCTGGGCGCGGTGGCGTTCGGTGCGCTGCTGGTCCTGTTGGGGGCGTCCCACTGGCTGCTGCTGACGGTGGTGGTGCTGGTGCTGCTGGGGTTCGCCGGCGTGGTGTTCACCACCACGGCCAACACCCGCCTGCAGCTGCTGTCGCCGCCGCACCTGCGGGGCCGTGTGCTGAGCCTGTACGTGCTCCTGTTCCTAGGCAGCACGCCCATCGGCGGGCAGTTGCTGGGGCTGACGGCGGACAAGCTGGGGGTGCAGGTGGCGGTAGTGGCCTTCGGCATGATAGCGCTGCTGGGGGTGGGGTTGGGCTTCTTCCACCGGGGCGCGGTGACCGCCTCCGATCGCCTGCCCGCCGATAACTGAGGGCAGCGAGCGCGGTGGAGGGCCCGGTGGGATTCGAACCCACGGCCCTGGGATTAAAAGTCCCCCGCTCTGCCGCTGAGCTACGGGCCCAAGACTATTTTCCGGCCGCCCTCCTGGCCTGTCAAAGGCGGAGGAGGGCCTGTGTTCTGCAGGGGCCTGTGCCATGGGTGCGAAAAGGGCGGCACGGCCTGCGCCTCTGCGCTCGTCATGCCACAGGTCAACGGGCCGTGCCCGTCCAGGACTACAGACAGACCTGCGTGCGTCTCTGCCGAGACACGCGCGACGGTCAGCGTCCGCACCGAGCTAGAGCGCAAACCCGGACCGGGACCCGAGGCACGGAACGCGGGCCGGTCGCTCAGCCGCGCGGCACCCAGGCTCCGCCGCCGATCGCCGTCCTGGGTTCGGACCCTCACCGCATCGCTGGTTTTCGGCGCGATAGGCTACAGGCGGAAATGGGCTGCCAGCGCACGGTGACAGCGGGCGGGGACCGAGCTACGGCCGCGCTTGCCAGAAAAGGACACGCTCGGGCTCGATGCGCACCACGGGACGCTCCTCCAGCGCCATAGCCCAGTACTGGGGATACCGGCTCCGCAGCGCTGCCAAGGCGTGGGAGTGCTCGTCCCCACCCAGCAGCAACGTTGCCCTGCCCTGCACCATGAGCCAGGCCAGGCGCGACCAGTCCTCATCGTACTGGTCGAACAGGAGGGCGACCTTTGGGTTTTCCTGGATGTTGCGCAGGCGCTTCAGTCGCAGGCTGCGCTTGGGCTTCTCGTCCACGGCCATATAGAAGCGCCCCTGCACGTAGGCGAAACATACGGGCACGAGGTGCGGCTGCCCGCTGGCGTCGGCGGTGGCCAGTCGGGCCACCCGCTGCCGGGACACGAACCGTTCCTGCTCGGACGTAAGCACCTTGGCGCTACTGGCCGGCGAAGGAGACCGAATGGTTAGGGGCGAGACCGAAGTCCTCGGGGGGCCAGTAAGTGATCAGGGCCTTGCCGACGATGCTCTCTTCGGGCACGAAGCCGAAGAAGCGAGAGTCGGTGCTCTGCTCTCGGTTATCGCCCAGCACGAAGTAATGTCCGGCGGGCACCACCCATGGCCCGCATCCCATGAGCGTGGCGCTGCACTGCGTCCGCCCCCGGACATACGGCTCCTCCAGGGGGAGTCCGTTGACGTACACCCGACCCGAGGCCCCATCGATGGACACGGTGTCGCCGGGCAGGCCGATAATGCGTTTGATGAAGTCGCGCTCGGGGCGGTCGGGCGAATGGAATACGACGACGTCGCCGCGTTTGGGCGAGCCGAAGATATAGCGCACGGGATGGTCTCCGGGATCGAAGAAGGGCACCCAGTCGAGGGCCGACAGGTCCACCTTCAGATAGGCCAGCTTGTTGACGATGAGGTATTCACCGTCCTGCAGGCTGGGGAACATGCTCACCCCTTCGACCCGGAAGTTCTGGAAGGAGAGGCGCACCGCCAGGAAGATGAGCGCGGCCAGGAGCAGGGTCTCGATGGCGTCTATCGCCAGCCGCCGCATGTTCAGGCGGGACGCGGTGGATGGCCCCGTGTCTGGCGGCTCGGCCGTCACTGGCCCGCCCCAGGGGGAGGCCGGGGCGGGGGGCGGGGCGTCGTGCTCGGGCGGGTCGGACTCCGGCGACTTCCCTTCCGGCCGGCCCTCCGGTACCTCAGGGGAGGTGGGGGGCCACTGCCATGATCGCCGCTCCGCCCATGCGGTCTCCCCCTGCTCGGGTGGGTCGGACCCCTGCTCCTCCTCGAGAGGACGCTGGCCTTCCTTCTCGTTCTCGAACAAGCTTCCCCCTGGCCCTGCCGCCTGCGCTGTCAGTTCCCATTATGCAACGGCTGGGGGAGAAGGGGGATACGAGCGGAGGATGCGGCGAGGCCGGTGGGCCTTGCGCCTGGCGCCCTTCATGAGGGAACTTTGTGGAAAGAGCGCCGTGTAAGGGGTCAAGGATGGGGGAGCGAGAGTCGGCCCGGCGCGTCATCTTTGTGGTCATGAGCGTGCTCTCGGACCGGTCTATCCGCGAGGAGCTGGCCAAAGGGCGTATCGTCATCGACCCGTTGTGGGACGACGCCATCCAGCCTGCCAGCGTAGACCTGCACCTGGACAGGGTGTTCCGTATCTTTAAGGTCACGCGCCGGCCCTACGTCGACGTGCGCGAGCCCACCGATGACCTGACGGAACGAGTGGTTGTGGCTGACGATGAACCGTTCGTGGTCCAGCCGGGCACCTTCGTGCTGGCCGGCACCATCGAGACCATCGTCCTGCCGGATGACATAGTGGCCAGGGTGGATGGCAAGTCGTCCCTGGGCAGGCTGGGGCTGCTGGTGCACGCTACGGCGGGGTACGTCGACCCTGGCTGGTCGGGCAAGCTGACTCTGGAGCTTTCCAATCAGTCGCAGATGCCCATCGCCCTGTATTACGGGATGAAGATAGCCCAGTTGTCGTTTTACCGCCTCTCTACGCCCGTAGAGAGGCCATACGGCTCGCCCGGGCTGGGAAGCAAGTACCAGGGGCAGAAGGAGCCCACGCCCTCCCGGGCCTATCAGGACTTCTTGGACGACCGGCGTCGCTCCTAGCCCTGCTGGCGACGGCGCATTTCCATCAGTATGAAGGGGTTGGTGGCCTTCTCCACGCCGATGCGCGTCTCTTCCATGTGGCCCGGCAGGACGACCGTGTCGTCGGGAAGCTTCAGCAGCTTGTCGATGATGCTGGCCATCTCCAGGTCGTAGTCCCCGCCGGGCAGGTCGGTGCGGCCGATGGAGCCGCGAAAGAGGGTGTCGCCCGAGAAGAGCATGCCCTCCGTGTAGAAGGAGCAGGAGCCCGGCGTGTGGCCGGGGGTGTGGATGACCTTCAGCTTCACCCCGTCCACGTCCACTTCGTCTTCATCGGCGATGAAGGCGTCGGGCTCGGGCGGGGGCTCCACGTAGCGTCCCAGCCACATAAGCGCGGAGCGGCTGGCGCTGCGGGCGATGTCCAGGTCGTCCCGGTGCATGAGGAATTTGGCTCCGGTGGCCTCCTTGATGGCCCTCACGCCCAGGATGTGGTCCAGGTGGCCGTGGGAGTTGACGATGAGCTTGATGCGTACGCCCAGGTCGCGGGCCAGGTTCAGGATGTCCTGGGGCTGGTCGCCCGGGTCGATGCAGATGGCCTCCCTTGTGCGCCGGTTGCCGATGATCCAGCAGTTCTCGGCGAAGAGGCCCACCACTATGCCCCGGACCATGAGCTCGTTGACCCGTGGCTCGTCGGACATGGCGTGCCCCCGCCGTCCATGGTACCATCGGGCGCTATTATAGTCTTGCTGTGGGGCCCTACATGCGGCTGGCCCTGGCCGAGGCGCGACGGGCGCTGGGGAGCGTGTCCCCCAACCCGGCCGTGGGCGCGGTGGTAGTGAGGGAGGGTCAGGTCGTGGCCAGGGGGCATACGCGCTCGCCTCCGGGCCCTCACGCCGAGGTGGTGGCGCTGGGCCGGGCCGGGGCCCTGGCCAGGGGTGCCGCCCTTTATGTGACCCTGGAGCCCTGCGCCCATTACGGGCGCACCCCTCCCTGCACCGAGGCCATCCTGGCGGCCGGGGTGGCGGAGGTGCACGTCGCTATGGTAGACCCCGACCCGCGAGTCAGCGGTCGGGGCATCGCCGCTCTCGAACGGGCGGGGGTCATCGTACACCTGGGCGAGGGGGAGGCCGAGGCCAGACGCCTTCTCGAGGCCTACGTCAAGCATCGCAGCACCGGCCTCCCGTTCGTCATCGTCAAGTTCGCTGCCAGCCTGGACGGCCGCATCGCTGCTGCCAGCGGCGATTCGCGCTGGGTGAGCGGCCCGCGGGCGAGGGAGTGGGTCCACCTGCTCAGGGCGCAGGTAGACGCCATCGCCGTAGGCTCGGGCACCGTCCTGGCCGACGACCCTCAACTCACGGCCCGCCCGCGGGGCCGACTCGCCCGCCGCCAGCCCCTGCGCGTGGTGCTGGACGGCCGCGGCCGCACGCCGCTCGGGGCGCGAGTGCTGGGGCCGGAAGCGCCGACCCTGGTGGCCACCACGGACACCTCTTCTGCGGAGTGGCGGGAGGCGCTCGCAGAGCGCGGCGTGGAGGTGCTGGTGTTGCCGAGGGACGGCGGGCACCTGTCGCTGCCGTCCCTGCTCGCTGAGCTGGGGCGCCGGGGCGTGCTTTCGTTGCTGGTGGAGGGAGGAGGAGAGGTGCTGGGCTCCTTCTTCGATGCCGGGCTGGTGGACAAGGTGCACGCTGTCATCGCCCCCTTGATCGTGGGTGCCCGCGGCGCCAGGGCGGCGGTGGAAGGGCGAGGCGCCGGGGTGATGGCGGAGGCCCTGCGGTTGCGGGGCGTGTCCGTCCGCCGCCTCGGAGATGATATCCTGGTGTCGGGATATGCTGGCCGGGAGGCAAGCGAGGGAGGTGTCGGGTGATGGGCCTCGTGTTCCGTTCCATGACGGCCATGGTCTTGCTCCTCGGTCTGGTGGCCATGGCCTTCGCGGCCTACGTGG
Organism: bacterium HR24; assembly: GCA_002898715.1. Lineage (GTDB taxonomy): Bacteria > Chloroflexota > Dehalococcoidia > SM23-28-2 > HRBIN24 > HRBIN24. Next base: position 3,859 of record BEIA01000068.1, on the reverse strand, counting down.
CGATAGACAACGACAGCCGCACCCTGGTCTGGGACAAGTGGCGGCAGGAGGTCCCCTACGAGTGGCCGGGAGGCGGCCGTAACATCAGCGTCGACATCCAGGTCGAGTGAGGTGCCACACGGAGCCATAGGCGTCATCGTCCTGGCGGCGGGGGAGTCCTCCCGCCTGGGCAGACCCAAGCAGTCGCTCCCCTTCGCCAGCGGCACCCTCCTGGGACACGCTGTGGCCCAGGCCCTGGCCGCGGGGCTGGGGCCCGTCATCGTCGTGCTGGGTGCCGGCGCCGATGCGCTGCGAGCGGAGGTGCCCACAGGTGCCCATGTCGTCCTCAACGCCGGCTGGCGAGAGGGGATGGCGTCCTCCATCCGGACGGGGGTGCGCGCCCTAGCCGAGGGGTGGCCGGAGGCCGCAGCGGCCATCATCATGACCTGCGACCAGCCCCACGTGTCGGCCGATCTGTTGCGGGGTCTGGCGCAGGCCTGGGAGAGCGGCTGTGCGGTGGTGGCGGCCAGCCGTTACGGCGGCACCCTGGGCGTACCGGCGCTGTTCGCGAGGGAGCTGTGGCCAGAGCTGCTGGCCCTGCAGGGTGACAGAGGGGCCAAGGCGGTCATAGCCCGGCACGCGGACAGGGCGCGGGTGATAGAGTTCCCGGGTGGAGAGGTGGACGTGGACACGGAGGAGGACTGGCGCCGCCTGCAAAGGTCAGGGGCCGACCGCTGAGCGGCGGCGGCCCACAGGCTGGCCTCGCTGAGGGGCTTGCGCGGCTCGTTGAAGCCCGCGGTGCATGCGGTCATCCTGGTTCCTCGTGCCTCCGGTCGAAATGGACGTCGCTGGCCTGAAAAATCGCTCGCAGACCTCCACCTGTCTCTGCGAGACGCGCCCACGGTCCGTTGACAATTCGCGAAGGTGGGCCATCCCTGGCTGCGATTGACAGGGGTGCCGGTCGAGAGTAAGTTTGAGGGTGCACTTCGACCGGCGGAAGGAACGATGCCCCTCGTACGCCAGGCGCCCAGCCTCCACATACGCCAGGTGCTGGCGCGCGCCCTTGAGGGCGAGCCCCCCGCGCCGGAAGAGGCGCACGGACTCATGGCGGCCGAGGGGGCCGACCTGTATGCCCTGCTGGAGGCAGCCTCCGCCCTGCGCGATCGCTACAAGGGCCGCGTGGTCACCTACTCTCGCAAGGTCTTCATACCCCTTACGAACCTGTGCCGCGACGTATGCGCCTACTGCACATTTGTCAAGCAGCCCGGTGAGGCAGGCGCCCACACCATGACCCCCGACGAGGTGCTGGCCGTGGCCAGGGCAGGGCGGCTGCTGGGCTGCAAGGAGGCCCTGTTCTCCCTGGGCGACAAGCCGGAGCTGAAGTACCCCTCTTACCGGCGCTGGCTCCAGGAGCGGGGCTACGCCACCACCCTCGAGTACCTGCGCGATATGTGCGCCCTGGTGCTGCGCCGTACGGGCCTCCTTCCCCACGCCAACCCGGGCCTTATGACCGAGGCCGATATCGTCATGCTGAGGCCCTACAATGCCTCCATGGGCATCATGCTGGAGAACGTGTCGCCGCGTCTCCTGCGCCCGGGCATGCCCCACCACCGCTGCCCCGACAAGGTGCCCGCCCGCCGACTGGAGACGATGGAAGCGGCCGGCAGGCAGCGGGTGGCGTTCACCACCGGCATCCTGATAGGGATCGGCGAGACGCCCCAGGAGCGGGTGGACTCCCTGTTCGCTATCCGGGAGCTGCACCGGCGCTACGGCCACATTCAAGAGGTTATCGTCCAGAACTTCCGGGCCAAGCCGGACATCGCCATGTGGGACCGTCCCGAGCCCGGGCTGGAAGACATGCTCCGCACCATCGCCGTGGCCAGGCTGGTGCTGCAGGACATGAACGTGCAGGCGCCGCCCAACCTCGCACCGAGAGAGTACCGCTGGTACCTCCGCGCCGGTATCAACGACTGGGGCGGCGTGTCGCCTGTGACCCAGGACTTCATCAACCCCGAGGCGCCCTGGCCCAAGCTCAGGGAGCTGCGGGACGTGTGTAGGGAGGAAGGGTTCGAGCTGCGGGAGCGACTGCCTGTTTATCCCGAATACGTGCACCGACCGGAATTCTTGCCGGACGGGGTGCGGGAGAGAGTGCAGGCCCTGGCCGACGCCACCGGGCTGGTGCGGCGGGAACTAGAAGGACCTTACTGAGGCAGGGGGAGTCGTGATGGCCACCGAGACGGAGCGCCTGGAAGGACTGGGAGAGATGAGGGGCCTGTGGGACCGCCTGCTGGCCCTGCTGGACAGGGAAGTGGCCCGCATCCTCGAGAAGGCTTTGGCCGGCGAGGACATCGACGTCGAGGAGGGGACGCGTCTCTTCCAGGCCGAGGGGTTGGAGCTCAACGCCCTGGTGCTCGTGGCCGACGAGCTGCGCCGGCGCCGCGTCGGCGACATCGTTACCTACGTCATCAACCGCAACATCAACTTCACCAACGTCTGCATCAAGCACTGCGGCTTCTGCGCCTTCTCCCGCGACCATCGCGAGGAAGAGGGGTACTTCCTGCCCATGGAGGAGGTGGTCCGCCGCGCCCGCGAGGCGTGGGAGCTAGGGGCCACGGAGGTGTGCATCCAGGCCGGCCTCCCGCCCAAGATGGACGGCTACTACTACGTGGAGCTTACCAAGGCCATCAAGCGCGAGCTGCCCGACATACATATCCACGGCTTCTCGCCGGAGGAGGTGCTCTACGGCTCCATCCGCGCCGGATGTTCCATCGAGGACTACCTGAAGGCGCTGAAGGAAGCGGGGGTGGGCTCGCTGCCTGGCACCTCGGCCGAAATCCTCGACGACGAGGTGCGGCGGCGGATCTCCCCCGGGCGCATCAGTGTGGCCCAGTGGGTGGAGGTCATCACCACCGCTCACCGGCTGGGCATACCTACCACCGCCACCATCATGTACGGGCACGTGGAGACGGAACGGCACAAGGCCGCCCACATCGCCCTTATTCGCGATATCCAGCGGCAGACCGGCGGCTTCACCGAGTTCGTGCCACTGTCCTTCGTGCACGAAGAGGCGCCCATGTGGCGCAAGGGCCTCGTGCCCGGCGTCCGCCCCGGTGCCACGGGCGCCGAGGTGGTAAAGATGTACGCCGTCTCGCGCATCATGCTCAACAACTGGGTTGCCAACCTGCAGGTCTCCTGGGTGAAGGAAGGGCCCAAGCTGGCCCAGTTCTGCCTGAACGCGGGCTGCAACGACTTCATGGGCACGCTGATAAACGAGTCCATCTCTACGGCGGCCGGAGCGCAGTACGGGCAGAGGATGCGGCCGCGAGAGATGCGGCGGCTCATCCGCGATATCGGCCGTATCCCTGCGGAACGGACTACCACCTACGAGATACGGCGCGTGTTCCCGCCCGACGAGGACGACCACTACGACCCGCTGGACCTGGTGGAGGACGAGACTGCCGACCAGCGCTTCGGCTCGTATCACGCCCTGGTGCGCCGGCAGGACTATCGCTTCCGCGACCTGCGAGAGCTGATCCAGGTGCAGGCGGTGGACAGGCCGGTGCGGCGGCAGGCGTGAGCTACGCTAACAACCGGTAGACGCGGTCGCCGGGGCGGCAGCGGTCCACCACTTTGATGCCCACCTTCGCTCCGGGGCCGGCCTCGCGGACCGACTCCCGCTCGATCTGCATGCTCTCCACCACCTGCTCCAGGTCGGTGGTGTGGCCGCGGATGCGGATACGGTCGCCCACGCGCAGCGTGCCGGTGAGCTCGACCCCGGCCACGCCGATGCGGGCGAAGTAGTCCATCACCCGCCCCACTTCCTCCTCGTCTCTGCTCTCCTGTGCCATGCCCTAGCCCCCGTTGGCCCTGGTCTTCGAGG
>BEIA01000067.1 GCA_002898715.1 bacterium HR24 | reverse complement strand
ACGCCCAGCGGGCCTCGGCCCTCGTGAGCCCCAGGAAGGGGACCTCCACCCGCTCCCACCCCATCTCCCTGGCCACGCCGGCCGCCAGGCACAGGGGCAACGTGTGGGGCCAGCCCTCCCCCAGCAGGGCGGCGACGAGGGCCGCGGCCCTCCCGATCTCGGCCCGCTCCTTCTTGTGGCCGCCTCGCCCCTCCGGCCATGCCGCCATCTCCCCACCTACTGGCCGGTGCCCGCTATGCCGTAGCGGGGCAGCGCCCAGGCACTCGCCCCCACCTCCACCGAGCGGGCGATGGGCAGGACCGCCGGCAAGAAGGCGAGCCGCACAGGCCCCCTCACCGTCACCTCCACCCGGCCGGTCGTCACCCGCACCGTGTAGCTCCTCACCAGGGGCGACGCCTGGACCCTCGCCACGGCAGCCGAATATGCCGTGCTGGGGTCGAGCTGCACCACCTGGCCGTTGCTCTGGCGGTACACGTTCACATCGATCTGCTGGGCGCCCGCCGTCGCCGCCGCGTCAGCCACCCCCTGCAGCTTGCGCCGGGCCGAGAAGACGAGGCCCGCATCGACGGCGAGCCCCACCGCCGCCACGATGCCGATCATGAGCACCGCCATGAGGGCCAACACCTGCCCCCGCTGCGACCAGGCCCCAGGCTTTCGCTCCCGCCTCATGCTCCCGCGCCCTCCCGCCGCTGGCTGTCGCCCTGCTCTACCGGCGCCGCCGGCATGACCACCGAATTCCGTCCTCCCATGTCGCTGCCCCCTACCGCGACCGGTACTGCTCCACCATATGCGTCGCGTTTGCCGACATGGTCAGCTCGCCGGGTAGGCGCAGAAAGGGCACGAAGACCAGATCCTGGAGCGGCACCGTGTACGTCACCTGGACCGACCGCAGGCTGCCACGGCCACATCCCCCTCCCACCTGCGCCTGCAGGCGCGACAGGTCCAGCCCATAGGCACCTGCCGTCTCCCGCGCCCGGCTCACGCCTACCGACGCATCGCAGGGATCGGGCGCCGTCGCCACTGCCCTCGCCCCCTCCCTCGCCGCCGCGTCGATGGCCACGCGGGCATAGATGGCCCTGCCTGCCCCCACCACGCCGAGGGCGATTATCAGCAGGATGGGCATGGCCACGGCCAGCTCCACCAGCGCCTGCCCCCTCATGGCCCCGGCCGGAACCCCTCCTTGCGCACCGTCGCCGAGCTCACCAGGTCCACCCTCCCGCCGTGGGGAAGCGGCACCGGCAGCGCCACGATGTAATGGCCCTGCACCGTCAGGGTCACCGTGTCGCCGCCGTCTCGGGCCTGGACGCTGTAGTCGTTGCTCCAGCGCCCCAGCCCACTCGCCAGCACGCTCCGCGCCCTCTCCTCGCCCCGCTGCAGGCTCACCGGCTCCACGGCAGCCCACCGGGCGCCCTCCACTGCCGCCGTCTCGACCACGTGCCGGGCATGCACCGCTAGGGCAAAATGCAGCGCCCCCAGGACGGCCACGAAGAACGCCACTGCCCCCAGCGCAAACTCGGCGAGGGTCTGGCCCCTCTCGCTCCGCCCGCCCAGCAGTGCCGCCCTCACCATGGCTGCCTCACTGTCCCACCACCGATTGCAGCTGCTGGACCGGGTAGGGACGGACCCGCTGCTGCGTGATCTCCCCCACCGTCTGCCAGCCCTGGCCGACATTTATCTGCAGGTTGTAATGCACCGTCAGCCCCACGTTGTATTTCTGGCCCGGCTGTCCCAAGCTCGACCGCTCATACGTGTAGCCGACGTCTGACTCGAAGGGGGGATACCTTCGGCCCGGCGACGAAGTCACCAGGTCCGTGTAGCCGTCGCCGTTGAAGTCCCACTCGTAGTAGGAAGGCACAAGCCTCACCCGTACCCCATTGGGACCTGTCGTCTCGGGGGCTCCCACGTTCTCCACCCAGAACCACGACCGCAGGCCTGTCAGCCCTACGGTGCCGGGGTTGACGCCTATCTGCGCATCGGGCAACGCCGGCATCTGGAGGGTCATCTGCTGCCACGACGTGTTGGCGACATACCTGTCCACCCTCTCGCTGCGAGTGGTGCTGGTGGTGGAGAGGGCATAGGTGTCCCAGCACTGCTGCGTGTACCAGCGCTGCTCGCTGTAGCTATAGCGCGTGTTGGTCGTCCAGTAGCCGCTCACGCTCTGCTGCAGGTAGTCGTAGGGCATATAGCGGCAGTCCGTCTGGGGCTGATTCACCAGCCGGTAGACCTGCTCGGTGCAGGTGACAAAGCACTCAGGGCACGCCGGGTGGTACTCATAACGGTCGTAACGCACGAGGCCGTCCGGCGAGTAATAGCTGTAGCTCACCGCATATCCAACCTGAGGGCATGACCCTGCGTGATAGCTACAGTCCACCGTCCCCTGCCAGGCCCAGGTGGGCACGTAGATGGTCTGGCACTGGTAGACCCAGGACGTCGCCACACTCCAGGTAGAGGACGTATAGACATACACCGGCTCGGTGCCGGTGCTGCTGCTCAGGGAGGCGTTCAGCTTGCTGCGGCAGGCCTGGCCGCCGTATACCACCTGCGGCACGACCTCGGTCCACGTGCGGGTGTACGGCGAGTAGACGCACGACGCCTGGGGCACCCACATGGTGAAGGTGCCGTCACTGTTGACGGTCACCGCCCCACTGCCCCCCACAAACTGGTAGATGGGCACGGAACAGACGCCCGTCCGCTGCACCTGCTGGTAGACCGGCACCTGGACCGAGCCGTAGACGGCCCGGTAGTCGGTCACCACCTGGGGCACGTTGACGGTGGTGTACCAGTACTGCTGGGCGCCTGTGTAGTACTGGTCCACCACATACTGGGTCGTCCAGGCACACTGCATGTCCCACGGATAGTAGGGATTCAGCCAGCAAGAGGACCGGTAGGTGAGGTATTTGCCGTAGGACGAGGTCGGCTGCGAGTACCAGGTGATGGCCGACAGGCGAGTCTCCTGGGTATAGACCACCCGATCCTGGTAGGGCTCCATGTAGAGGTAGTACGTCACCGTCTGCGTGCCGACCTGCTCCGTCTCGTAGTACGTGTAGTAGGTGTTCTGATAGCCGGCGAGCACCCAGCCCGGCGGCACTTCGCCGTCCGCTGCGGCAGGCGAGGGCACTGCCGGCCCGCGACCGCCGGAGAGGGCATCTGCCGCGATCACGGCTATAATCAGCACGATTCCCCGAAGCGCCCACCGCATTGGTACATCACCCCCCACCCTCACTCTGCTGTCCAGACGCCCGCACCACGGCTACCCCTATGACCCTCCACCCTTCCGCCGTCTTCTGCATGCGCATGGTCATATGCGCCGCCCTGTACTCCCAGTCGCCCCGGCGTTCTCCCGTGAGGAGGTCAAAACCCCGCCCCCGGCCGTCCAGCCATTCGTCCACCGTTGCATAGTCGCCCGTATACTGCACCAGGACCGGCGAGCGATGGACCACCTCCTCTTCCAAGGCGATGCCATGTTCCTGTCGGAACCGCAGGTACTGCTGTAAGCCCTCCAGCTGCGGGCCGGCGCTCACCAGCGGGAGCAGTGACCCGTCCAGGCGGCGCAGGGCGTCCGATGTCACCAGCCAGTAGCACCGCCATGTCTCCTCGATGGTCGCCAGCTCGGCGGCCGTCACCGGCAGCTGCGGTACATCACCCCGCCTCATCTCCCGCAGCCGGCCGAACCGGTGATTGTCCCCCTCCAGCAGCGCACATCCACCCCTCCCCATCTCCTCGCCATCGTCCAGCCACGGGAGCGCATACACATCGGCCACCACCCAACCATCCCCCCTCCGGGCCAGCCTCAGGATCAGGTCGTAATCCGGCTCCCGCAGCTCCCGCACCACCCGGCCGTCAGGCGCCACCTCGCGCATGACGAGGGAGACGCTCAGGCCCACCAGCCTTCCCCCCGGCGCCGGGACATCGAACCTCGGCGGCCCGTTGGGGACGACCTCCATCTCCAGCCTGTTGCCGCCCTCGACGGCCGCCCTCGCCCCCGCAGCCAGCCGCTCCGCCAGCCCGCCATCCACCGCCGTCGCTGCTGCCCCCTGCAGCAGGCGCCCGGCGGAGGCAAGGAAGGACGCGGCGGCTTCCCCCGGCTCCCGGGCCTGCCGGCCGCCGCCGGAGCAGGCCAAGAGCGCCACAGCTGCCAGCCCCACAGGAGCGAGCAGCCTTACTATTGCCATCGCACCTGTGCCTCCTGCACCCTCCAGCCGGCCGGCGTTTTCCCGATGACGAAGCGCATCGCCCAGTTCTCCTGCACCGCCTTCCCCATACCCGGCTGCTGGCCCTCCTCCAGCAGCTCGGCCTCCACCTGGACGGCGTCCTCGATCACCACTCGTTCCCCACCGGCCTCCATCACCAGCGGCCGCTGCCGCATGGTGCGCACCAGCAGCCGCTCTCCGGGCATGAGGAGCCGCGCCCGCGCCATCAGGGCCTCCCGGGCCTGCGGCTCCGCCAGCCCCTGCAGGTAGGCGTCGTCGCCGTTAGCGAGGGCATTGAAGAAGGCCGGCCAGAGGAAGCTGTAGACCTGCGACACCTCCTGCAGCACCTGCGAGTCGACGCTGGCCCCCGGCCTCGTGTTCAGGAAGACCCGCACCTGCCCCGGCGGAGGCGTCGCCGCCTCCTCGGGCGGCGAGGGCGTGGGCACCGGCGCCACCTGCTGGCCCCTCTCGCCGCACGCAACTGTCGTCCCGAGCATGAGCAGCCCCACTGCTACCAGCATGGACGACAGCGGCAGCCCTCTCAGGCCTGGCAGGACACGCATCGCCCGTCACCTCACCACGAAGCCCACCCCTACCTCGCCGTAGGGCGGGAACGACTGCGACGCCGATAGGAACCCCGACGACGCCTGAAAGTCCGCCCGGCAGATGCCTCCGGGAGCCACCTGCCGGCAACTCCTGCGCACGACTCCACCGAACCCTTGCAGCCCCTCGTACAGGTGAAGGTCGGATGCCTTCCCCGCGACCGGGCTGGCGTTCTGGGCCCAGACGTATGCCGTGCCGAGGAACGCGAAGCCGCCGGCCACCATATTCCAGTGCTCCGGCCCCGGCCACACCCGCCTTGCCAGCACGAGCGGGTAAGACCATGGCGAGCAGCCCCGCTCACTGCAGGCAGCGATCCGGTAGTAGAAGACGCCCCCATCCCACATGGGCGCTCCCACGGGGAGCAGGTTGTATGGCCCGGCAGGGAACTCTAGCGTGCTCACCCCGAAGGTGAAGCCGGGGTCGAGGGCGCTCTGCAGCCTGTAGTGCGTCACCCCGGAGGGGGGTGCCCACGATATCATGGCCCTCTCCCTCTCCCCTTCTATGGGCCAGATGGCCACAAGCTGCGGCGCCTCGGGGGGCTGGGGCACTTCCGCTACGAAGACGAACCGCTCCAGGCCCCGGCCGCCCATACCCGCAACGAAGCGCCCATTCCTCGACACGGCCGTGACCTCTACCAGCACCTCACCGAGGCCAAGCTCACGCGACAGCTCGTCGTGGAGGTTGTGGAGCACACCATCCCTCCAGATGGCCGCCCTCTGCATGCCGCCCACCACAACCGAGCCGCCGATGATCCGCCCGTCTGCCGAAACGGCCCTCGCCGAGGACCTGCCCCCCATGTCGGGCAGCCTCTCCATGCCGCCGAGGGGCGTCCAGCGGAAGGCCGCGGTATCCCAGTAGCCACCCGGCAGCCTCCTCATCAGGTCCCCCACCACCACCGATCCCCCATCGGACACCCCGTAGGCCTGACTCGCCTCATAACCGAAGGCCGTCCCCAGCACCTGCAGGCCCCCGGCCGGGGTCCAGAGCATCGCTACAATTGGGCAGCCCGCCGGGCCGAGAGTCCCGACGGCCGCATCTCCGGCGGGAGATGCGGCCCTGAAACGCCCCTCGAAGCAGTGGGCCCATTCCGCGGGGAGGTCGACGATGCGAGGGTTGCCATCTACCCACAGGGCAGGCTTCGCCCACAGGATCCTCGTGCCACTCACCGCCCCTCCGATCCCTGCGAGAAACCTCCCATCCGCCGATGTCGCCAGCGGATAAGACGCGTTCGCCCCTGCCGGCTGCGGCAGCAGCTGCCACCCCGTCCCGGTCCTCCATATGGCAGGCTGTGTTTCCGTGGAACCCGGAGGGACCGCCGCCCCGGCGACTACGCCGCCGTCGGCAGAGGCCCCATAGGCCGAGGTCTGATATCCGGGCAGCTCGCCAAGGGGCCAGATGCCGGCGCCCCGCTGCCACAGATGGCCCTGGTCGAGCGGTTCCCTTGCGAAGAACAGGCGCCCACCGTCGTCGGAGACACTGTAGGCAGTCCAGCCCCTCTCCACCCATGTGAGCAAAGCCCCTCCCTGTGCCCCCACTTCGCGAGCATCCCCCAGGCCGGGGACGGGCAGCACAGGAGAGAATGCCGCCACGATGACGGCGAGCCCCGCCAGCCAAATGCGCTTCGAGCCGACAATCGCCGGCACAAACCGGCCTCCCGACGGCTGCCGGCCGACTCCGCTCATAGGTGCACCTCCTGCCGATCTGCCGATGCCGTCCTTACCATGGCCATAGCCCCTTCAGAAAACGCCCCACCTTCTGGAAGAAGGCCACCACCGGGTGAGGCTTCCCCTCCTGCCGTGCCCGAACAGGCACGGCTGTCACCTCACCCGCTCCATCGCCGCCCGGTGCGGCCCCGGCCTCTACGATCCCCTCCCCTTCCACGCTGTGGGCGGCCTCATACCCCGTCGCCGTCTCCCCTTGCTCCTGCCGACCACCTTCGTGGCCGGCGCTCGCCGCCTCCTGTCCTGCCCCCTCACCGCTCGCCGCCGGCACCACGAGCTCCTGCCCCACCCGCAGCAGGTAGGGAGCGCCGATGCCGTTCCAAGCGGCGAGGTCGCAGTACCTGGACGGGTCGCCCAGGAAACGGGCGGCCAACCCGGCAAGGGTGTCGCCGGCCTGGACCACATAGGTAGCCACAGCAGCAGGCCGCGGCGCAGCCTCCCGCCCGGCACAGGGGTCCGCCGTGGCCACTGCGCCGGCCCTTGTGCCTGCCGCCGGCCCGCCGCCGCCCGACGGAGCGACGGCGCGGGGCCCGGCCACCGGCGCCTGTCCAGGAGCAGCCCCCGACGTCCCATCGCCGGTGACAGAGAGGGCGAAGTCCGCCACGTATATGCAGATCTCCCTTGTGCCGAAGACGTCGTCCTGGTAGCGGCTACACGCCGTCCCCACACCCAGGAGCGCGTAGTCGGGCCGCCGCTGGTTGGCGTCGTGCCCCGGCGAGTTGCGCCACTGGACGAGGGCATCCTCGGGGCCCACGGAGCTGGCGGCGATGTTCTCGCCCACCGCCCAGGCGTACGGGAAGCCGAAGGCCGCCGCCCGCTGACCCGGGCTCCTACCTAGGTAGTCCCGGTGAGGGAGGGCGCAGCCGTCGGCAAGCCTCACCCCCTGGACGTCGCCCTCGTCGGCCCTCTCGAAGCGGCACAAGGAGGCTATCCAGGCCGCATGCCAGGCAGCAGCCGCAGCGAGCCTGTCGTCCCATGCCAGCCGAGGAAGGCCCAGGGAGGCGCGGTAGCCGTTTATGAGCTCGAAGGCGCGGGCGGCCAGGTCCGGCCGCTCCACCACCGCAGATGTGGGCGTGCCCGCCCCTGCCGGCGCCGCCGCCAGAACGAATGCGAGCACCGCTGCCGCCGGCGCCAGAAGGACGGTCGCCCCGGCGAGAGCCAGGGGCGCCCTTGCCCCTTGCCTGCCGTCGCCCTTCATCTCGTCCACCTTCCTCGGCTGCCTTGCGGCCTGCCCCGGGCAGGGACGCCGCCCGGGGCCTCCTTGCTCAGGAGGTGAGGCCGCTCGTGACGTTGCTGAACACGCTGGCGATCTGGTCGCGCAGGGCCACCGCCGCCGCGATGAGGCCCACGGCGATGATGCCGAGAATCAGGCCATATTCTGCAAAAGTTTGGCCTTCCTCGGCATTCCAGCGGGCCACCTGCAGCCGCGCCAGCCCGCGCAGCGCCAGATCGTTCAGGGAGCGCACGATGCTGCTCATGTGCATACCTCCTCCTTTATCTTCCTTGCTCCTTGCCCCCTTCGGCGTCGCCCTCCGCGGCCCCGGAGCCCTGCCGCCAGGCGGGAGCTGCCTCGCTCCGGGGCCGGTCTCCGCTCTTGCCATCTGCCGTCGGCTCTCACCCCCTTCGCCCCTCTACGGCACCACTGCGCTCCAGGCGGCGACGACGGCCGCCCAGACGTCGTCGAGCCTCACCCCCAGCGCCCTCACCGCCACCAGCACCCCCAGCACCACCAGCGCCAGCACCAGGGCGTACTCCGACAGCGCCTGCCCGTCCTCCCTTTTCATGGCCCTCCACCCGTAGCCGTCTGCAGCGTCCCCTTCAGGATGAGCTCGTTGCAGGCCGGGAACAGGAGGACCACCATGAGCGGGACGAGGATGAAGAAGGCGATAGGGAAGAGGACCCGCACCGTCGCCCGCGACGCCTCCTCCCGCTGGGCGATGCGCCGCATCTCGCGCATCTGGACCCCCAGCTCCCGCAGCCGCTCCCCCAGGGGCATGCCCGTCGTCTCTGCCGTCTGCCAGAGGTCGGCCACCAGGCCCAGCTCCAGCAGCCCCTCCTGCCGCGCCACATGCGCCAGCCCCTCGCCCGGCGTCACCTCGCCCAGCCGGGCCCGGCGCATCACCTCCCGCAGCTCCCGCCCCAGCGGGTCGGGAAGGGCCCGCGCCGCCAGCTCCAGCGCCTGCTCGGGGCCGCTGCCGGCCGACACCGTCGTCTGCAGCATGTCCACCATGGCCCTCACCTGCTGCACGAGGGTCGCCTGCCGCCGCCGCAGCCTCGCCTCCAGGTCGTAGGCCGGCCCGAACGAGAGGGCGACGCCCACAAGGAGCCAGCTCCAGAAAGGAAGGGGCATGAGACCCAGCGCCCCCACCATGGCGGCGATGATGCACCCCACCAGGAACCACAGGAGCCGCTGCCCGTAGTAGGCCGGCGGCGACATGCCCGTCCCGGCCCGCTCCAGCTTGCCCGCCAGCTCCTCCGGGCCGCCCACCACCCGCAGCGCGCCTGCCAGCACCTCGCCCGCCCGCCGCAGGGGCTGGCCCACCAGCTCCTCCAGGAGGGGCGTCCGGAAGAGGGGCGCCTCCTGCCGCTCCTCGCCTATCAGGGGCCGCTCCACAGGGGTGATGCGCCGCAGCCGCGCCACCCGCCGCGACCGGAAGGGGCGGTCCAGCACCGCCCGTGTCACGAGGAAGACCCCTATGCCCCCAAGGGCCGAGGCCAGGACTCCACCGGCCGGCGGCAGCTCCATCACGCCCGCGCCTCCCCTATGAGCGCCGGGTTCACCTGGAGCCTCCCCTCCCGGGGCAGCTGCATCCCCCTGCGCATGAGCACGTAGCCCAGCGCGATGAGGGCAAACATGACCGCCAGCACCCCTTGCCCCAGCGGCTCCCGGTAGACGGCGGCATATTCCGGCGAGAAGCGGAACATGGCAGCCAGGATGACGATGGGCATGCCGCCGATGATGCGCGCCGCCAGCTCCTGCCTGGCCATCTCCGCCTCCGCCTCCCGCCGCACCAGCAGGTCGTCCCTCACCGCCCTCGCCACCTCCTCGATGACCGCCCCCACGCTCCCGCCGCCGTAGGCCACCGCCGCCGCCAGGGCAAGGGCCAGCCGGTCGCCGTCATAGGAGGCGACCCGGCGCCGCAGCACCTCCGCCGCCTTGTACATGCCGCCCGTGCGCAGCGCCACCAGCGCCTCCTGCATGACCGGCTGCATCAGCTTCGGCCCCTTTTCGGCCAGGAAGGCGATGCTGCCCTCGAGGCCGTAGCCGCTGCGCATCAGGCCCCGCAGCACCTCCACCGCCTCGGCGAACTGCCCCCGCCGCCTGCTGGCCACCGCCTCGGCCTGCCTGGTCACCAGGTAG
>BEIA01000066.1 GCA_002898715.1 bacterium HR24 | reverse complement strand
TCCATTGCAGCAGCACCGGGAGGCCGAGAGATGTGACGGGCGTCACAGCTATCGGGGGCCGAAGGTCATCTATCTCGCGGGGCTTACGGATATACGGGGGCTCAGGCGAACTCCAGCAGGCGACGGCGGTCCACCCAGACCACCCGGCCGCGCTCGGTGCGCAGCGCCCCCTGCTCCTCCAGCTGGTGCAGGACACGGTTGACCACCTCCCGCACCGTCCCGGCCAGGGCGGCCACCTCCCGCTGCGACAGGGGCTCCGCCTGCCCGTGCTCCATATCCCACAGCAGCAGGGCCTTGGCCACCCGCTGGCGTGCCTGGCGGAAGGCCAGGTCTTCCACCAGCCCCACCAGGTGCCGCAGCCGCACCGAAAGGTAGGCCAGGAGCGCGGCGGCCAGCTCGGGATGGGAGCGCACCAGGCGCCGCAGCTCCGCCTTGGGCAGGAGGTAGAGGACGGAGGGCGTCAGGGTCTGGGCGCTGACCGGATTGGGGCCGTCGTCGAACACGGGCACCTCGTTGAAGGAGTCGCCGCTGGTGGCGATGAGGATCACCTGCTCCCGCCCCTCGGGCGAGACCTTGAAGAGCTTCACCCGACCCTGCGCCAGGACCCAGGCCCCGTCGCAGGGACCGCCCTCGACGAACAGCAACCGCCTGGCCGGGTAGGAGCGAGGCACGGCCGCGGCGGCGACGGCCGCCAGCACGTGCTCGGGCAGGTCGCGCAGGTAGATGACCCGCCTCAGGACGGCCTCGTCCACCGTCGGAGAGGGGGCCCGGGCGCTCATACCCCCTCCGATAACGCCCTGATGAGCACTCGTCCGCCAGCGCGGCGGGCGTGTTCCTGGAGCCGTGCCCAGGCCGTGGCCAGCCCTTCGATGGTCTCTCGGTCCAGGAGGCGAGCATAGGCCATGGCCGGGCACTCGCTCCCGCCCCGGGCCAGACACCCGGCGCAGAGGGCGTCGTGCGAGCCTGCCACCTGGCCCAGGGTCACCTCCAGGTCCTGGCCGCAGACGTTGCAGGGCACCACCAGCACCACGGCCTCCAGCAGGGCGCGGACCTCCTCTCGCTCCAGCATATCCTCACTCTCCCCCACGTTCGCTTATTCCCAGAAATGCGGCCATCGCCCGGGCCAGTCTTCGGCCCTCTTCGCCCTTGAGAACTTCGCGGGCGTCCTCGAAGACCAGGTCTTCCTCGTTGTCGAAGTGAACCAGAAGCGCCCGGCTGAAGGCGTCTATGGCCGGCAATGGGTCTCTGCCTGCTGCCAGGGCCTCCAAGAGCTGGCGGCGGCGGTCGGGCAGGGCATCGTGCTCGGCGGCCATCGCCATCACCATGGGGTTGGGACGACCAGCCTCGGCGAGGAGGCGGTCGACAGCCGGGAAGTAGAGTTCCTCTTCCACGCGCGAGTGGCTGTCCACCACTTCCCAAATAGCGCTAACAAGCCTCTCCAGGGCGGAGGCGTCGACGCCGTCCCTGGCGCGAGCTCGCAGCTCGGCCAGGGCGGGTCGGAGCCACTCGTGGTCGGCCATGAGGATGCCAGTGGGGTCGCCCGCTCGGCAGGCCGCCAGGCGCCGGGCGGCCAGGTCGGCCAGGGCCCCCTCCAGCTCCGCGTCGAAGCCACTCATCTCCTCGCGCCCCTTTCTCTGAGCCGTTCGCGGCCGTCACCTCCCTCGACCGTGGTCGGGCCCGACGGCGCTGCCGGCAGCCAGGCCCTGCCCCCGGCCGGCAGCGAGGCTGCCACCGCCTCGACCCCGAACACGCCGCGCAACAGCTCCGTGTCCAGCACACTCTCCGCCGGCCCCAGAGCCACCGGACGGCCTCGGTCCACCACCAGCAGACGGTAGCAGTAACGTGTCGCCAGCCACAGGTCGTGCAGAGCGACGACCGCCGCCACGCCCTCCGAGCAGAGGCGCCGCACCAGCTCCAGGACCTCCATCTGGTGCCGGCAGTCCAGATGAGAGGTGGGCTCGTCCAGCAACAACACCTTCGGGCGCCGGACAATAGCGAAAGCGATCCAGGCCTTCTGCCCCTCGCCACCCGACACTTGCGAGAGGCGCCTGTCCCTCAGCTCAGCGATACCGCAGAGCTCCAGCGCCTCCTGCACTGCCCGACGGCTTTCGGCTGCGGACATCGCCCCCATGGGAAGGAGGCCTCTCGCCACCAGTTCGGCGACGGTGAGGTCTTCGTGTATGGCGCGTACCTGGGGCAGGTAGCCCACGAGGCGGGCCACCTGGCGGGGGCTGAGCTTTCTGAGGTCTGCGCCGTCGAGCTTGATTTGGCCCCGTTGCGGACGCATCAGGCCAGCCAGGGCCCGCAGCAGGGTGGTCTTCCCAGCGCCGTTGGGGCCGATGACGCCCAGCAGCTCGCCCGTTCCTAGTTCGAGGTTGTCCAGCGAGAGGCCCTGTCGGTCGCCCCAGGCCACCTCGAGGTCGCGGACGCTCAGTATGCTCTGCGCCAGGCCGCTCCCCATGCCACCGACACCAGTACTGGCAGGCCGACCAGGGCAGTGACGGTGCCCAACGGCAACTCCGTCCCCGGCAGCAGGGAGCGGGCCACCGCATCGGCCGCCAGCATCAGGATAGCACCAAGGGCCGCTGCCCCGGGCGTCAGAGCAGCGTGGCCGTGCCCCCACATGCGGCGGGCGGCCTGGGCGCAGGCCAGGCCCAGGAGCGGCACGGTCCCTACCGCCCAGGTGGAAGGGCCCACCAGTAACGCCGCCGCTGCCACCGCCGCCGCCCTGGCCAGAGCGGGCGAGAGTCCCAGGGAGCGGGCCACCTCGTCGCCGAGGGCGAGAGCGTCCAGCGGCTTAACCAAGAGCGCCAGCGCGACCGCGGCCAGGCCCAGGTAGACCGCGAGCGCCCAGGCGTCCGACCAGCCGCGGCCAGCCAGGCTGCCGCCCAGGAAGGCGAGGGAGGGGGCGGCCAGGAAGCCGGCCGAGGTAAGAAGCGCCAGCACGAGCACCGACCATAGGTAACTGAGGCCCACGCCGATGAGGGCCACCCCCGCCCCGGACACCGTCCCCACCCCTGCCAGCACCACCGGCACCGCCGCCCCCGCCAGTGCACCCACGCCCGCGAGCGGCATGGCCGCCGGGACAGGCGGATCGAGCCCCACCACCGCCATCACTGCCCCGACCATCAGCGCGCCTCCCGATACCCCTAGCAGGTGGGGGTCGGCAAGAGGGTTTCCGGTCGCTCCCTGCAGCGCCGCTGCCGCCGCTGCCAGAGATGCGCCTGTGAGCACGGCCAGGACCGCCCTGGGCAGACGCAGGTCCAGGACGAGTTGCCGGGCCAGGGCGTCCTCCCCCGTGATGCCTGCCCAGACCCGCGCCGGAGACAGGGGCACGGCGCCTAGGCAGAGATCTAGGAGAAACGCGGCGACGAAAAGGAACGCCAGCGCCGCATAGGGCCAGGTGCCCCTGGCGGCCCGCAGCGCACTCGCCGTACTCACAGTCACCGCATCTCTTCCAGCGCCTGCTTCAGTTGTCTGGCGGCCTCGACCACCCGCGGCCCTGGCGCCTGCAGGAACAGGGCTGGGTCGATCTCCACCACCCGCCCCTCGCGCACCGCGCGCAGGCCGCCGAAGCCGGGCATGCGGGGCAGCAGTTGCGAGAGCCGCGGCGCTGGCGGCGGCGCCGGGCTGATGGCCAGCACCACGTCCGGATCGAGGCCGCCGGCCGCCTCGGCGCTTATCTGAGAGAAGCCGGGGAAAGGACCCGTCTGCGGCAGGTCGGCCGCCACGTTCTGCACGCCCAGGAACTGGAGGATGGAGCCGACGTAGGCGTCGTTGCGGGCGGCATAGACGTTGCCCTGGGCGTCGGCGATCAGCGCCATGGCCCGCAGCCTCCGTCCGCTGACGCTGCCCCGTAGTGACTCCAGCTCCCGCTCCAGCCTGGCCGCGGCCTCCTCCCCCGCGTTCGGGCGACCGATGGCCTGCCCCACCAGGCGCAGCGCCCGCGACACGTCTTCGACCCGCTCGATGCCCACCATCACCACCGGCACGCCCAGGGACTCCAGCCGTTGCACGAGCCCCCGCTGGAGGACGCTATCGGCCAGCACCAGGTCGGGGCTGTAAGAGGCTAGCCTGTCGAGACTGGGGGAGTACGATGGCCCCACGCTGGGCAGATCGGCTGCCTGGGGCGGGTAGTTGACACCGTCCGTCCTGACCACCGACGTGGCGCCGATGTAATAGAGCAGTTCGATGGTGGTGGGGCTGACCGCCGCTATGCGCGATGGCGATGGCGGCACCTGAACTCGACGGCCCAGGAAGTCAGTAATGACGCCAGCGCTGGCCGGGCTCGAGGGCGTTGGAGTGGCCGGCGACTCTTCGCCGCAGCCTGCCAGGCCGACGGCGAAAAGCGCGAGGACGAGGACCGCCACGCCTGCGGCCCAGCGGCGAGCGCTGATGACCATGCCTCACCTCCCGTTAGGTCAGTCGAGCCCGAGCTCGGCACGCAGCTCCTCACTCATCCGCTCCGGTGTCCAGGGAGGGTCGAAGGTAAAGCGGACGCCTACCCTCCTGACGCCCGGGAAGCCCGAAAGGGCCTCGTGGACCTGCCGGGCGATCTCGTCGCCCACTGGGCAGCCGGGCGAGGTGAGGGTCATGAGCACGTCCACCTCGCCCTCCGGCGTGCAGGCGATGTCGTAGACCAGTCCCAGGTCCACCACGTTCAGGCGCAGCTCAGGGTCGTATACGTCCCTGAGCATTTCCTTGACGAGCTCGGGGCTCAACATCATTTTCGTCCACCTCCCGCTCGCGGGCCAGGACCGAAGCCAAGCCACAAGTCTCTTCCCCCGAGAGGCTGCTCCTCACCCGGCACGGTCTTCATGCCCCTCTCCCTCGTGGGCCGCCAGGACGGCCATGGCCCGCTCGTCCTCCTCCGGGGTGAGACTGCGCTGCAGGACTGGCACGTAGACCTCTTCCTCTTTGGCGAAGTGAACGCGGAGCAACGCGTGCAGAGAGTAGAGCAGGCGCTTCGCTTCCTCTACCGTGCCCTCATCGGCTCGCGCGTCGGCCCTGCCTGCGGCCTCCGCCAGGGCCATCGTGAGGGACTCCACCTCCCGGTGGTCCCGCACCATGGTGGCCGCTGCCCCTGCTGCTCCCAGCCCGCGCTCCACCGCCGGGTAGATGACCTCCTCTTCCAGGCGCGCATGGGGCAGCAGGTGTGAGCGGAGGAAGTCCAGCGCCCGTCGCACCGCCGGAGATTCCTTCGACCACGATGCGGTGGAGAGGCGGGAGGCCAGGACAGCCAGCTCATCGATGCGGGGCGCCAGGGCGCGGTGCTCCTCCCGCAGCCAGGCAACAGTGCGGGGCTCGCCGGGCGCCCCGAGCCGGCGTATGCGCACCGACCATGTCTCGGGCCCCTGCTGCACGGGCGTCCAGTCGAACTGGCCCGGCCGCTCGGCCATCAGCTCGTAATAAAGGGGCCGCGGGTCGTGGTCGTTCACCAATAGCAGGGCGTCCCCCGCGGCCAGGGCGTCCAGCTCGCGGAAGATAAGGGGATGCCTCTCCCGCGGATGGACGTTGCGGACGTCCAGGATACGCTCGGCCTCGCTCACGATGTCTCCCCTCTCTGGCCTCGCCGGGCCAGCTCGTTCAGGTCTCGCAGCAGGGCATCCAGGTCCACCCCCCGCAGCTCGCAGGCCCCCTTCAGGGTGATGGTGGGGGCCAGGGCCGCCCGCAGGTTCGGGTCGCTCAGGGGCGTGAAGCCGCGCTCGATGAGCAGCTCCAGCGCCCCGGGCACCCGTTCGATGACCTGCGCTACCGTCATATCGGCCGTGACTGCCGTGGGCTCGCTCACTTCTCTCACCTCCCGCAGGGGCAAGCCCTCTTCCCACTTTCTCAGCCGCCGCCAGGCAGCGACGACCATCGCCTGCAGGTTGTAGCCGAACAGCAGCACGGCGGCGGTGGCCGGCAGGCCGGCGCCCGCCACGTGCGACCACATGCCCCCTCCTCCATCCGCCGAAACCAGCGGCGGCATCGCCCGCGTGATGGCTGCCACGTTCACCAGGACGAAGGTGGCATCGGCCAGGCGCGGACTGGCCAGCCGCACCCCCAGGAAGACGGGCAGGGCACGGTAGGCGATGCCGAAGACCATCTGGGTGGCGAACCCCAGGAGCAGCATGTGGCGGGCGGCCCCCGCCTCCAGCCAGCCCGGCTCCTGCCCCAGGGACGCCCGCACCGACAGCCACGCCTGGACGCCCAGCGCCAGCAACAGCCAGCCGTAGGCCGCCCGCACGAACTTCCGGTGCAGCGCCTGCTCGTCGGCCACGTGGGAGGACTGCGAAGGGGAGAAGACCCTCAGGGCCAGGGCCGTACCGCCCGCTCCTACGGCGAGGGCCGCCCCTCCCACCGCCGCCAGCGGTGTCCACACTGCCACTTCCAGAGCGCGGGCCACTCCGCCCGTCGTCAGCAGCAGGAGGCCCAGGTCGGCCGCTCCCAGCAGGAAGGGCAGCGGCCGCTGGCGGGTGGGCGGCAGCGAGAGGAAGAACGGCACCACCCGCAGCGAGACCCCCAGGGCGAACATGAGGACGAAGCCGTAGGTCAGCGCGTCCAGCGCCGCCGCGTCCCAGTGGGCGGGAACGTAGGGCGCGCCGTCCGCGCGGGCCCACGCCGCCCCCGCCGACTGTAACCCCGTCCCCGCGGCCAGCCACACGAGGCCGGACAGCAGGAAACCATCGTAGCCCTCCCGCCTGCCGCGCATGAGGGTGAGGGAGGCCATGGCCACGAACAGGAGCGCTGCGACCGTTTGCAGACAGGCAGCGACGAGGAGCACTGCCACTGCCGACGCCTGTGGCAGCGCGACGGCACCAGCGCGCAGCGCGATGGCCCCCGCCCAGGCCGCCACCGCCGGCAGGCGGAGCCCCTGTAGAGCGAGGGGGATAGCCTTGAAGCGGGGCACGATGTGCAGGGCCATGCCCACGATGAACAGTCCCAGCCAGCCCATGAGCTGGGCCTGTCCGTGAGCCTGGACAGCGGCCGTCCAGCGGGCGTCCAGCCGCCCGTCGGCGGCCATGAGCGCCAGGACCGCCCCCAGGGGGATGCCGCCCAGCGCCGCCGCCACCGCCAGCCCTAAGGGCAGGACTGCGAAGGGGAGGCGCCTCTCGACCGGAGCCCCGCTCCCGGCCACCCGGACGGAAGCGATGTGCTCCTGTAACTCGGCGATGAGCCGCTCAGGGTCTACCTTGTGCACCAGGGCGAAGAAGACCAGCGGTTCCTCGGGGCCGTCGGGACCGCCGCAGCCCATGATGCCGTGCCGCTCGAACACCTGGGCCGCCGTCGGGTAGCGGCGCAGCACTTCCCGCACGCTCGTGCGGCGCTCGATGCGGAACCGGTCGTCGCCCCCCATCCTGCCCCCATTCTGGGGCGAAGCCTGAAGCGCAGGCAGTGACTTCGGTCACAGACTGGGGCAAAGTCGACCCCTCAGGAGGGCCAGCTCATCAGGTAGAGGATGGGATAGAAGAAGACCCAGACCACGTCCACGAAGTGCCAGTACTTGACCGTAGCCTCCACCGGCCAGATATCTTCCCGCGTCGGGCGCGGAGCTGAATGAGGGCACCAGCGCCACGGCCAGAGCCGCTTGCAGGCGCATTCCGCCGGCAGAAAGCGGCCGGCCCTGGCATGGGCCAGGACTATGGCCAGCAGCAGGATGCCCGAGGCCACGTGCGAAGAATGCAGGCCCGTCATGGCGAAGAAGGCGGTGCCGAAGTGGTCGGAGGGCCGGAAGTGGGCCCGCGACCACTCCAGCCCCACCCCGGCCATGAACAGCAGCCCCAGGACGATGGTGGCGCCGAGGTAGCGGACCAGCCGCGTCCGGTCGCCCTCCTCGGCGGCGGCCTCGGCCAGATAGGCAGTCAGCGAGCTGGTCAACAGCACCGAAGTGACGGCCAGCCCGAGGGCCTGGTCGACGTGCCCGGGCTCCAGGCCGGCCAGAAAGAAGCGGCTGGAGGCAACCGCCCCGAACAGGAAGGCCTCCGACAGGAAGAAGAGCCACAGGCCCCACTGCCGTATCCGCAGCTTCAGGGCCGGGCCGAGCTCGTGGACCTCCGCCGCCAGCGCCGTCTCCATGGCTCAGTCCTCCCGCCACAAGCGGTAGACGTGCTGGAAGTAGTACATGATGGCGGCCGCCTCGGCCAGGTTTATGGCCAGCAGCACGGGCACGTTGGCTGTCATGACCTGCGCGACCAGGTACTCCAGCACGGTCTGGGCCAGCAGGAACAGGGCCATGAAGACAGCTACCTGCCGGTGCGTCCTCAGGCCCAGGAACAGGGCGCGCCTGCGGTCGGCCTCCCGCTCGCCGTTCATCCTTCGCCCTCCGCGGGCGCTGCCCCGGCCACGCCCAGCAGGGCATGGGCCGGAGCGCCCGGTATGCCATAGTCATAGGGCCCGCCCACCACCACGGGCGGGGCCGGGAAGTTCTCGGCCGGCGGAGGCGACGGCACCTGCCACTCCAGGGTGCGGGCGCCCCAGGGGTTGGCAGCCGCCCTCGGCCCCCGCAGCAGCGACCAGGCCATGTTCGCGACGAAGAACAGGAAGCTGGCGCCGGTGAGGAAGCCGGCGGCGCTCACGAACAGGTTCACATCCTGCAACTCGGGGCTGTAGACGGCCACCCTCCGGTTCATTCCGTGCAGGCCCAGCCAGAACATGGGCAGGAAGGTCAGGTTGAAGCCGACGAACATCGTCCAGAAGTGGGCCTTCCCCAGCCACTCCCGGTAGTGTAAGGGATTATGTGTAAGGGTCTGTGTTTAATAGGGGGGCACACCTTAGACGGAGGAGGTGCCCCTTGGATCAGGATACCCTGCGGATCTTGCTGAGGGAAGCGGTGCGGGAAACAGTAAGCGAGGTTTTGCAGATCCTACTGGAGGCCGACCGGGCAGCCTTCTTAAGGGAGCACGGCGGGCAAAAGAACGGCCACTACCCTAGGAAGCTGGAAACCGCTTTCGGCCAAGTCCATCTGAAGGTCCCCAGGGACCGAGAAGGCCGCTACTACCCTGCCTTCCTCCACCCCTACGCCCGCCGCCTGGTGGACGTGGGAGAAGTGGCCGTGGCCCTGTACGCCGCCGGGGTCAGCCAGCGCAAGGCGGCCGAGGTAATGAGCCTCCTTTTGGGCCACCGGTACTCCCACGAGACCTTGAGCGCCTTGACGGACGAGATCTTGGGGGCGGCGGAAGCCTTCCGTAAGCGGCCTTTGCCTGCAGAGATGGCCTCCCTCTACCTGGATGGGCTTTCCCTAAAGGTCTTTAGGGAAGGAGAGGGGATCGTACGGGAGACGGTGTACGTGGCTTTGGGCCTTGCCCCGGATGGGGAGAGGCGGGTCTTGGGATTCTGGCTCTTACCCACGGAGAACGCCACCGCCTGGGAAGAGGTCTTGAGGGAACTATGGCAAAGGGGCTTGCGGCGGGTACTGCTCTTCATCACCGATGGCCTACCCGGGATGGAAGAGGCGATCCGCCGGGTGTATCCCCTGGCCCAGTGGCAGGTGTGCGTGGTGCATAGGGTGCGCTCCAGCCTGGCCCAGGTGCGTTCCCGGGACCGGGCCTTGCTGGCTCAGGACCTGAAGGGGATCTACGGGGCGAGGAGCCGGGTGGAAGCCCTTGAGGCCTTGGAGAGGCTCAAGGAGGCCTGGGGAGCCCGGTACCCCTCCCTGGTGGCGGCCTGGTGGGAGAACTCGGGGGCCCTGCTTCGCTTCTACGATTACCCCCAGGTGCTCTGGCCCTATCTTCGCAGCACTAACCTGATGGAGCGGTTTATTCGGGAGGTGAGGCGGGGGACGAAGGTGCGGGACCACAAGTTTCCCAGGGAAGAGGCGGTGTACAAGCTTTTGTACCTGGAGTCTGAGCGGCAGGAAGGGAGGTGGGCGGAGCGGAGGTTGAAGGGTTTTGCCGAGGTGCAGGAGGTGTTGGAAGGGATGCTTCGGGAAAGGTATGCCCCCCGTACACAGACGCTTACACATAAATCTTGACACGACCGCGCCTTGAAGGAGCTGCGACGATGAGAAAGCTGGTGTTTTTGTTGGGGCTAGTTCTCGCCCTGGGCTTCCTCTCGCTGAGCAGCGGGACAGCATCCGCGGACCCGCCCACACCAGTCCCACCAGCCAAAGCCACCCTGGTGCCCCTGTCTGTGGTT
>BEIA01000065.1 GCA_002898715.1 bacterium HR24 | reverse complement strand
GCCACGCCAGCAGATACAGACCGTCCACCGTCCGGCTGATCGCACCTCGCCCTGGCGCCGTCCCCCTCCCGGGGCGCCATCGCCCGGGTGTTCACCACCCCACCCACCCACCGCACAAAGCGGTTCCCGCCCTTGCGCGGGTCCATGCGGGCCGGGGAGCAAACGGGGGGCCACGCCTCGGCCGTCGGCCTCGGCGTCGCCCCCCACGCCCTCCTGGTGTAGGCCCGGCCCGCCGCGGCCTGCGGCCGCCGCGCCCCACCCAGAACAAACCACTCCGCCCTCAGCCGCCTATCCCAGCCCGGCCCGCGCCAGGGGAGCCGGTGCTCGGCCTCCGGCGCCGGCCCGGGCCCGCCCCCCGAGCGGCCCGCCCCGCGACGGTACCGCCAGCCACCCGCAGCCTATGCCCCGCCGACTGATGGGCCGGCGCCTCCGGCCTGCGCCCGGCCCTCACCGGCTGGGTGAGCCACCCACCGGAGAGTTCACATAACCGCCGTTGTGCGCACCTACCGCCTCAGCGCCCCCACCCCCGCGCACCCTCAGCCCCCGCCGCCCGCCGCACCCGGTAGCGCAGCACCGCCCCCAGGTTCCGAATCCCGGCCCCATCCAACAACAGCGGCCTCATCTCACGGACCACCAGCTCCCAGCCATACCGGCTAACGAACGCCGCCGCATCCCGGAACCCCAGCGCCACCAGATGCGACGCCACCCGCGCCTCCTCCGGCGACAGCCCATCCCACCCATCCACCCCATCAAGCCCATCATTACCATGGGATCCATGGGATCCATGGGATCCATGGGATCCATGGGATCCATGGGATCCATGGGCTCCATGGTCAGGATGGGTGTTAGGCCCAGATCCGCCGCCTGACCGCCTCCGCCCGCCCACGCTACACCCCCACCGGCGCCGCCGAGTGGTGCTCAGCCACCCGCCGCGACCCGCAGAACGGGCACCGATGCGCCGGCGGGTAGCACCGGAACCGCCGCCAGCAGCCCCAGCACACCTGGACCGTGGCCCCGCCCAAATGCACCCACCCCCGCCCATCCGACAGCGCCAGGCGGTCACCACACCAGCGGCAAACAGCGGCCCAGCTCGAGGGCCTCGAAGGCTCCCGCATAACGCACCTCCTTGAGTTGTGGTGGCGGGAGCCATTATCAGCATCCCCGGCCCCCCGTCAAGCCCCCCGGTGGAGGCCCTGAGAGGCCAAAAAAAGCCCCCTTGCCCGGGCGAGCAAGGGGGAACACTAGGCAGCCGTCAAACCAACAGGCCTGGGGCCAGGCAGCGGGAGCTCAGGGGGCGCCACCACAACCCACAGGAGGCCCGTCCCTGGCCCCAGGTCTGGAGCGGGCGACGGGACTCGAACCCGCGGCCCTCTGCTTGGGAAGCAGATGCTCTGCCAGCTGAGCTACGCCCGCTCCCGCTCGGGCGGGAACCGCCCCGCCGTCCCCAATTCTAGGCAGCGTCGCCTTTGCCTGTCAACGCGGGCGCACGGCCCCGCGAGCCGGCCCACACCATTGCCGCTGCCACCACCAGCAGGCCGCTGCCCAGGGCACTGAGGGCCAGATAGTTGCGCACGGGCACCGTCATGGCGTCGATGCCCACCTGCAGCAGTTCCCGCACGAACAGGTCGGCATCGCCCTGGGCAGCCCGCAGGAAGAAGCGCACCCCCAGCGTCCCTGCCAGGGGGGGCAGGCTCGCTACCAGCAGCACCGCCCCCAAGAGAGATATCTTCCCCCACAGCGGCGGCGACCACAGCACGGGGACGAGGAGCAGCAGCGACAGCGCTCCCAGGACGATCATCGCCACCTGCAGGTTGCCGTGGATCTCCTCGGTGATGAGGCCCAGGCCCTGCTCCAGCGCCCAGGGCATGGAAGTGGTCTCCAGACGGCGCTCGGCCTCCGGGTCCGAGAGCAGGGCGCCGCTGCCCTGGCGGTACATGCGCGCCGAGCCCTCGGCCAGGAGACGCTGGCGGAGGGCCTGCCCCTCCAGCGTCTGAGCTTCCTCGCGGGACAGCTCCACCGGTACCGGAAAGTCCGGTACGACGACGGTCAGCCCCTGGGCCTCCTCCGCCGCCTGCCGTAGCGAGTCCTGCAGGGCCGGAAGGGCGACATCCAGGTCGGTGAGAGCGACCAGGGCCCGCTCCAGCAAGCGGCGTCCCGTACCCTCCTCTGTGAGCTGGTAGCCGTTGAGGGCCAGGGTAAAGGCGAGGAAGCAGAGAGCGGACAGCGTGCCTGCCACCACCAGGGATACCGTTCGCATCGTGCCGCCCACTGACGGCCTCACGCCAGGTCAATGACGACCGTGCCGGCTACCAGGTCAGGAAGCCCCCGCCGCCAGTCGTCCCACAGGGCGGGCACGAAGCCGAGGAAGAGGAAGAGCACGGACAGGGCATAGACGATCCAGCGCAACACGGCACGCCCCACTCCTATGTCGCTCCCGTCCGGACGCACCACACGCACGTGCACCGCCATCTGCCCGATGGTCTGGCCGCGCCACGCCCAGAGGACGATGTGGTACAGCGGCACGAAGGCCAGCCAGCCCATCACCATGTACACCGCCGTCCAGACAGCGGCATCGGAGTCGCGGGCGCCGGTATCGGTGCGCAGGAACAGTTGCAGCAGCGCCAGCGCCACGAAGACCATGAGAAATGACCCCAGGACTATCCCATCGAGCACGAAGGCCACGGCGCGCACGCCCAGGCCGGCAGGTCGTAGCGTCGCGGGAGGCGCGGGGGCGACTCCGGCGTCCTGGCCCGGGGGAAGGTGACGGCCCGCACGCTGGGAAGGCATCGGTCAGCCGAAATTATAGCATGGAATATGCAGATAAAGAATGAATGCGCCCATCACCACCCCATAAACGCCCCCAACAGGTGGAGGAGGGCCCGGGGCCGGCGCAACGCCACCGCGGCCAGCGGCCCCAGGGAGGGCGTCGCCCGGGCGAGCGTGAGCAGCGTCCGGGAAGGGTAGTCGATGTCGGCGTTGCGCACGGCCAGCCCTCGCAGGCGTGGATGGGACAGCGCCTTCATCAGCATCTCCAGCTCCCGCTGGCCCAGGCACAGGCCCATCAGGCGCAACCGACGGCTGCGGGCCAACTCCCGCCCCAACGCCCGGCGCCACGCCTGCTGGTAAGCGGCCAGGCTGGGGGCGGAGACGTCGCCCCGCGCCAGGGCATGGGCAGCGGCCTCAGCGCAGAGGTGGGCCGCCACCAGGCCGGTGTAGATGCCCCCTCCCGAAAACGGCTTGACCTGGCCGGCAGCGTCGCCCACCAGCAGCACGCCATCGCCGTACGTGAGGGGCGCAGGGGCGAGGGGTATGCTCCCCCCGTAGAAGCGCAGCTCCCGCACCCTCCCCAGCAGCCACGGGAAGGCCTCCCGCAACTGGCGGTAGCGGCGAAGGGGCTCGCCAGCGCCGCCCCAGCAACCGATGCCCAGGCGGGCACGGCCGTCGCCCAGGGGTATGGCCCAGCCGAACCACCCGGGCGCCAGCTCGGGCCCCACGAACACGTGCACGTAATCGTCGCGGGGCAACCGCACCTCCGCCTCCACGCCCAGGGCGAGCACTCGCTCGCGGGGAGGAGGGAGGCCCAGGGCGCGGGCTACCCGCGAGTGGGCGCCGTCGGCACCGACCACCAGGCGCGCCAGAAGGCGCGAGCTGTTCCCGTTGCGCTGCAGGTGGAGGACCAACCCGTCCCTGGTACGCTCCACGCCCACGCAGCGGGCCTGCACCGCTTCGGCTCCCGCAGCGTAGGCCTGCCGGGCCAGGCTCTGGTCCCACCGGGCACGGTCTATGGCCACGGCCCGTACGGGGCTATCGCCCAGTTCTACGTGGCCGCCGCCCTGGACGTGGACGTAGGCGCCGCGCAGGAAGTTGCAGATCAGGGAATCGTCGCCCGTCTCCCCCATCTGCCAGGTGCGGGGGCTTATGAGTCCCGAGCAGTGGGAAGGGATGCCGACCTGCTGGTGCTCCTCGATGAGGGCTACGCGCAGGCCGCGCCGGGCCAGCTCGCGCGCGGTGCGGGAACCGGCCGGGCCGGCCCCTACCACCGCCACGTCGTAGCGTGGGCAGGAAGTGGCCACGAGGCCATTATAGGGCCCCCCGACCCTACGGGCAGGCCTAAGGCACTACCAGCACCTGACCGGGGCGGATGACGTCCGGGTCGGGCCCGATGGTATCGCGGTTGGCCTCGTAGAGGCGGCGCCAGTCCACCCCCAGCCGCTGGCCGATGGCCCACAGGGTATCGCCCGGCCGGACGGTGTACGTGCGCGGGGCAGTTGGGAACGTCGGGCGCCCCTCCAGCGCCGCCACCCGCTCCTCCAGCCGCGATACCCGCTCCTCGAGGGCCGCCATCCATTCCACCGGCGGCATCGTTTGCCTGTCCTCCCCTGAGGGCACGGCCACTCTCGCCACCGCCTCCCACATGGCCTCGTCCATGTGCTGATAGGACCAGAAGCTCACGCCCCGCGAGCCACGCTCCAGGGCCAGGTGGACGAAGGCGCTCACGTCCTCGGGCCGGGGATACGGCACCGTGCCTTCCTCATAGAGGCCGGCCACCGGGAAGAGCCGCGCCGGCCCGAGGCCCAGGAGGCCGTAGTCCTCGTACATCGCCGCCAGGGATCGGGCCATGGGCAGACGGAAGGCGTTCCAGTAGAGCTGGGGCGCGGCCCCCTGACACCCCTCCGCGAAGGGCGCGAAGGGGAAGGGGCGGTGGTAGCGGGGCAGGGCGAAGGTGCTGAAGTACAGAGGGTATGACTGCCCGAGCTCCTGGCGCAGCCGCATCACCAGCGAGGCGGCCGCATCCGGGCGGCCTTCGAACTCCGCTTCCACGTCCAGGACCAGCAGGTCGGCCTCGCCGTACGACGCCGTCTCGACGGCGCGGCGGGCCTCCCCTTCGACATCCTGGCCGTAGTGGTAGCCCCAGCCCCCTACCAGCAGCCCGTGGGCCCGCAGGGCGCGACAGATCTCGCGCCAGGGCTGTCCCTGGTGGGACCAGCCGGGCCCATCATAGGCCTTGACCAGCACGCCCCGGCACCCGGCGGCGCGGAGACGTGCCGCCACAGTCCCCGGGTCGCCCCCGTCGGCGCGCGGCCACTGCCACACCCAGACCCACTTTCCCGAGAGGTCGACGGCCATGACAGGGCCGAGCATGCCCTGCCGGAGCGCTAGCTCCCAGGGGCCCGCGTCACCCACCGGGGAAGCGGAACAGGAGCGTGCGCACCTGGTTGGGCCGCATGTCCAGCTCCACCCAGCCATCGCTCATGGCCAGGGGCCCGATGGGGGACTCGTTCAGGTCCACTTCCTCCACCGGCCCGCCGGCAGCGAACAGGCGAAGCCGGGCCAGCAACGGCCCTGGGGTGGGGTTGTAGGCCCGCACCACCACACCGCCGCCCTCCTCGGCCAGCTTGACAGTGGAAACGACCACCCGGGCAGGCTCCACCTCCAGCAGGGAGACGGCCCGCTCCAGCATACCGATGCCGTCGCGGACGCGGGCAGCCCGCAGGGGCCGGGCGAAGTGGTGGGCCTGCCCCATGGCCTCCTCCCAGCTGCCCTGATAAGGGATGAGGGAGTAGTGGAACGTCCACCGGCCCAACATCTGGGCGCCCGGTGTGGGCAGGTGGGGGCCAGCAGGGCCCCTCCGCCAGGGGGAGATGTCCGGCTGCGACAGCCAGCCCACGCAGCGCAGCAGCGTCAGGGCCAGGGTGACCGTGTCGTCGGCCTCCCGCAAGGCCTCGTACTCGGGCAGGCCACGGTTGGCCAGCATGAAGCCCAGGCCGTCCTCCTCCACGGCGCAGAACGCCTTCTGGGGGCAGGTGCCCACGGGCGCCTCGTAGTCGGTCGGCCTCGCCGGCGGTAGGTCGATGCTGCGGCGGATGGCTCCCAGGTGCTGCTCCGCCCACACGTGGCCGGCGCGCAGCCCGGTGGGGAAGTGGACGCGCAGGCGATGGTCCAGCGCCCTGTTCTCCACCTCGGTCTCGATGTCAATGCGGGGCACGCCGGGGTACAGGTACGCCCTGGTGACAATGGGGCACTCCACCTCCTGGCGGGAGCGGCCCTGGCCCTGGGCATCCAGCGAGGCAGGCAGCGAGTAGACCATGCGCATCTCCAGGGCCCAGCGTGCCGGGCCTGCCTCCACCACGGCGACGCGGGCGTGATGCCGGGGCCTGGTAACCAGCCGGTCGACCTCGGGAGGCGCGTGGTTGTACTCGTCGCCGGCATCGCCCCCGTCCACGAACCGGTTCAGGCCGCGGCAGGTGCGCCGGGTGCGCTTGTCGCGCAAGGTGAAGGTGCCGGTGGCGGCATCGGCCTCCACACGGAAGAACTCGTTTTCGATGGCGTTGCCGCGGAGGATGGGCAGCCGCTCGGAAGTCCGCTCCCGGCACACGACCTCGAAGGCCTTGAGGCCGTAGCCGGGTACGCCCGGGGCCACGAACCCAACCGTCACCCGGGCCGGTGCTTCAGAGCGCGACAGCACCTGCAAGGGCACGCGCTCGCCTTCCGGTCCCTGCAGGTGATCGGGTGCTAGCTTCCCCTCCAGGGGCAGCACGGCGGTACAGAAGTCGTCCCGGGGCCCGTGCTCCGAGTTGAAGACCACCAGGTGGTGCCCCTGTCTGGCGGGGGCGGCGCAGCCGGCCAGCGTATGCAGCGCCTGGCCCAGGACGTCCTCTCCGATCTGCTGGCAACGGTCGAAGCGGGGGCGCATCTCCTCATGGACGGGGTCGACGGAGCAGCCGCAGATGGAGTCGTGGGGGGCATTCTGCAGCAGAAGGCGCCAGGCCTGCTCCAGCAGGGCGTGGTCGGCGGGGCGGTGGGGCAGGCCGCCGTTGAAGTTGTCCAGCAGGTGCGCCCAGGTGGAGAAGGGCGCCGCCCAGCGGGCCAGCAGATCCTCGCACTCCTGATAGCGCTGCTTGATCCACATACGGGCCGAGAGGACGCCGGCCAGCACGTTGGACGTGCGGCTGGAGCGGAACTCCCCTTCCAGCCGGGGCAGGGACGCCAGGCCATCGCCCAGCGCCTCCCGCACCCAGGAGGCATAGGCAGCGTAGTCGGCCTGGACGGTGCGCACGCCGGGCAGCAGTTCGTTGGCGAGGGCGATCACCCGGGGCAGGTCTTCCTGAGCGGCACGGTGGTCGTCCCCATTGGGCAGGAGAATGTACGGGGTAGGGGCGTGGGGCACCAGCTGGTCGAGGACGGCGTGCAGCCTCAGCTCCAGCGCACGGGGCACCGAGGGCAGGTCTCGCCCCAGGGAGTAGCTCTGGCGCAGGAAGATGGCCAGCACCTCGGAGCCATCGGGCGCAGCCCAGCGGAACTCGTTGGTGGTGGCCTCCTCCCCCACCCCCCGCCAGATGACCACGCTCTCCAGGCCGAAGCCTCGCAGTATAGCCGGCAGGTGGGCTATGTGGCCGAAGGCGTCGGGCGAGTAGCCCACCATCATGGGCGGGCCGAAGGCGCGGGCAGTCCTCAGCCCCAGCATCAGGTTCCGCACCCAGGACTCGGTGCCGATGAGGAACTCATCGGGCAGCACGTAGTTGGGGCCGATGACCAGCCGCCCCGCCTGCACCAGCCGAGCGATGTCCCCCCTGCGTTCCGGCCGCACCTCCAGATAGTCCTCCAGGCAGATGGTATGGCCGTCCAGGACGAAGCAGGTGAAGTCCGGCTTCTCGTCCAGGAAGCTCAGCAGGCGGTCGAGCATGCGCACCAGCCGCGCCCGCATGACCTCGAAAGGCTCGTACCACTCTCTGTCCCAGTGGGTGTGGGAGACGACGACGATGGTGCGCTGCGGCGCTTCGGGCTGGGCCATCTGTTCTTCCTCCCCTGTCAGGTCATGCCCCTGCGGCCCAGATGGGGTTGGAGAGGGCCCACACCACCTCACCCCTCTCCAGGCGGCCCCGCCAACCCCGCAGCTCCGCCCGCAGGTAGCGGCTTCCCGCCATGTCCAGCTCCGTTTCGAAGACGTAACTGTCGCGCTCGACGGGCACGATGGCCACCGGCACCCCGTCCCGCAACAGCCAGAGCCGGTGCCCGGCCCCGCCCTCCACCGCCGCCCGCACGCGCACGGGCCGCCCCTCCGGGGGTACGATGCTGTCCCCCATCAGCGCCTCGAAACGGCCGTCGCCGTCGGTATCGGCCTGGAGCACCAGCCGGGGCCCCTCCGGCCCGGCCGAGATGAACACGTGCCCGCGGCGGATGGCCGCCAGCACTTCCTCCTCGCCCGCCTCGGCCTCGGGCACATAGGCCCAGGTGGTGGGGTTGCCCAACCCGTGGGGGTGCAACGGCCGCGCCGGCGGTATGGAGTGGGTATCGCTGCCGCCCACCGCCACCACCCGCAGCCCGCGCTGGAGCAGCGTCTCCCAGCGCTCCAGCGAGTCCCAGTTGTGGAAGCGCCACGGTGCCTGCCATACCTCCATGCACGGGAAGCCGTCCCACAGGTCGAAGAGCCAGGGCGGGCCGATGCACTTGGGGTGGTTGATGGAGAAGAGTCCGCCCCGCTCCCGCACGAACCGCTGCAGGGCGCGCATGGACTCCTCATCGGTGCAGCGAAAGTCCACCAGGCGGCGCAGGCCCCAGGCGTTGGCGTGACCCCAGTAGGTTGTCACCTCCTCGCCCGGGATGAGGACGGTGGGCAGGTGGGAAAGGCGCTCCAGCTCGCGGTGGTGGGTGCAGGTGTTGTGGTCGGTGACGGCCAGGAAGTCCAGCCCCTTGGCCACGGCGTCCCGCGCCAGCTCCTCCACCGTGTTCAGGCCATCGGAGTGGACGCTGTGGCAGTGCAGGTCGCCCCGCAGGAAGCGCCCGCCCTTTACCCGGGCACGACAGGGCGGACTGCCGCCCTCAGCCGGAGGCGTGGCCCCTCCGTCCCGGCCCTCCTCCAGAGAGACACGCACCCGGTAGCCCACCCCTGATTCCTGCACCCGCTCGAACCCCAGGACGATGTGCCAGCGGCCGGGAAGGAGCGGCCCGGCGATATAGCCCGGCGTCGCTTCGTGGGGAGCGATGAAGAACTCGCGGCGGGCGGAACCGCTCCAGCCCCGGAAGCCGGGGGCCTCGGGGAAGTCCAGGCCGCGGGGATCGAAGATGCCGATGTCCACGTTGTTGCCCGGGCCCATGCCCAGGGGGGCTGTCACCGGCTCGTCGAACTGGTACGAGACATCGATGCGGCCCGTCCCGGGCGGCACCGTGAAGGGCAGATAGAGATAGCGCTGCCGACGCACCTCCCAGGGGGTCACGAAGCCTTCGAAGGAGAACGCGGTCCGCAACGGCCTTCCCTGTCCGACAGACATAATAGGACGAGGGGGCCCGAGGCGATAGCCCACCCCTTCAGGCGCCGCGGGCGAAGAGGGCCGCCTCCCGCCCGGCGATGCGCCCGAATACGGCCCCTGCCGTCAGCCCCGAGCCTCCCGGATAGTTGTGATAGAAGAGGCCGCCCACCAGCTCGCCGGCGGCATACAGGCCCGGGATGGGGCGGTCGTAAATGTCCAGCACCCGCCCGCGCCCGTCGATGCGCACGCCGCCGTAGGTGAAGGTGATGCCGCAGGTGACGGCGTACCCCACGAAGGGCGGCGTGTCGAGCGGCAGCGCCCAGTTGGACTTGGGCGGCACGATGCCGCGGGTGCCCTTCCCGTCCTTGACGGCGGGGTTGAATTCCCCTCCCTGCACGGCGGCGTTGAACTCGGCCACAGTCCGCAGCAGCCCTCCGCGCTCGATGCCCAGGCGGTCGGCCAGCTCCGCCAGCGAATCGGCCTGAGCGCGGGTGGCCTGGGGTATGCGGTACTCGTCCCGCAGCAGGGGCAGCACCTTGGCGTCGAATATCTGGAAGGCGATCTGGCCGGGCTGCTTCAGGATCTCGGCGCCGTAGCGCGCATAGGTGTAGTTGCGGAAGTCGGCCCCCTCGTCCAGAAATCGCTGGCCAAGGCGGTTCACGACGATCCCTAGGGGGTAGGAGTGCTTCTGGAACAGGTCGCCCACCTTGCGGTCGCCGTAGGGCGAGGCGTTGGCATCCCAGGCCACGGCGTGGCAGCCGCTCCAGTGGCCGTAGGGCTGGGCGCCCAGCTCCAGGGCCATGCGGATGCCGTCACCGATGTTGTAGCGGGTGCCGCGCACCCTGGCCAGGTCCCAGCCGGGCCCCAGGTAGCGCGCGCGCATCTCCGCGTTGGCCTCGAAGCCCCCGCAGGCCAGCACCACCGCCCGCGCCGGC
>BEIA01000064.1 GCA_002898715.1 bacterium HR24 | reverse complement strand
CCCCAGAGCCGGCCCACTTCGTCGACGACCTGGAGGCGTTGCTGGAGCATGTCGGCGCGGACGAGGTTCGGCTTGTAGCCCAGTCCATGGGAGGTCTCACCTGCCTCGGTTACGCCCTGCGCCATCCCGAGCGGGTCAAGGCGCTGGTCATGGCCAACTCCCTGGTGGGCATGAGGCGAGCAGTCTGGGCAGCGGCCGACGAGGAAGCGCGCCGCCAGGCTCAGGAGCGCTGGGACAGGCGTAAGCTGCAGGTGCCCCGCCGCGCCCTGTCCGTGCGATTCGCGCGCACGCGCCCACAACTGGCCTTTCTCTACCGGGCCATATCGGCCCTGAACGGCCCCCGCCCTCAGGACTTGCCCCGCCGCTATCCGGTGCTCGACCCCACCGGCGATGCCATCCGCGGGCTGCAGGTGCCAGTGCTGTTCATCGTGGGAGAGGAGGACGACCTTTTCCCGCCACCCTTGGTGGCGGTGGCCTCGCGCTTGCTGCCCAATGCCCGTATGCTGATGGTGCCCGGGGCGGGACACTCTGTGTACTTCGAACGGCCCCAGGTATTCAACCGCGCCGTCCTGGAGTTTCTGGCCCAGGTGGAGTGAGATGAACTCCCCCCTGCGCACCCTGCACCTCGGCGTCGGCGCCATCGGGGCAGAGGTGGTGCGCCTGGTGGCCGCCGACCCCCGCTTCCGAATAGTGGGGGCGGTAGATGTCGACCCGGCCAAGGCAGGCCGCGACCTGGCCGAGATAGCGGGGCTGGAAGGCCCCCTGGGCGTAACAGTGACCGCCGACCTGGACGCCGCCCTCAGGGAAAGCGGGGCCCAAGTAGTCGTGCACAGCGCCGGCTCGCGCCTGGAGCGGGAGGCGGCGCCGCTCCTCCGCTGCCTGAGGGCCGGCGCACACGTGCTCTCCACCTGCGAGGAGCTCTCGTTTCCGTGGGCCCGTCACCCGGATTTGGCGCAGGAGCTGGACCGGGAGGCGAGGGCCAGGGGCCGGCGTGTGCTGGGCACGGGTGTCAACCCTGGCCTCGTGATGGACCTGCTGCCTTCCCTGCTGGCCCTGGCCTGCCAGCGGGTCGACGCCGTGAGGGTGCGCCGTGTCGTCGACCTGTCGCAGCGCCGGCCCCAGCTCCAGCGCAAGATGGGTGCTGGGCTCTCGCTGGCCGAGTTCGAGGCCGAGGTCACCAGCGGCTCCCTGGGCCACGTGGGCCTGGTGGAGTCTGCCCTCATGCTGGCCGATGCCTTAGGCTGGGAGATGGACGAGCTGAAGGAGGAGATGACACCGGTGCTGGCGCCCCGCCACATCCGGGCCGGGCCGCTGCGTATCGCCCCCGGTCAGGTGGCGGGCGTGCGGCAGGTCGTAACGGGCACCGTTGGTGGCCGCCCGCTCCTGGAGCTGGAACTGGTGATGGTCCTGGACGCCAGCGAGCCCCACGACGCTATCGAGATACAGGGGGTGCCGCCGGTGAGGGCCTACTTCCCCGGTGGCATCCACGGCGATCGCGCCACCGCCGCCCTGGTGAAGCACCTGCTGCCGACGCTGGCCTACGCCCCGGGGCCTGTCGGGCTGGTGACCATGCGCGACCTGCCCCTGACGCCACGGCGTGGCAGAGATGAGGAGGAGGGGACGCCACGGTGAGCATCCTGGAAGAGTACGTGGCCCGCCATCCGCGCTCGGCCCGCCTGTATGAGCGGGCGCTGCAGTCCTTCCCCTCGGGAGTGACCCACGACGTTCGCTACGTCACGCCGTTCCCGGTCTACGTGGAGCACGCCCGAGGCTCCCGCAAGTGGGACGTGGACGGTCACGAGCTGGTGGACCTGGTCATGGGCCACGGTGCCCTCTTCCTAGGCCATGCCCATCCCGAAATAACGCGGGCGGTGACCGAGCAGGCAGCGCGGGGCACTCACTACGGCGCTTGCCACGAGCGCGAGGTGGAGTGGGCGGAGTGGGTGCGTCGCCTCGTGCCCAGCGCCCAGGTAGTCCGCTTCACCAATTCCGGCACCGAGGCCACCCTGATGGCCCTGCGCCTCGCCCGCTCTTATACCGGCCGCCACAAGGTGATCAAATTCGACTACCACTTCCACGGCTGGCACGACGCGGTGGCCGGGGCCCGCTACTCCGACTCCGATGCCTTGCGCTCGGCCGGGGTGACGCCCGGGGCCCTGCAGGACACCATCAGCGTGCCCCAGGGCGACCTGCAGGCCGTAGAGCGGCACCTGCAAAGTGGCCAGGTGGCAGCGGTCATCCTCGAGCCGACGGGCGCCTCCTGGGGCACGCTGCCCCTGGCGCCATCGTTCCTGCACGACCTGAGGGAGCTGACACGCCGCCACGACACGGTGCTGGTCTTCGACGAGGTCATAACCGGCTTCCGAGTATCGGTAGGCGGGGCGCAGGGACGCTACGGCGTCGTTCCCGACCTGACCTGCCTGGCCAAGATCGTGGCCGGTGGCCTGCCCGGCGGGTGCGTGGCCGGGCGCGCCGACATCATGTCCATGATGGCCTTCCGTGGCGACTCTGCCTGGGACGCCCGGCAGCGGGTCTTCCACCCTGGCACCTTCAACGCCAACCCGCTGTCGGCAGCGGCCGGGAGCACCATGCTCTCCCTTATCGCCGATGGCACCTATCACCGCCACGCCGATGGCCTGAACGAGCGCCTGGTACGGGAGATGAACGCCACCCTGGCTCGCCTGGAGGTACCCGGCTGCGTGTACGGCCTCGCGTCGTATTTCCACATCGTGCTGGGAGAGGAGTGCCCTCGGCCCCAGGGAGGCATCGAGTGGCCCGCCGACAGCGGCCGCCAGCCTCCGCGGATGCATCCCGAACTGGCTATGAACCTGAAACGGGCGATGCTGAACCACGGCGTCGACCTGATGGGCCTCAGCGGCGGCTTCGTGTCGGGCGTGCACACCGAGGCCGATGTGGACGCGGTACTGGAGGCCTTCGAAGCGTCCATCCACGACCTGCGTCGCGACGGCCTGCTCTAGAAGAAAGGCCACCACTCCCTGTCCAGCGGCAGCGACACCACCTCGATACTCTGCCAGTTGGTGCCCAACGCCGTGCCGTCGGCGTCCCGCACCTCCGCCCGGATGGTATAACGTCCCGCGGGAGCATCGGACGGCACCCGCCAGATGGTGGTGCCCGCCTCCAGAGGCGGCCGCTGGGCCCATGCCACCGAATCGGGCGGGATGTCCAGGGAGTAGGCATCCAGGTCGGCGCCCCATCCCCCGGGCCCTTCGGCCCACACGCGCACCCTGGCCCCGTCGAAGGCCCGGTGCAGGTCGTTCACCACCGCCACCCGAAAAGCGATGACGCGACCGGGGGTGGTGGTCTCCCTGTCGAGGGCGATGACGGGCAGCACTGTCTGGTAGGCCTCTTGCAGCGCGCGGTACCCCTGTTTGGGTCGGCGGCGATGGTCCAGCACTGACCAGGTAATGAGGGGCGCGGGGTCCATAAACATGAACTGGAACAGGCCGGTGACGCGCCCCTTGGCCGACCGGTACCGCTCGATGGCAAACTTGAGCACCAGTGCCTGGTACTCCTGGCTGCGGGCGACGAATTCCTCCAGCGTCTCGCTCATCTCGACGTTCGCCACGTGGAAGGTCTCGTGGTACTGGAAGCAGCGGTAGGCCCAGGCGTTCCAGTCTGGCGGCCACAGCGCTTCGGGCGGGAACATTTCGCGCAACGTCTCCACGTCGGGCAGGGCCTGAGCGCCGAACTCGCTGACGAAGGGAGCGCCGGGCAGGCCGCTGAACTCGCGATAGGACCCGTAGTACCAGCCCGGATAGGGGTGCTGCTGGAAATCGGAGGCTGTCTCCACATGGCGAGCGGGGTCCTCGCCCTGCACGGCCACGCGCAGGGCGAGGTCGAGTCGTTCGCGGTTGGGGCCCAGCGGCTCGTTGTGGCAACACCAAACGGCGATGCTGGGGTGATTGTGCAGGTGCCGGACCATGTCCCGTGCCTGCCGCACCGCCTCGGCCGTGAACTCGTCCGAGTCCTCATAGCCCCATTGCAGGGCGAAGTCCTGCCAGACCAGGATGCCAGCCTCGTCCAGCGCCGCATAGAGCTCTTTCCGGTTCACATGGGCGTGCACGCGCACGGCATTGACGTTGGCCTCGCGCAGCAAGCGCACGTCCCTGGCGATGGCGTCGGCGGTGTACTCGGCCAGCCACTCAGCAGGGATAATGTTGGTGCCCCGGGGAAAGAAGCGGCGGCCGTTCAGGCGCCACGTCCAGTCCTCTTCCACCCTGACCTGGCGCACGCCGGTCCTCTCCTGTACCGAGTCCCGCAGGCCATTGTCGCCGGCCACGGACAGCTCGGCCATATAGAGGGAGGGCTCGCCGTGGTCCCACGTCCACCACAGGCTCGGTTGCTCCAGCGTCAGCACGAAGGTGAGGGCGTTGTCGCCCGGCTGTAGCCGGGCGACGAAGCGCTGCTGCGCCACCCCGCCCGTCCTGTCCAGCGGGCGCAGCGAGAGTGCCGCGTCCACTTCCCGGCGGTCGGGCGAATAGACCACGGCCGAGGCCAGCACCAGGGCCGAGTCTTCCGATGCCCGCAACGGCGTCAGGC
Organism: bacterium HR24; assembly: GCA_002898715.1. GTDB lineage: Bacteria > Chloroflexota > Dehalococcoidia > SM23-28-2 > HRBIN24 > HRBIN24. Next base: position 5,712 of record BEIA01000064.1, on the reverse strand, counting down.
GGAGCGAGTCGACGTAGAGCGGGGACGTGTAGACCACCTCCACCGAGTTCCATATGCCGCCCGTGGGCTCGTCCTGGCCGTGCTCGAGGCTCCAGGAGCCCGGGCGGCAGTCGTGGTGCTGGAACACGCCCTTGATCAGCCGCTTGCGGTTGGGCCACACGCGCCGCGGCTCCTCCCTTGGGCACTCGACACGGACGACGATCTCGTTCTCCTCCCGGAGCAGGCCGGTGATATCGAAGCGGAAGGGCTGGAAGTAGCCCTCGTGACGGCCCAGGTAGGAGCCGTTCAGCCACACATCGGCGAAGTAGTCGACGCCCCAGAACACCAGGTGCGCACTCCTCTCCCTAGGCCGGGACGCTCGGAAGGTGCGGCGGTAGGCCACCGCACCGAGGTAGTTCTCCAGGCCGGCCCGGTGCCAGTTGGACGGCACCGGCGCGGCCTGCCAGCCGCCAGCGGCGGTGAGCGGGTCTTCTCCCATCCCCAGGGGCCGGCACTCCCACATGCCGTCCAGAGAGACCCGCTCTCTGCCTGGCCCCCACAGCATGGCGGCCCGATGATAGCAGGGGTGGAGACGGCGAGGCAATCGAGGCTAAGGAAGGGCCATGCTATAATCGGGCGCGCACGTGGCGCGGGACGAGCGACAGGTAATCCTGTACACGAATCTGGGCCACGCCCTGGTCCACGCCATCGAGACCGCCTACGGGGCCCTGCTCCTCGACATTGCCTTCGATCTGGGCACCAGCGAAGCGTTTCTCGGCGGCGTGGCCACCGTATTCGGCTGGGCGTTCGGGACCACCGCCTTCCCCGCCGGCCTGCTCACCGACCGCCTGGGCGCGCGCCGCGTGCTGGGGCTCACCTTCGCCGGCGCGGCGCTAGCCTCGGCCCTGGTGTCGCTGTCGCCGTCCGCCTGGCTCCTGGCCCTGGCTATGGGCCTATTGGGGCTGGCCATGGGCATGTACCACCCTGCTGCAACCGCCCTCATCGCCCACGGCGTCGGCCAGAGGGGCGTCGCCATGGGACTGCACGGGGCCGCCGGCAACATCGGGCTGGCACTGGCCCCCGGGGTAGCGGGAGGCATCGCCGTCGTGTCGAGCTGGCGCTGGGCCTACGTGCTCATGGCCATCCTGGCGGCTGTCCTCGCCATCTGGGCCACCCGGCTCGGCGGCGAGTACCGCATCCGCCCGGTGAGCCCGCCGGGCGATCCGCAGCCACGGGCGAGGGCGCCGGTCACGACCCAGGTAGCCCTGGCCCTGCTGCTGGTCTACCTCATCTCCTCGCTGGTGGGGGCGGTTTACCGCGGCACCCTCACCTTCCTGCCGTCCCATATCAGCCTGGAGGTGAGCGAGGATCTGGGCGACTGGCTCACCACCGCCGCTTACCTCATGGGCGCCGTGGGCCAGTACACGGGCGGCCTGCTCACGCGTCATGTGCGCGGCGAGGCGCTGGCCGTAGCAGTGACGGCTGCTGCCCTGGTGCCCCTGGCCCTCATGGGCATCTTCTCCGGCTGGCCCTTGCTGGTGGCGGCGGCGTCCTTCGTGTTCTTCAGCTTCGCCCGCCAGCCCATTTACAATACCCTGATAGCCGACTATGCCCCCGTCCGCCTGGTGGGGAGCAGCTTCGGCCTGTACTTCCTGGCCGAGTTCGGCCTCGGCGGTACGGGGGGCGTCATTGCCGGAGCGGTGGTGGACAGGTGGGACACTGCCGCTGCCTTCCTGGTCATGGCCGGTATCTGGGCCATGGCGGTGGTGGCCAGCCTGGCCCTGCCGACGGTGGGAGGGAGGCTCAAGGCTAGCCTGAGCCCCGCGCGGGCCTGAGGCTGGCGACGCGTGCCGCAATCGCGCAGCTAGGAGGAGGTCAGCCATGCAGTTCGAGCAGGTCATATACGAGAAGCACGAGGATGGCGTGGCCGTCATCACCCTCAACCGGCCCGAGCGCCTGAACGCCTTCACCCGCCAGATGCTGGACGAGTGGTACGCTGCCTTGCAGGACGCGCACCTCGACCCCGACGTGCGGGCCATCGTGGTCACGGGCGCCGGCCGCGCCTTCTGCACCGGCGCCGACGTGGGCTCGGGCGCGGCCAGCGCCCTCATGGACCGTGCCCGTACGCTGGTGGAGAACCGCAACTTCCTGCGCGACTCCGTCCAGCGCATCCCGCGCCTGCTGGCCCAGATGGACAAGCCCTACATCGCCGCCGTGAACGGGCCGGCCGTGGGTGCGGGGATGGACATGGCGTCCCTGGCCGACATCCGCTTCGCCTCCCAGACGGCCCGCTTCGGCATGACCTACGTGCGTATGGGCATCATCCCCGGCGACGGCGGTTGCTGGCTGCTGCCCCGCATCGTGGGCATGGCCAAGGCCCTGGAACTCATCTGGACGGGGGAGATCATCGACGCCGAGGAGGCCCTGCGTATCGGCTACGTGAGCAAGGTGCTGCCGCCCGACGAGCTGATGCCCTACACGCTGGAGTTCGCCCGCAAGCTGGCGCGTGGTCCGGCGGTGGCCATCCAGCTCTCCAAGCGCCTCGCTTACCGGGGCATGTTCACCGACCTGGACGAGGCGCTGGAGGCGGCCCAGGCGGCCATGCTCATCGCCCAGATGACCGAGGATGCCCGCGAGGGCCCACGCGCCTTTTTGGAAAAGCGGGAGCCGCAGTTCAAGGGGCGCTAGGGGCGCATCGCCAGCCGCTGCGCTAGGGCCTCGCTGGCCCGGCGCATCCCGTCCAGCACCGCCTGGGCCTCCAGGCCCTGCAGGGGGCGCGGCCGCGCATAGTCCTCGATGATCACGGGCACGAACTCCACCCGCACCAGCTCGCGGTCATAGAACGTGTAGCGCCCGATGACTCCCACCCGAGTCTCGTAACTCCACATCTGGTCGAAGATGAAGTTGCCATGGGCATAGGCGATGAACTTTCCCCTGTACACCTCCACCGCCTGTACCCAGTGGGGATGGTTGCCCAGCACCAGGTCTGCGCCGGCGTCCACCGCCAGATGGGCTATCTCCACGGGGTCGTCGGGCGCGATGCCCGGGGCCGGCTCGGGTACGTCCACGTACTCCATGCCCCAGTGGAAGGCCACCACCAGCACGTCTACCTGGCGCCGCGCAGTGGCGATGGCATCGCGGATGGCTGCCCGGTCGAACGCTTCCCCCACCCCGTTGAAGGCGAGGAAGCCGAATCGCAGGCCCCTGGCGTCCAGCACCGCCAGCCGGTGCCGGTCGGCCCAGGCTATGCCGTGGCGCGCGAGCAGCTCCTGGGTCTCGGCGGTACCCTCCGAGCCGTAGTTGCCGATGTGGTTGTTTTCCAGCGTAGCCACGTCCACCCCCATGGCCAGCAACGCCTGTACGAAGCCGGGCTGCCCGCAGAAAGTGAAGCCTTCGGCGTGGTATGGGCAGCCATCGATGAGGGGCGCCTCCAGGTTCACCACCGTTATGTCGGCAGCTCGGGTAATGTTCGCCACGTCCCGCACCGGGTACAGGAAATCGTTGCCGCGGCGCCGGATGGTAACGTCCACCATCCGCGCGGGGATGACATCACCGGTGGCTACCAGCACGCGCACACGGCCCGGGTCGAGGGTGCCCAGGGGCAGGTCACGAGGGGGAAAGACGTCGGCGAGAGAAGCGATAGGTGGAGGCGCGGGCGAGCGAGTGGGCGTCGGGCTCGGTGCTGGCCTGGGAGCAGCGACCTCAGTGGGCTGAGGCGACGGCCCCGTCATCACCAGCGGCTGCTCGCTGCCACAGGCAACGGCCACCGCCACGAGGACGATGGGGGCCCAGACCGTCCATCTCAACTGTCGCCCTCCCGATGCGGACAGTGTATATTATTAGCGTCCTCGACCCTGACGTGCACGGGAGGCCAGCCATGGAGTTCCGCTTCTCGCCCGAGGAGGAGGCCTTCAGACAGGAGGTGCGGGAGTTCCTGCGCCAGGAATGGTCCGAGGAGGCCACCGAGGGCGGGGCCGAGAGCCCCCTGGGCTACGGCGGCGGCCGCGGGCTGGACGAGATCCGGCGGTTCCAGAAGAAGCTGGCCCAGAAAGGGTGGCTCACGCTGGCCTGGCCCAAGGAGCACGGGGGGATGGGCGCCAGCATCATGAAGCAGGTCATCTTCAACGAGGAGATGGCCTATCACCGCGCGCCCCAGCAGCTGGGCGTGGGCCCAGACCGGGTGGGGCCCACCATCATCCTCTACGGGACCGAAGAGCAGAAGCGGGAGCACCTGCCTCGCATCGCCAATGCCGAAGTCATCTGGTGCCAGGGCTTCAGCGAGCCCGGGGCTGGCTCCGACCTGGCCTCCCTCCAGACCAGCGCCGTCCCGGACGGGGACTACTTCGTCATCAACGGCCAGAAGATCTGGACCTCCCTCGCTCACGTGGCCGACTGGATGATCCTGCTCGCCCGCACGGATCCCGACGCCCCCAAACACCGCGGCATTTCTTACTTCCTTGTGGACATGCGCACCCCCGGCATCACCGTGCGGCCCCTGGTGGACATGACCGGCCGCCATGCCTTCAACCAGGTGTTCTTCGATAACGTGCGCGTGCCCAGGAAGAACCTGGTCGGGGAGCTCAACCGCGGCTGGTACGTGGCCGCCGCCACCCTGGACTTCGAGCGCTCGGGCATCAACCGGGTGATGGCAGGGATCAGGTTGTACGAGGAGCTGGTTCAGTACGCCCGGGAGACCGAGCGTGACGGCCGGCCCCTCATGGCCGACCCCACTATCCGCCACAAGCTGGCCGAACTGAAGATCGAGTTCGAGGTGGGCCGCCTCCTGGCTTACCGGGTGGCCTGGATCCAGTCGCAGGGGCGCATCCCCAACCAGGAGGCTTCCATGAGCAAGCTGTTCGGCTCCGAGCTACAGCAGCGACTGGCGCGGGCAGGCATCGAGATGCTGGGGCTGGGCGGCCAGCTCAGGCCGGGTAGCAAGTGGGCGCCTATGGCCGGGCGCATCGCCGACTATTACTTGGCGTCGGTGTCCACCACCGTCGCCGCCGGCACGTCCGAGGTCATGCGCAACATTATCGCCATGCGCGGCCTGGGGCTGCCGCGGGGCTAGCCGACTCTCATCTTCCAGGGCGAAGTACACAGGCATGTCGGAACAGAGGTCAGCGCCGCCCGGCGACCCGATAGCCTATTATTTCCGCGAGGCCTTTCTCATCGGCGCTAACGCCACCAGGCTGTACCTGGTGCGCCACGCCCAGGCCCTCAGCAACACTGGCGAGGCGCGGGAGTGGGCCGACCCTCCCCTGACCGAGGTGGGCAGGCTGCAGGCCCAGCGCCTGGCTCAGCGGCTGGCCAGACAAGGACTGGATGCCATCGTCTCCAGCCCCTCCCGACGGGCAATCGAGACCGCCCAGTTCATCGCTGAGGCCACTGGACTGCCCATCCACACGGAGGAGGACCTGCGAGAGGTGATTATGGGCACGCCCGAGAGCGACCCGCGAGAGCTCAAGGGCGAGGCGGCCCGCGCCCTGGCCCGACGCCTCGCCCGCGAGATGCGCTGGGACGCCTTTCCGGGCGGAGAAGAAAGTCGCGCCGCCCGTAAGCGGGTGCGGGAGGTCATGGACCGCATCGCCCGGCAGTACCGTGGCCAGCGGGTGGCGGTGGTGACCCATTTCGGCTTCATCCAGACCTATCTCGCCATCGTGCTGGGCGTGCGGCGCGACTTCCTGTTCTACACCTTCAATGCCAGCATCACGTCCGTACGGGTGAAGGGGAGGC
>BEIA01000063.1 GCA_002898715.1 bacterium HR24 | reverse complement strand
GATGAGGGCCTCCAGCTTCTCGATGGCGCGGCGAACGGCGTAGGTCTGGCGCAGGATCTCGGGGCAGTACTTGTCCTCCTCGATCATGCGCCTGATGCCCTGGAGGTGCCCCTCGATATAGCTGAGGCGCTTGAGGGCCTCCTGGCGGACGCTGTCCTTCATCTCGCAGCCTCCATACCCTTCCCCTGGGGGGAGGGGTCTAACCTCATCGTAGCCCAGCCGCCCGGCCCGGTCAACGGCTATCGGGAGCCCCTCCCCGCTGCAGGCGGGCGCTCGTCCGGGCGCGATCCCAGGCCCGCGCTGCCCTCAGAGGCCGGCGGCAGGTGGAGCGGAGAGGGCGGGTTATGCCGCGGGGCTCAGCCCAGAGCGTGGGCCCATCTACGGGAGAGGCCCGCGCCCACCGGCTACGGCTTCAGCAGCACCTTGATGCAGCCCTCCCGCCGCTGGGCGAACATCTCGTAGCCTCGGGGGGCCTCTTCCAGGGGCAGCACGTGGGTGACGATGACCGACGGGTCGAGCTTGCCCTCGGCTATCAGCCCCAGCAGACGGGCCATATAGTTCTTGGAGGGGCAGATGCCGGTGCGGAAGGAGATGTCGCGCAGGAAGGACTGGAAGAGGGGGAAGGGGAACTCGGGCTCGGAGTATACGCCCACCACGGCGATGGTGCCGCCGCCGCGCACGTAGCTGAAACAGGACCTGATGGACTCCTGATGCCCCACCGCCTCGATGACTACGTCGGCGCCGCGACCGTCGGTGTGCTCCCGCACCACCGCCAGGGGGTCCTGCTTGCCCATGTCCACCGCCACGGAGCCCAGGCGCTGCGCCAGCTCCAGCCGCTCGGGCACGGAGTCGATGGCGATGACGGCGGCGGGGCCGAAGAGGCGGGCCGTCATCTGGGCGAAGAGCCCCACCGGCCCGCAGCCCACCACTACCACCACGTCGCCGGGCTGGATGCCGCCCATCTCGCAGGCGAAGTAGCCGGTGGCGAGGATGTCGCCGACGAAGATGGCCTTCTCGTCGGGCACTCCCTCGGGCACCTTCTCCAGGGTGAAGTGGCCGAAGGGCACGCGCATGTATTCGGCCTGCGCGCCCGGGGCCATGCTGAAGCCGAGTATCTGCTGGCGAGGGCACTGGCTGGGCCAGCCCTTGCGGCAGAAGAAGCACTCGCCGCAACTGGCGATGAACGAGCCGACCACCCGGTCGCCAGGTCGCAGGTTGGTGACGGCTTCGCCCACCTCCTGCACCACTCCCGCGTACTCGTGGCCCAGTACCCAGCCGGTCAGGGGGAGGGGCATGCGGCCGTTGTACACGTGCAGGTCGGAGCCGCAGATGGCGGCTGTGGTCACGCGGACGATGACATCGGTGGGCTGCTCGATGGTGGGCTCGGGGACATCCTTGACGGCGACCTTGAAAGGGCCCTCGAAGGTAACGGCCTTCATCACGGAGACCTCCCGCAAGAAGTTAGACAGCGCTAGGGGAAAGGCACCATGACCATAGCGCCGCCCCCCGTGGCTGTCAACCGCGCAGGAGGGCGCGGAGGCGGTCCGGGTAGTCGGTGACGATGCCGTCCACGCCCACTTCCATCAGGCGGCGCATGTGGTCGGGGTCGTTGGCCGTCCAGGCGTAGAGGGAGAGGCCGGCCGCCCGCACCCGCGCCGCCACCTCCGCGGTAATGGCCTCGTGCCACAGGCTGAGGCCCAGCGCCCCCAGTCGCTGCGCCGCCTCCAGGGGAGCGGGCCAGCGGGCCACATCTTCCGGTCCCACCAGCAGCACCCGTGGCCTGCGCGGGGCGAGCCCGGCCAGGGCCTCCAGCACCTGTGGCAGGAAGGACCAGACCTGGGCCCCTCGCGGCCCCAGGGTGGCCAGCACGGCCTCGACCGCGGCCTCGATGCCCGGCTCCTTCAGCTCGGCCACCAGGAGGGCGCGGCCAGCCAGCAGGGCAGCCGCTTCGGCCAGGGTAGGGACTCGCTCTCCCTGTCCGGCATCTAGGGAGCGCAAGGCTGCCAGAGTGAACGACCTCAGCGGACCGCGGCCATCGGTGGTGCGGTCCACGGCCTCGTCATGCAGGAGGACGGGCACGCCGTCGGCGGTGGCGCGGACGTCCACCTCCACGGCGTCGGCCCCCAGCGCGAGTGCCGCCGCCACGCCCGCGAGGGTGTTCTCGGGGGCGTGGCCGGCGCAGGCGGCATGGCTGATGACCAAGGTCATGGGCGCTAGCCGCTCGACCTCCGGGCCCTGCCCACTTTCGAGCTCTTGGCAGGCCCTAAGCTAATTGACGGCCTGGTCAGTTATCTATATAATCTGGCCGCGCCTCAGCATAGGGGAAAGGCCTCAGGAGGTAAGGAAACCATGAGTATCGCCCCTAAACGGCTGCGCCCTGGCCTGTTCTTCCTGCCGGTGGTACTGACGGCCCTGGTGCTGGCCGTGGCATGTGGGGAGGAGGCGGCCGCCCCGGGGGCGGGGACGCCCTCGGTGCCGGTGGAGCCAGGGCAGCTGCGCATCGCGCTGCTGGTGCCCTTCACAGGCGCCCTGGCCCCCTTCGGCCCGGACTTCGCCAACGCGGCCAACCTGGCTGTGGAGCACATCAACGCCGCCGGAGGGGTGCTGGGCAAGCCGGTGCGGCTGATCATCGGCGACGACGGCACTAACCCCGACCAGGGGGTGGCGGAGGCCCGCCGACTAGTGGATATCGAGCGGGTGAGTGCCATCGTAGGGGCGGCGGCCAGCGGCGTGACCCTGCCCATAGCCGAGAGCGTCACCGTCCCCAAGAAGATTGTGCAGATATCGCCCTCGGCCACGTCGCCCGCCCTGACCACCCTGCGCGATGACGACTACCTGTTCCGGACTCCCATCTCCGACGCCGCCCAGGGCGTGGTACTGGCCCGGCTGGTGCGGGAGCTGGGCTTCTCCAAGGTGTGCACCATGTACGTGAACAACGCCTACGGCCAGGGGCTGAGCGAGACCTTCACCCGCACGTTCCAGCAGCTCCAGGGTAGCGTAACCGCCCAGGTCTCCCACACGGCTACCACGGCACCCAGCTACGCCTCGGAGCTGCAGCGCTGCGTCAGCGGCGGGCCCGAAGCGCTGGTGGCCATCAGCTATCCCGAAGGCCAGGCCGACGTCTACCTGAGGGAGGCGCTGGAGCGCAACCTGGTGCGCAACTTCGTGTTCGTGGACGGAACCAAGTCGGCGGACATGTTCGCCAAGCTGGGCTGGGACCGTTTCAACGGCATGAAGGGTACCGCCCCCGGGGCACTGCAGACCGATGCCGGCCGCCGCTTCGACGACCTGTTCGAGCAGAAGTACCGGTACCGCTACCAGAACCCGTTCGTGCGCGAGTCCTACGACGCGGTGATGGTCATCGCTTTGGCGGCGGAGAAGGCGCAGTCTACCGACCCGACCAAGATCCGGGACGCCCTGCGCGATATCGCCAACGCGCCCGGGCGCAAGTTCGGCCCCGGGCCGGACGATGTCAAGGCGGCCCTGGAGGCCATCCGCCGGGGCGAGGACATCGACTACGACGGCGCTTCGGGCTCGGTGGAGTTCGACCGCAACGGCGATGTGACCATCGGCGCCATCGAGGTCTGGCGGGTCGACGCCGCCGCCCGCCGCCTGGTGACCGAGTCCGTCTACCGCGTAGACCTGAGCAAGAGCCCGCCCGAGGTGACGAGGGCCCAGTAGCGGGCAGGACCACGCTTCAAGCCTCGGGGGCGCGGTCGGCCACGGGCCGCGCCCCCGCCCGTTCCGGCGCCGGTGGGCGGCGCAGCAGCCGCTCCACCCAGATGGAGACTCTCCTTTCCTCGGGCAGAAGTCCCTGGGGACGTAGCAGCAGCACCGCCACCAGCAGCACGCCCAGGAGCAGGTCGCGGATGTAGAAGATGCGGGTGCGCAGCGTCTCGGGCAGGGGATAGCCCAGCAGTTGCAGACTGATGATCCACAGGCCCCACACTATATAGGCGCCCAGGACGGCGCCCTGGTTGTTACCGCTGCCGCCGACGATGAGCATCGCCCAGAAGATGAACGTGCCGGCGAAGTGGGTGAAGGTGTCGGGGGACACGGCCCCCCGCTCGTAGGCGTAAACGGCCCCGCCGAAACCCATGATCATGGCCCCCACCACGAAGGCCTGGCGCCGGAAAGAGATGACGTCCTTGCCGCAGGCGGCGGTGGCCGTTTCATCCTCGCGCAGGGCCCGCAGCACCCTCCCCCAGGGCGAGCGCACCGCCCGCTCTACGGCCAGGAACACCAGGGCCAGCGCCACCAGCGCCAGTAGAAAGTAGAAGTACTGGTAGTCGTCGGGCGCGAAGGACTGGTAGAAGGGCCGGGGGATGCCCTTCAGCCCCCGCTCGCTGTTCACCAGCCCCCTCTCGGCCACCACCACGTTGCGCATCAGCTCGGCAATGCCGATGGTGGCGATGGCCAGGTAGTCCTCGCGCAGACGCAGGGCAGGGAACGAGAGCAGATAGGCCAGCACGCCGCACATGAGGGCAGCCATGGCCGCGCCTATGAGAAAGGGCAGCCACTGCTCGCTCTGGAACAGCGGCAGCGACAGCTTGGGGCCCAGCCCGCCCACATAGCTGTCGAAGCCGCCGGCGGCCGGCTCCTTGGTGAAGGCGGCCGCCGTGTACGCGCCCAGCATGAAGAAGGCCACCACGCCGAAGTTGAACACGCCGGCGTAGCCCCACTGCACGTTCAGGCCCAAGGTGAACAGGGAGTAGATGGCCACAGTGGTAGCGAAGGCGGTCAGGAAGCTGAGCACACCGCCCCAGTCCCAGCCCGAGCGCTCGGCGGGCATGATGACGACCGCCGCCGTCACGGCCAGGAAGGCGAGGAGGGTGACCCAGCGTCCCGGTCGCCTCATGTCTTCGCTCCCAGGAGGCCCCGCGGCCGCAGCAGGAGCATGACGATGAGGATGACGAAGGCCACGCCCGGCTTGTAGGTGGGGTCGAGCTGTCGACCGAACAGCTCCCACCCCACCGACGCCTCCTGGGCCACCGCCACCACCAGGGCGCCCAGCAGCGCTCCCAGCGGATTGCCGATGCCCCCCAGGATGGCGCCGGCGAACACCGGCAGCAGGACGACGAAGCCGAGCTGGGGATTGAGCTGGGCCTGGAGCGCCAGCAGCACGCCCGCCACCGCCATCAGAGCGCCGCCCAGGGCCCAGGTGCGGATCACCACCCCCTCGGTGGCGATGCCCGACACGCGGGCCAGGTCGGGGTTATCGGCCATGGCCCGCATGGCCTTGCCCAGGCGGGTGCGAAAGAGGAGCAGGTAGACCAGCCCCGCCAGCGCCACCGCCACGGCCAGGGTGAAGACCTGGTCCGACTTGAGTTGCACGCCGAAGGGAAAGCGGTGGGCGGGGAACACGCCCTCCACGTACAGGCGGGGATTGGGCCCCCAGACGAGAAGCATCAGGCTGCGAGCGGCGATGGCCACCCCCAGCGAGGCCACAGCGAAGATCACGATGCCCGCCCGCCGCTGGCGCAGGGGCCGGTAGATGGCCCTGTCCAGGCCGATGCATAGCAGGGCCAGCACCGCGCAGGACACCAGGGCGGCCAGCACCAGGCCATAGCCAAAGGTAAGGTCGCCCAGGCGGGAGGTGGCGCCGGGCAGAGACTCTAGGGCGGCGGGCAGTTGCGTGTCCCGTCTCGCGCCCACGACGATGCCGGTGAGGGCGAAGTAGGCCAGGTAGCCCCCCAGCATCATCAGGTCGCCGTGGGCGAAGTGGGCGAAGCGCAGCACGCCGTACAGCAGGGTGAGCCCCAGGGCGGCCAGGGCGTAGACGCTGCCCACCACCAGGCCGATGGCGAAGTTTTCGGGACTGGAGACCGCCGTGCCCAACAGAAAGCCGACCACCAGCGCCCACAGGACAGCGCCGGTGAGGGCCTCTAGGCGGTAGCGCAGGCCTTGCCAGCCCTCGCGGGCGAGGGAAGCAGCGCGGGCGGCGACGGCCACGTTTACTCCCCCAGGTAGACCCTGGCCACTTCTTCGCTGGTCAGGAGTTCGTCCGCTGGCCCCTCCAGCCGGTTCTGGCCCATGGCCAGCACATAGGCGCGGTGGGCCAGCTTGAGGGCCTCGCGGGCGTTCTGCTCCACCATCAGGACAGGTACGCCAGCGGCGTTGATCTCCCTCACCTTGGCGAAGACCAGCTCCACCATGCGCGGTGCGAGGCCGGCCGAGGGCTCGTCCAGCAGCAGCAGCCTGGGCTCGAGAACCACGGCGCGGGCGAGGGCCAGCATCTGGCGCTGGCCACCGGAGAGGCGACCCGCCCGCTCGCGGCGACGGGCGGCCAGTTCGGGGAAGAGGGCGAAGGCCCTGTCCAGGCGCTCCTGCAGCCCGCGGCGCACCAGGTAGGCCCCCATCTCCAGGTTTTCCTGGACCGTCAGGGAGGGGAAGACGTTGTCGGCCTGGGGAACGTAGCAGATGCCGCGGGCCACCACCTGCTCCGGGGGCAGGCCGGCGATGTCCTCTCCCATGAAGAGGACGCGGCCCGAGCGGGGCCGCACCAGGCCCACGTTGGCCTTCATCAGGGTGCTCTTGCCGGCGCCGTTGGGGCCGATGACGGCCACCATTTCGCCCTCGGCCACCTGCAGGCAGACGTCGTTCAGAATCAGCACCTCTCCATAGCCGGCGGAGAGGTGCATGACTTCAAGGACGCTCTTGGTGGTAGTACTGTCCACCCAGGTACGCCTCCAGTACCCGCTCATCGGCCCGTATCTGCTCCGGTGTGCCTTCGGCGATCTTCTCGCCGCTGCTCATGACGATGATGGGATTGCAGAGGCGCATGACCAGGTCCATATCGTGCTCGATGATGAAGAAGGTGATGCCGCGCCCGTAGCAGAGCTCCTGTATGGCGGCCACCAGGCGGCGCATGAGCGCAGGGTTGACGCCGGCGCCGGGCTCGTCCAGCAGCACCAGCTCGGGGTCGCACATGAGGGTGCGGGCCAGCTCCAGCAGCTTCTTCTGGCCAGCGGACAGGTTAGCGGCGTACTCGTCCCGCAGGTGGGCCAGGTCCAGGAAGTCGAGCACGGCCATGGCCTTATCGAACAGCTCCTCCTCCTGGCGGGCCACCTGGCCGGGCAGTAGCCATACGTTCCAGATGACCTCCCCCTTCTGGCCGGGGGGCACCAGCATCAGGTTCTCAAGCACCGTCATGCCCCCCAGGGGCCGTGGTATCTGGAAGGTGCGGGCGATGCCGCGGCGGAACACGCGGTGCGGGGGCAGGCCGTCTATCCGCTCCCCTTTGAAATAGATAGCGCCCGAAGTGGGGCGCAGGAAGCCGGTGATGAGGTTGAAGAGGGTGGTCTTGCCGGCCCCGTTGGGGCCGATGAGGCCGGTGATGGTGCCGCGCTGCACCTGGAGCGTACAGCGGTTGACCGCCCGCAGACCATCGAAACTCCTGGTCAGGTCGCGGGTCTCCAACAGGGGCGCAGGCGCGGCGTTCATGGCCTCACCCCTAAACGCTGGCTATAGGCCGAACTCAGTATATGTGGCAGAGAGTGTGTGTCAATCGCCGCCGCGCCCTGGAAGCGCTCAAAGGGGCCTTATGGCACGGATATAGTGGTAGTGGCAGGAGACACGGGCGCCGGGCCGGCCCTCCGGCTCCAGGACCGCCACCAGGCCATCGGCGGCATCGATGGTGCCGACGAGGGTGCCGACCAGGCTGTCGCCCAGGGGGGAGCCGGGCGAGAGCTCCAGCCTCACCTTCCGGCCCACGAAGGACTTGATCTCCTGGGGCGCGGGGCCCCTTCCTGTCCCGATAGCGGCCATGGGCATGCCTCCTCGCTGGTACGGCCGGTGGCATATTAGCACGCCTGCGCCGTACAGCCCAGGGGCAGCGAGGGGGACAGACGGTGGGTTGGCCCGCTGGCCTGGCCCTGCTATACTATGATTGCCTCCGGGCGACGAGCCCCTCTTCCCCGAGCGGCACCATCCCAACCAGCCCATGGAAGCGAGGTAGCCCATGAGCATAGCTGAACTCGAGAGCAAGACGCGCGAAGAGCTGCTGGAGGAGGCCCGCGGCCTGGGCCTGACCGGTGTTTCGGGCCTGCGCAAGCAGGACCTGATCCTGCGCATCCTGCAGGCCCGCGCCCAGCGAGAGGGCAACTACTTCGCCGGCGGCATCCTGGAGATCACTTCCGAGGGCTACGGCTTCCTGCGCACCAACGGCTACAAGCCCAGCCCCAGCGACGTGTACGTGTCCCAGTCACAGATACGGCGCTTCGGCCTGCGCACGGGCGACTACGTGATGGGGCAGGTGCGCCCACCGAAGGAATCGGAGAAGTACTACGGCCTGTTGCGGGTGGAGGCCACTAACGGCCTCGACCCGGAAGTGGCCAAGGGCCGGCCGGCATTCGAGCAGCTCACGCCCACCTTCCCCGACCGCTTCATCCAGCTGGAGCAGGGCGACCCCAACCCTACCTGCCGGCTCATCGACCTGGTGGCGCCGGTAGGCCGGGGCCAGCGCGGGCTGGTGGTGTCGCCGCCCAAGGGCGGCAAGACGATGCTCCTCAAGTCCATCGCCCGGGCGGTGCTGAACTTCTACGACGATATCCACGTGCTGGTGCTGCTCATCGGCGAGCGTCCGGAGGAGGTCACCGACTGGCGCCGCTCGGTGGAGGGCGACGGGGCGGAAGTGGTGGCCGCCACCTTCGACGACCCCGAAGAGGTGCAGACGCGGGTGGCCGAGCTGGCGGTGGAGCGGGCCAAGCGGCTGGTGGAGATGGGCCGCCACGTGATGATCATGCTGGACGGCATCACGCGGCTGACGCGGGCCTACAACCTGTCGCTGCCGCCCAGCGGCCGTACCCTGTCGGGCGGCATCGACCCGGTGGCCCTGCACCCGCCCAAGAAGCTGTTCGGCACTGCCCGCAACACAGAGGAGGGCGGCTCTCTGACCATAATCGCCACGTGCCTCATCGACACCGGCTCCCGCATGGACGAGGTGATCTTCGAGGAGTTCAAGGGCACCGGCAACTGGGAGCTGTGGCTGGACCGGAGGCTGGCCGAGAAGCGTATCTTCCCGGCGGTGGACATCTTCAAGAGCGGCACCCGGCGCGAGGAGCTGATGCTGGACGAGAAGACGTACCAGCGCCTGACCCTCTTCCGCCGCGCCCTGGCGCGCATGGCCGAGGACTTCCAGTCCGAGGCGCCCTACGCTCAGGACGCGTCCATCCGGGTGACGGAGCGGCTGCTGGAGCAGCTGCGCCGCACCAAGAGCAACGAGCAGCTCCTGAGCCAGATCGAACTGGTGGCCTGAGGCGGGAGGCGGCCGCACCCCGGCCGCCCCGTCATGGGCGCTGGCCGGCCCGAAAGGGGCCGGCCGCTTTTCTCTCCCGGGCTCAGTACTCCTTGATGACGCGCCCGCCCGGCAGGGTGGAGTCGGCGCGGACGTAGTAGGCGCGCAGGACGCGACGCACCGGCAAACGGTGCCAGGGGTCCAGCTCCGAGCGGGCATCGAAGGAGAGGTACCCCGGGCCCTCCCACGCCTCGTGCAGGACGCCCTCCTTCATCTCGGTCAGGATGAGCTGGGCCAGGGAGGGCGGCTTGCCCTCCTCCGGGTTGGGGATCAGCCGCAAGGAGATGGATACGCGTATGCCGGGCACCTGCCGGGTGGGCCGCTCGCGGCGCATCATGGCGGTGACCAGGCGTGTGCCCTTCGGGCGCTCCAGGATGCCCACCAGCATCTCGTCCTGCTCCAGCAGGTCGATGTGGGCGATCTTCTTGGGGTAGCCCCAGATCTCGCGCCCCGCCGCCAGAGGGGGAGTGGTGGTGGTGGCGAGCTGGGGCATGTAGAGGGCGGGCTGCCCCTGCCAGAGGCAGGAGATGCCGAGGATGGCCTCGTGATAGGGGCCGAAGGTGCTGAAGGGGTAGTGGCCGATGAACATGGTGGCCACGGCGGGCAGGGGCAGGTCGAGCCCCTCGGGCAGCAGGTCGGCGGCAGCGTCGGTGTCCGTCTCGAACAGAACGGACAGGGAACGGGCATCGCGATAGTAGAAGGGCGGGCTCTGGTAGTAGCTGCCATCGATGGGCATGGAGTAGCCGAAGCGGTCCTTGCCGAGGCGGCCGGGGACGACTTCTTCGCCCCTGCCGGCGGAGCGGGGGTGGGGCCTTTCCTGGCTCATGGCATCCTCCTGCTGTGGAGAGAGCGGCCGGTAGCACCAGTATAGCGCGCGGGAGAGAGAGGGGCGCTGACGGACGCCCCTTGACCGCTCTGGAACATATGTTCTAAACTCGGGCCACCAGAGGGCCGAGCAGTGGCTAGGGGGTCGCCTCTCCGCAACGTCCTGCGCCCCTACCAGGTGGAGGTGGCGCGGGCTGTCCTCGGCAG